>JBFHLI010000076.1:0-13332 GCA_041594935.1 Gammaproteobacteria bacterium | reverse complement strand
GACACTACGCCGCCGCACCCGTAATGGCCGCAGACGATGATGTGCTTGACCCCGAGAACATCGACCGCAAATTGCATCACGGAAAGACAGTTGAGATCGGTATGCGACACGACGTTGGCCACGTTGCGGTGCACGAACAATGCGCCCGGCAAGAGATCCACGATCTGGTTGGCGGGCACTCGACTGTCGGAACAGCCGATCCAAAGGTAGTCGGGAGATTGCTGGCGCGAGAGTTCTCGAAAGAACTTCGGATCTTGCGCCCGCATTCTCGCAGCCCATGATCGATTCTTATCGAGAAGTTGGCTTAAAGTGCGCATTTCGCTGCTCCGAATAGGCTCTCGACTGAGCGCGATTCATCGGACCGCTCCCGGCGGCCAGATTCGAACATGGACTCGAGCGACGGCGAGCCCGATCGGAACCCCTTTTCCCCATCTTCACCCCCTGGCGCTGAATCATGGGGCGAGGCTAAGGAGCATCAATAATCCCATCGCCACTTGACGCTGGACCTGATTAGAATGGCGATGATGCTTGCGGCGTTGCTGAAAATACCGTTGACGTTCTGAACCGGCCGGCAACAATTGAAAGTTTCCTGCTCGATGGCGGTTTATCCTAACACCTCTTCCCCGCCAAGATTGTCCTCTCCATCTCAATCACCTCGAGCGCCGACCGGCAGATCGCCTCGGGCACGGTACGGGAGTGGTAATCAAACGTACAGAGCTTTTCTTTCGCGATCCTCGCTGTGAGAGACCTGAGTGCAGAAGAAATGCTCACCTCATACGAGGAGTCACCTCGATGCATCTCCTCGAACACTCTCCAGGCATCAAGTAGGTTCCCAGTGTACGCAGGCACTTCATCGAGCCCGTGCTCCGCTCCGGCGCTATGGGGCGGGAAACCGTAGAGCGGAGCTTTGCGTATCCGGCCGGCCGTCCAGCACATGATTGGTTCGGCGACGTCACGTTGAAGGTCGGTGAGTGAGGACCTGAATTGCATTGCCCCAGCATGGGAACATGCCTTCTTTAAACTTAAGAGTCACTAGCTGTGAGCTTCCAGGCTCAAACCCCATCTCCAGAAGCTCCAGTTCGTATTGCCCGCCGCAGACGGCAGGAACCGACCAGCAGCGGAAGTGCGGTTTCACGCCCAACGCATCTGCTCGACTCGTAGGAGCGGACAGTCGGTTGTGAATGCCCGCCTTTTTCTGTTTATGGTTGCGGGATACGAACCCACCGGAGCGGCTGGGCATAGCCAGGACCATACCCCCCGGGCTTCATTTCCGACGCGTGAACGCGGGCCCGATACGACCCGCAGGCTTCAACGCTCGAGTCGACTCCACGAAAGCACCGTCAGATCAACGGATTGGCCAGCGATTATCCCGTCAACAACGTGAGGGTGAGGCGCCGGCCCCACGTGGCCAAGCGATTCGAACTGGGAGAAGGCGCGAGGATGGCATGGATGCAACGGCCCCGGGCACCGCCAATTGATTCAGCACCAGTGTTCCGCAGATGATGAGATCGGTAGGCTTCGTATCAATTCTTGACGGTGGCGTCACCCGCGGCGCGCTTGGGCACCGTATCAGATTGAGCACCGGGTAGATGCACGAGACGCGCGCGGCGAGCACACTCGACGCAAGGAGGGACATGTTCACTTGCGGCATCCCACCTCGAGTGTTTTGGGTCGCCGTCACTGCCGCGACGGTTCTGTGCGGCTGCACCAAGACCAAGACGTTTGTCCAGGAGCATTTTCCGGAGAAGGTGCAACTCGCGTTGACGGACCGCGTGCTATCTTGCGCGCTGACGCCGCCACGTCGAAGGAATGGGTGACATGCGTTGCGAACAGCGCGCGAGGTGCTTGGTGAGACTGTGTGGTCGGAGGATTTCCTGCCCGCCACGATACGAGTTCGCCTTGGCACCGAAGCAAGAGGCGATCGGGAGCAAGACGCACTGGCACGTCTGTTCACGGACCAGGCCTTCCGCCTGCTTGCCGAGCGCGAGCGCATTGCCTACGTGGTAGCCGTGCATGCGAGCACACAGCATTTGCACGCAACGCTCCACGAGACGCGTAGCGGAGCCGAGCATGGCAGTGTCACGGTACGCGCCGTCCGCCGGCGAGTACAGCCCCGAGCGGGAGACCAAGACCCGGATGTGATACACGTTCTTGCCCTGCCACTGGCGCTACCGGGGATTCCTGCCATGATGCTCGCCGAGCTCTTTACGCCAGACGAGATCGACGTGTTTGCGCGGAAAGCCGAGCCGGCTCTCGAACTTGCCTGCGAGGCGCTGGGCGGCACGGTGGCACGGCAGCTTGTGGAAAATGCGCCGGTGCGTGAACAGTTTCGGAGGAACTCCATATCACGCAGGTAACTGTCCGCGAATATCATCGCACTGAGCCATCCGCTGATCGTGATCACTCAGTCCGGACATCGTGATCACTATCGAGCGGTCCCACCAGATGCACAGGCACGCCATCCGGCTAGCCAACATCGAGCCGGGCAAGCCCTGGCAGAATGGGAAAACGAAAGCTCTAACGTCACTTTCCGCAAAGAGTGTTTGAACGCTGAGCCTCTTGCTAGCGTGACGGAGGCGAGAGTGGTTTTCGAGCAATGACATCGCCGTTACAACGAACGGCGTCCGCACAGTTCGCAGAACTACATCACGCTGGAGTCGGCGGACTTTGGACTACGCGATATTCGGAAAGCCTTACGGGCCAGGCGGCCAATAAACGGGGGCATTCCACCTCCCAACTGACGTACCAACAGCCTTGAAGATCCGCCGTCGTCCCGATAGATTCCAGTGTCGCGTGTGACAGGGCAACTTTGCCGCGTGGCGAGGTCACGAGGGGACGATGTTCTGTAGCACCGTGGTGTGGCCTGAGTTTCAGTTCCATGGCGAGACGCTCAGCGAGCGGTTTCGAAATACTTCTTCTGATGATGTATCGCGATTAGTGCGGCTCGACCACCGTCGGTGCCGGAGCCAATCTCGAGCGACCCGTCACAATGAGGATGGAACACGATGGGTATCAGAGGTTTTCTCGGAAGTGTGTTGGTAGCAGTTCTCGTTCTCGGGGCGGACCCCGCCTCGACGGAAGAGGATCTGGGGGTGCGAACGGAGGGGGCGAAGAAAGTCGTGATGGCGTTTGCCGGGGAGTTGAGTGGCGCCCTCAAGGCAGAGCTCGAAAGGGGCGGTCCACCCAGCGCGATCAACGTCTGCCGTGACATCGCTCCTGCCATTGCAAACCGCATCTCACTGGAGAGGGGCTGGAAGGTAACCCGGGTCGGTACGCGGGTGCGCAATGCCATGATCGGCACCCCCGACGCGTGGGAGCAGCAGGTGTTGGCCGATTTTCAGGCACGCGCCGCGCACGGCGAGCCTTACGAGCAGATGAGCTACCGCGAGGTGGTCGAAGAGCCGGGTGGGCGCTATTTCCGATACATGAAACCGATCCCTGTACAGAAGGTCTGTTTGGCCTGTCACGGCAGAGTGGATGACCTCGCCGAGCCGGTTCGTGCTGCGCTAGAGGAGCGCTACCCGCACGATAAAGCCGTCAGTTATCAGGTGGGCGACCTGCGCGGTGCGTTCAGCATCAAGCAACCACTGAACGGTTCTTGAATGGGGGCAAGTGACCCAAAAAGGCTGCCGAGAAAGTCTTGCGCAAACGAGCGGAGGATGCTTTTCCCACTTTTGATACCCACGCAAGCCCACCCCACCTCACCTTCCTGTCCTCCACGGCAACCGGGGGCGTCGAAGTCATGCCACGAAGACGGTGCGAGCTCCGGCTGGTAAGCCCCGGATGCCGGGCTATTTGTCCCCGATGGCGAAGAATCTCTGAAACAAGCTGGTGCCGGTGCTCGATGAGGACCTTGGCGTTCTCACGTATGGCGACCGAGTCTTGCTCGAGCTGCTGTCCCAAACCTACGCGGATTACCGCGAGTGCTCGGCGGCCATTGAGAAGCACGGCCGGACCTACACCTGCGAAGGGAGGAACGGGTTTCAGATCAAGAGCCGGCCCGAAGTAAAGCAGCTGAACGAGCTCCGCCGGCAGCTTCGAGGATTACTGGCGGAGTTTGGTCTTACACCGAGTGCTCGCTCTCGTGTGGCACAGGCCTTCAAGCCGGCCGTGGAGAATTCGATCGGAGCTTTCTTGGGCGAGGCGAACCCGATACGAAGCTAACTTAGCGCCGCGAAGTTCTGCGGGGGCAGCGGGGAGAAACCTAAAGGCTGACTCGCCCGGATTAGATGATCGAAAATCAAAAGTGAAAACTGCCCCGCGGGTTACCCCGGAGGAATCTTTTTTCGGCAATTCCGACTTAACGTATTGGATTTATTGGTCGGGGCGAGAGGATTTGAACCTCCGACCACCTGAACCCCATTCAGGTGCGCTACCAGGCTGCGCTACGCCCCGATCGTATCGAATTATGCGGCGGCTGAGCCCTTGAGGCTCTCTGGAGTGAATTCTAGGGGATGCGGGATCGCGAGTAAACGACCCGCCGGAGCGGCTCAGCGCTTGAGGATGATTAGGATGTCCTCGAGCTCGACTCGCAGCTGACGGATGATCTGCTGGCTTTGATTGATGTCGACCTTGGCCTCCTCACCCGATAGCTTCTGGCGTGCCCCGCCGATCGTGAAGCCGTGCTCGTAGAGAAGGCTCCGGATCTGGCGGATGAGGATGACGTCCTGACGTTGATAGTACCGGCGATTACCCCGACGCTTGAGGGGCTTGAGACTCGGGAACTCCTGCTCCCAGTAGCGCAGCACGTGCGGCTTGACGCCGCACAGCTCACTCACCTCGCCGATTGTGAAATAGCGTTTGCCGGGAATGGCTGGTAGGTCGGAGCTACTTATCGACGGTTCCAGCATAGGCCTCGACTCGAGCTTTTAGTTTTTGTCCCGGTCGGAATGTCACCACCCGCCGTGCGGTGATCGGAATCTCTTCACCCGTCTTCGGATTGCGTCCCGGTCGCTCATTCTTATCCCGCAGGTCAAAATTGCCGAATCCGGAGAGCTTGACCAGGTCGCCCGATTCAAGTGCCAGCCTCACTTCCTCGAAGAACATCTCGACTAGCTCCTTGGCCTCACGCTTGTTGAGCCCGAGCTCCTCGTAGAGCTTCTCCGCCATGTCGGCTTTGGTCAATGACACCTCAACCTCTCAGTACCGCCCCGAGCTCGGCCGCAAGCGAGTCCACTACCTTGGTGACCAGCGAATCCACCTCTGCATCATTAAGCGTGCGTGAAGAAGCTTGGAACGTCAAGGAGAGCGCCAAACTTTTCTTCCCTGAATCAATACCTTCCCCTTGATAAACATCAAATAACTCTAAGTTTTTTAGCATATCGGTCGCACTCTGTCCAACACAGTCCCGCACCGACTGGGCCGAAACGGTCTCGTCCACCACCACTGCGATATCGCGTCGCAGCCCGGGAAACTTGGACAGCTCTTCGAACCGCGGCAAGCGACCCCGCTCGATTGCAGCGAGCTCGAGCTCGAATGCGAAGATGGGCCCGGCGGACTTCAGCTCGCGCGCAAGGTGGGGATGCAGCATTCCGATAAGCCCCACCGGAGCGCCATTGCGCTCGATCTCCGCGGCACCGCCCGGGTGCAGCGCCGGATGAGTGGTCGGGCGAATTCGGTACTCGTCACGGGCACCGCCTTGCTCGAGCAATGCCTCCACGTCCCCACGAACGTCGAAGAAATCGAGCTCGCGCTTCGGCGTGGTCCACTGTCCCGGCTCCGCCGGCCCGGTAGCAACCCCGGCGATGGTTCGACGCTGCACTACCGACCCGTCAACTCTAGAGAACACCAGGCCGGCCTCGAACAAGCGCACACCCGGCTGTTGCCGCTTCGTGTTGTAGAGCAGGGCCTGAACGAGCCCGGTCCACAGGGTCGTCCGCATGACCCCCATGTCCGCCGAGATGGGGTTGGCGAGGCGAATGAAGTCGGCGTTCGGGTCGAGCCGCGCCTGCAGCTCCGAATCTACAAAGCTGTAAGTGATGGCTTCGTGATAGCCGCGCTGCACCAGCACCTGCCGGTACTGAGAGAGAGAGGTGCTCGACTCACTGCTTGAAGCGACGAGTAACTCCCCCGCCGGTCGGTGGCTCGGCAAGCTGTCATAACCGACCACGCGAGCCACCTCCTCGATCAGATCCGCCTCGATCGAGATATCGAATCGGAAGGCGGGCGGTGTAACTTCCCAGGCGTCCTGCGTCACGTCGACTCCAAGCTCGAGGCGACGCAGGGTCTCGGTGACCACTGCGGCATCGACGTCGATGCCGAGCAACCGTTTGATGCGCGCCCGCCGAAGCCGCACCGACTCGCGCTTGGGCAGATGCAGATCGGACCTGGCCTCCGACACCGGCCCCGGATCACCGCCGACGATCTCGAGCAGCAGCCCGGTTGCGCGCTCGACCGCCCGTCGCTGGTGCTCGGGGTCCACGCCCCGCTCGAACCGGTGCGATGCATCGGTGTGCAGCCCGTATCGCCTCGCGTCACCCGCAACGTGACGCGGCTCGAAGAAAGCGCTCTCGAGGAAAATGTCACGCGTGCTGGAAGTCACCGCACTGGCAAGCCCTCCCATGACCCCGGCCAGCGCCACCGCGCCAGACCCATCAGCGATCACCAGCGCCTCGGCATCGAGGCTGAGCTTCTGACCATCGAGCAGCGTCAGCGCCTCGCCGGCGGACGCCCTTCGCACTTGAATGCCGTCCTCGAGGAACTTCAGATCGAAGCCATGCATTGGCTGCCCGAGCTCGAGCATCACGTAGTTGGTCACGTCCACCACTGGATTGATGCCCCGCACGCCACTGCGCCGCAGTCGCTCGAGCATCCAGCTTGGGGTCCTCGCCGCCGGATCGATATCGCGAATGACCCGACCGACGTAACGCGGACATTCGGCCGGAGCTTCGAGGACGATCGATAACTCGTCGGTGACGGTGGAATGCACCGGCGGGATCGGGGGCACGTTCACATCGCACCCGTTGATCATCCCGACCTCGCGGGCGACCCCGATCACGCCGAGGCAGTCACCTCGATTAGGCGTCAGGTTGATATCGATGCTGACATCGTCGAGGTCCAGGTAATCGCGCAGCGACGCCCCGGTCAACGCATCCTCGCCGAGCTCCATGATCCCGTCGGATTCCTCTCCGAGCCCGATCTCGATCGGCGAGCACAGCATTCCGTGCGATTGAATCCCGCGGATCTTGGCCGCGCGTATCTTCTTGCCACCAGGTAACCTGGTGCCGACCGGTGCATAGGGCACGCGCAGCCCGGCGCGTACGTTCGGGGCCCCGCAAACTACCTCGACGGGCTCATCGGCGCCGAAGGCAACCGTACACAGATGCAACCGATCGGCGTCGGGATGCGGAACCGTTTGCAGCACTTCGGCCACAACGATTCCCGTGGGCGCGGCCGCGACCGGCTCGACACTCTCGACCTCCAGCCCCACCGTGGTGAGCTGGCGAACCAGAACCTCGGTGGTAACCGGGGGGTCCACCCACTCGCGCAACCATTTCTCGCTTAGCTTCAAGCGCTCTCACCAAACCCAGTCCGCCCGCACCGCCTCCGCATCGAGGCGAAGACATTCGGGTCGGCTTGGGCGCATCGACGCCCGGTAGGGTCTTCGGGGGCCCGCGCCATCGCCTTCAGCTGAACTGATCCAAAAACCGAACATCGTTCTCGAAGAACAGGCGTAGGTCGTTGACCCCGTAGCGCAACATCGCGAATCGCTCGACCCCCATCCCAAAGGCGAATCCGGTGAACACCTCGTTGTCGATACCCACGTGATCGAAGACCTTGGGATGCACCATCCCGCAGCCGAGAACTTCCAGCCAGCCGCTCGATCCGCACACCCGGCAGCCCTCACCGCCGCACATGACGCATTGAATATCCACCTCGGCCGAAGGCTCGGTGAACGGAAAGTAAGACGGCCTGAATCTAAGGGCCAGCTCCTGCTCGAAGAAGCTGCGAGCGAAGTCGCAGAGCATTCCTTTTAGGTCCGCGAAGCTCACCTGCTCGCCGACCATCAGGCCTTCGACCTGGTGGAACATCGGGGTATGAGTGAGGTCGGAGTCGCACCGGTACACCCGGCCGGGAGCGATGATTCGAAACGGGGGGCGCTGCTCGGCCATTACCCGGATCTGGACCGGGGAGGTATGGGTGCGGAGCAGGCTGCCGTCCGCGAAGTAGAACGTGTCGTGCATCGCTCGCGCCGGATGCCAGGGCGGAATGTTCAGGGCCTCGAAGTTGTGATAGTCGTCCTCGATCTCGGGACCTTCGGCAACCTGGAAGCCGGCCTGCACGAAGAACGTCTGGATGCGCTCGAGGGTCCGCGTCACCGGGTGCAGCCCCCCTACTCGCGCGCCCCGCCCCGGCAGCGTCACGTCGATGCGTTCCGCCGCGAGGGCCCGGTCGAGCTCGACCTTTGCGAGCGCCGTGCGCCGCGCTTCGATCGCCGCTTGCAGGGCGACCTTGGCCGCATTGATCGCCTGACCCGCCTCGGGGCGTTCGGCCGCAGGCAGTTGTCCGACCGATTTCAAGTGCAGACTGAGGTGACCGCGCTTGCCCAGGTACTCGATCCGCACCCGCTCGAGCGCCTCGAGGTCGCGCGCTGCGCTCACCGCCTCGTCGGCCCGGGTGGCAATTTGAGATAGGTCGTTCATGGGTCAAGAAACGCGACAGGGGAAAGGTGATAAGGCCTTTACCCTGTCGTGACTAGCTCGTTTCCGGTCGTGCCGGAGGTGCTACAGATTCGCCTTCGCCTGCTCCGCGATTCGGGTGAATGCCGCCTTGTCGAACACCGCGAGGTCCGCCAGGACCTTACGGTCGAGCTCGATGCCGGCCCGGTCCAGCCCGCTGATGAGCCGGCTGTACGACAAACCGTTCTCCCGCGCCGCCGCGTTGATCCGCGCAATCCACAGCGTTCGGAACTGGCGCTTGCGCTGACGTCGATCGCGGTACGCATACTGTCCCGCTTTGATCACCGCCTGCTTGGCGATGCGAAAAACGTTCTTCCGTCGGCCCGAGTACCCCTTCGCGAGCTCAAGCACCTTCTTGTGGCGCGCGCGCGCGACCACCCCACGTTTGATTCTAGACATGGCTCCCTTTCCTCACGCGTAGGGCAGCATTCGGCTGACGTTCCGCCGATCCGCTTCTGCGACTTCCTCGAGCGGGCGCAGGTGGCGCTTGCGTTTCGTGTTCTTACCGGTCAAGTAGTGACGCAAGAACGATTGCTTTCGCTTGAACCTGCCGCTCTTGGTCGGCTTGAACCGCTTTGCCGCCCCACGACTGCTCTTCATTTTTGGCATTTCTGATTCGATCCTCTCGTCTGCTTACGCTTCCGGCCCTACTTTCGCGGGCTCAGCACCATCGACAGCCGCCTTCCTTCGAGCTTCGGAAACTGCTCCACCTTTGCGAGCTCCTCCAGGTCGCCCTCCACTCGCTGCAAGAGCTTCAGTCCAAGCTCTTGATGACGCATCTCGCGCCCGCGGAACCAAAGAGTCACCTTCGTCTTGTCGCCATGATTCAAGAAGCGCTTCAGGTTTCGAAGCTTGGTCTGATAGTCGCCTTCCTCGGTACCGGGTCGAAACTTCACTTCTTTGATCTGGACCTGCTGCTGCTTCTTCCTCGCCGCCTGCCGCTTCTTGTTCAGCTGAAACAGATACTTCCCGAAATCCATCAGGCGACAAACCGGAGGCTCGGCATTCGGTGACAGCTCAACTAGGTCCATTCCTGCCTCTTCGGCCATCGTCAGCGCTTCCGCCTTGGAAACCACCCCGACCTGTGAGCCGTCAACTCCGATTAGTCGCACCGATTCGGCCGGAATGTCTTGATTTACACGGTTCTTCTTCTCTGCGGCGATATTTCAATCCTCCAAACGACGGCGGCCGCGGCTCGCAATTTCCGCGCTGAGGTGCTCGGCAAAAGCAGTAGGGGTCAAAGCCCCAAGGTCCTCACCGCGGCGCGAACGCACAGCCACCGTATGGCTCTCGACTTCCCGACCGCCGATTATCAGCAGGTACGGAACGCGCTGCAACGTATGTTCTCGAATCTTAAGACCGATCTTCTCGTTTCTCAAGTCCGTGATGACCCGGAAACCCTGATTTTTCAGGGTACTTGCGACTTCCCGAGCGAAGTCGGCTTGCCGATCGGTGATGCTCAGCACCGCCGCCTGCACCGGTGCGAGCCAGCTCGGGAACCAGCCCCCGTACTCTTCGATCAGCACCCCGATGAATCGCTCGAGCGATCCGAGGATCGCGCGATGCAGCATCACCGGCACCATCCGCTCCCCCTCCTCGCTCACGTACTGTGCGCCGAGGCGTCCGGGCATGGAGAAATCCACTTGAATGGTGCCGCACTGCCACACCCGCTCGAGCGAGTCCTTGAGCGAGAAGTCCACCTTCGGACCGTAGAACGCACCTTCCCCCGGATTGAGCTTCCACGGGAGCTCTTTGCGCTCGAGCGCGGTCTCAAGCGCGCTCTCCGCCCGGTCCCAGAGCTCGTCACTGCCCACCCTCTTCTCCGGCCGAGTCGACAGCTCGATCAGCACATCCTCAAAGCCGAAATCCCGGTAGAACTCGAAGACCAGGTCGATGAGTGAGGAGACCTCGTCCTGGATCTGGGCCTCGGTGCAGAAGATGTGAGCATCGTCCTGGACGAAGTTGGTCACGCGCATCAGGCCATGGCGAGTTCCGGAGGGCTCGTTGCGATGGCAGGAGCCGAACTCGGCGATGCGCAGCGGCAGGTCACGGTAGCTCTTGAGCCCCTGGTTGAATATCTGCACGTGGCACGGGCAGTTCATCGGCTTGATGGCAAAGTCCCGTCCCTCGGACTGGGTCGTGAAGATCAGGTCGCCGAAGTTCTCCCAGTGCCCCGATCGCTCCCACAGGCTTCGATCGACAATCTGCGGGGTCTTGACCTCCTGATAGCCGTGGCGCAAGAGCTGGGCGCGGACGTAGCCCTCAACCTGACGGTACAGCGTCCAGCCACGGTCGTGCCAGAACACCATCCCCGGAGCCTCTTCCTGGAAATGAAACAGGTCGAGCTGGCGCGCGAGCTTGCGGTGGTCTCGCTTCTCGGCCTCCTCGAGCCGTGCCAAGTAGGCCTTGAGCGCCTTCTTGTCTGGCCACGCGGTGCCGTAAATCCGTTGCAGCATCTCGTTGCGGGAATCACCGCGCCAGTACGAGCCGGCGACCTTGGTGAGCTTGAAGGTCTTGAGATGACCGGTGCTCGGAACGTGCGGGCCGCGGCACAGGTCGACGAAGTCACCCTGGGAGTAGAGGGTAATCGCCTCGTCGGCCGGAATCTCGGCGATGATCTCAGCCTTGTACGCTTCCCCGAGATCACGAAAGAATTCGACGGCCGCGTCCCGCGCCATGACCTGCCGCGACACGGGCAGGTCCTTCCCGGCGAGCTCGCGCATCTTCGCCTCGATCGCTTCGAGGTCCTCGGGGGTAAAGGGACGTTCGTAGGAGAAATCGTAGTAGAAGCCGTCCTCGATAACCGGCCCGATGGTTACCTGAGCCTCGGGAAACAAGGCCTTCACCGCCTGGGCAAGCAGATGAGCGGTGGAGTGGCGGATGACCTCGAGGCCTTCAGCATCCCGGGCAGTAAAGATCTTGACCGCGGCGTCATGGTCGATCTCGGTCGAGACGTCCACCGGTCGACCGTTCACCTCGCCGGCCACGGCGGCCTTGGCGAGTCCCGGGCCGACGGCCGCCGCGACCTCACCAACCGTCACCGGCTCATCGAAACGCCGCTGGGCACCATCGGGGAGGGTCACTAGGGGCATCGATCGAGTTCCTGGGTTGCAGTGGTGATCGTCACGAGGGATCACGTGCCCGGGGGCTGACGGTTCGTGGCGGCTTGAGCGAGTCTGAGATGCCCGTGGCTTACGTTGTTAATTCTATCGGTGGGCGCCGATATATCAACTCTGGAGAACGCGCTCGGAGTGCCCTCGCGATCCGCCCCGCGGCTCAGTTGCTGAACCCGAATCCGATCCCGAATCGGGTTCCGTGACGCGGATAACGACGTGGGTACCGCCCGAAGCGGCGGTGGTAGGGATGGAAGAAGGGATCGTAGGAGAACGGGTCGTAGAAAGGGTCGTCGTAGAACGGATCGTAATAGCGGGATCGCCGATACGGCTCGTAGGGGCGCAGGTCGCGATAGACGTACTCCGGATAGTACCGCCAGACGTAGAGCACCCCGAGCTCGATGACGGGCACCGTCACTCCCTGAATCTGCGCCGCTTCGACCATCGTCCCGGCGACCGTTATCTCGGCCCCCTGGTAGAGGGACTTGATCGGGCCGGGGCCGAAGCCTCGGGTCAGGAACTCCCCAACGAGGGGCGCAAGGGGGTTTGGCTGCCCATTGTGGTCCAGAGGCCTGGCCACCACCCGAAGCGTTGTCAGGTCCCCCGAGCGGGTGACCGAGACTACGGTACCGCCCCAGCGGACCGGTCTACCGATGTAGCGGTTGGGCGCCGCCGTCACGTCGCGAAGGGGCGGATCACCCTCGGGAGGGGCCGCAATGCGAACAGGAACCGGCGGCGGCGAATAGGTGGCACATCCCCCGACCAGGAGAGCGAGACCCACGACCGACCACCGACGCCAATTCGAACGCGAACGTACCGCCGTGCCGCTCAAATGCCCAACCATAACCGAATTCGACCGGAAGGAGTCGTGCAAGGTTCCCGCTCTCGACCCAAAGCGCGCGTCCGGAAAACCAACGCTCTAGATTGCTTCGGCGGCGTGCGGAGCGTCAGCGGTACCCGCCCTGCCGGTCAGCGCTCGGAGATTGAGCCGCCGGGGGCAGTCAGGCCATTCACCCGTGCGCCTCACGCGATTCTACTTGCGTGCGAGGCTGGCGTGAAACGCTGCCTCGCCGCCGCCATCGCCCGGGCCCGCCGTGAACCAGTTCGCTACCTAGAGAACCCAGGGCGTCTGTACATAACCGCCCGCCACCAGCGTCCAGTACAGTGCGACCCCCCAGGCCACCCCCGCGAAACTCAGGCCGCCCCACACGAACGGCCACTTCAGCTTCGGCATTGTGCTACCCCCTTTCGACCAGAGAATCACCGAAGTATAGCTAAGAATTTACTTTAATGAACTTTTATAACCGTCTGGACAACATCATCTATCCACGCGCACCCGTATGCTCACGATGATAGGCGTCGACGCACGCGCGAGGGCCGTCATACGCTCGGCGCGGAATCGCGCTCGCGGCGGTGAAAGTGTGCGCTGCGTCACGGACTGGGCCTGCGGGAATAGGCATCGTTTGTACTTGCGGAGTCATGGTGTAGAGTGAATTTCCGTGCCCGCAAACAGAAATCACGAGAAGAAGGCGCTCCACGGG
>JBFHLI010000075.1:0-13445 GCA_041594935.1 Gammaproteobacteria bacterium | reverse complement strand
GGTAGAGGTGCACCCATTCGAACCAATTCCGATCGTAGGCGCCGAGGTATAGCAGGGAGCTAATGCGGATGGTATTGAGGGCTTGGATGGCGAGAAATCCGAGTACCAACCCCTTCAGCTTATGCGCCCACGGGGCAGGAAACGCGAGCACCCCGGACCACAGCAGCAGCGTGGATTCTAGCGCGCTGCATCTCTCGATTACCTGGACTGAGAAACCTTTTATGATGAGCACGTCCCCTCGAATGGAAACATCTCCTCCGAGGGTCCCGATCAGCCACCCCGCTGACTTGGCCACCCCGAGGCTAAGCGGGCGGGCGACGTTCGCCTGAACCGCGTCAAAGTTCAAGACCGCTAGACTCGCTACCGCCATGCCCGAGAAGAGCAGCAAGAAACGCCACACCGGCGCCGGCACCCGTATCCCTGCGGAGCGAGTCTCGTGGTCGGGGCCTCGGTCTGGCCGATTCTTAGCCATTCAACTTTAGTCTCTTCGGCATGCGAATTTCGCCGGATGTAACCGCTCGAGGTCGGTGCCCCGTTTCGGCCGCTGTCCGACGCAAGGCGCGTTCATAGATGGCGATGGTGCCGTGTTGGGGAAGTTTCCCCCAGGGAAGACCTGTTTTCCGTGATACGGTAGCCAGATCGGCCGAAGCCGACAACGAGGGACAGGCGGGCGCAACCAGGTGCGCGCGGGCGAAGAGTCGACTGTAAGCCCCGAGCGGCTCACAGCCTCCGGGTGATGGAGCCTGGGCAGGGATGGGCCCTCAGCCTGCGGTCGAATATTGGTCTTTGGCGGGGAGCACGTTATAATAACGCGGCTTTGCAGGGAGGAGCGCTTCGAGTGGGCTATGAGCCCACTTTTTGTTTTTGGGTCAGATGGTTAAGGCTTCGGCATGCACGCTCGCGAGCAGCGCCTGCGAGGGTTGATCGAGCCCGCGGTCACCGTACTCGGGTTCGAGCTCCTAGGAGTCAAGGTGCTGAAGGAAGGGCACGGGTCCCGTCTTTGCGTCTACATCGACGGTGAAGACGGGATAACCGTCGACGATTGTGCTCGGGTGAGCCACCAGGTGAGTGGGGTGCTCGACGTAGCGGATCCGATCCGTGGCCAATACACCCTGGAGGTGTCGTCACCGGGCCTCGATCGTCCACTTTTCACCGCTGAGCACTACGAGCGGTATCGTGGTCGGCAGGTCAAGCTGAAAATGCTGACCCCGTTCGAGGGGCGTCGAAAGTTCAAAGGAGAGCTAATGGGGCTCCGAGATGCAGGAGTCTGCCTGGAGGAGCAAGGGGTGGAATGGGTGATCCCGCTCGAATTGATCTCGAGTGGGCGTCTGGTCCCCGAAGATTGATCACGGGCACCGAGAATCGAGTTGAGCTATGAGCAAAGAAATATTGATGGTTGTCGATGCGGTATCGAACGAGAAGGGTGTAGACAAGGAGATTATCTTCGAGGCCATCGAGGCGGCGCTTGCGAGTGCAACTCGAAAGCGCCAGTTCGAAGACATCGACGTGCGCGTTTCGATCGACCGCGAGACGGGTGACTACGAGACTTTTCGCCGCTGGCTGGTCATGGCGGACGATGACGAGGAGTTTGAGTTCCCGGAACGCCAGCGCAAGCTTACTCACGCGCAGCTACAAGACCCTTCGCTCCAGATCGGCGACTATATTGAAGAGCCGATGGAGTCCGTGTCCTTTGGCCGAATTGCGGCCCAGACCGCAAAACAGGTAATCGTGCAGAAGGTGCGCGAGGCGGAGCGAGCGCAGGTGGTCGAGGCCTATCAAGACCGGGTGGGTGAGCTCGTGAGCGGGGTCGTCAAGCGCGTGGAGCGCGGCAACGTCTACCTGGACCTCGGCGGTAACGCTGAGGCCCTCATCGGGCGCGATGAGCTCATCCCGCGCGAGCTGGTGCGCCCCGGGGATCGGCTGCGGGGATACTTGCGCGAAGTGCGTTCCGAGATACGCGGACCGCAGCTGTTCGTCAGCCGAACCTCACCACGACTGATGGTGGAGCTCTTCACGCTCGAGGTGCCAGAGATCGGGGAGGGGCTCATCGAGATCATGGGCTGCGCCCGGGATCCTGGATCGCGTGCGAAGATCGGAGTGAGAACCCGCGAGCCGCGTATCGATCCGGTGGGCGCGTGCGTGGGAATGCGAGGTTCGCGCGTCCAGGCGGTGTCCAATGAACTCGCCGGCGAGCGCGTGGATATCATCCCTTGGGATGAGAATCCTGCCCAATACGTGATCAACGCGATGTCGCCGGCGGAGGCGATCTCGATCGTGGTCGACGAGGAGTCCAAGTCGATGGACGTTGCGGTCTCCGAGGAGCAGCTGTCTCAGGCGATCGGGCGTGGCGGCCAGAATGTGCGCCTGGCGAGTCAGCTGACTGGTTGGGAGCTCAACGTCATGACCGAGGCCCAGGCCGAAGAGAAGACCGAGGCCGAGGCGGAAGGGGTCACGAAGGCGTTCATGGAGCAACTCGGCGTTGACGAGGAGATCGCGTTGATTCTGATTCAGGAAGGCTTCTCGAGCATCGAGGAGGTGGCGTACGTGCCCGAGGAGGAGATGATCGGTATCGAAGAGTTCGATGCCAACATGGTCTCTGAGCTCCAGTCTCGCGCGCGAGATGTAATTCTCACCCGTGAGATAGCTCGCGAAGAGGACCTGAGTGGGGTAGAGCCGGCCGAGGATCTGCTCGGTCTGGAGGGCATGACTCGAGAGCTTGCCTATGTCCTCGCAAGCCGTGGAGTGGTTACTCGCGAAGACCTCGCCGATCAGGCGGTGGACGAGCTCGTCGAGCTCGCCGGCGTTGATCCCGAGCTGGCCGGCGAGCTGATCATGACCGCCCGTGCAATTTGGTTCGAGGACGAGCCGGCCGAGGCGGAAGCGGCACCGGCGGCGCTGGCGGGTGGTAAGGAGGTATAGATGGCCGAAGTCACGATTAGGCAGCTTGCAGAGGTGGTGGGCACGCCGGTCGACCGATTGCTCGACCAGCTTAACGAGGCTGGCTTGCCGCATCGTGAAGCCGACGAGCACATCAACGACGGTGACAAGGCACGTCTTCTGTCGCATCTGCGGCGCCTGCACGGAAAGGCCGAGGCGGAAGCAAAGAAGATCACGCTCAAGCGCAAATCGGTCAGCGAGCTCAAGGTGCCTTCGAAGCTGTCGTCGCAGGCGCGCAAGAAGAGCGTGACGGTGGAGGTTCGAAAGCGCCGCACCTACGTCAGGGGGGCCAGCCCGATCGCAGCGGCAAGACCGGAGCCGACGGCAGAAGTACTGGCCGACGAGGAGCGCATGGAGGCCGCCAAACGCGCCCTGCAAGAGGAGGCCAAGCGACGCCAGAGCGAGCTTGACGAGACGCTTCGGGCCGAGCAGGAAGTGCGTGAGAAGGAAGAGTCGCTGCGCAAGACTCACGAAAAACCAAAGCCCAAGGTGGAGGACGAAGCCCCGGTCGAGCCGATCGTAGCTGCGCCGGCCCCTCCCGAGGCGGTGCCTCCCCCGATCGAGCCTGGGGCGTCCCAAAAGCCGGGGGCGAGAAAGCAGCGTAAGAAGGACGAGCGCCCGCGATTCGACCGCGAAGAGCTTCACGTCGCTAGCGAGAAGAGCGGGCGGCGGCGCAAGCGCTCGCGCGTTCGCACCTCGATCAAGGCATCCCCGACGCGGCACGGCTTCGAAGTACCCACGGCCCCGATCGTTCGCGAGGTGAGCATTCCCGAGACGGTGTCGGTAGCCGACCTCGCCCAGAAGATGTCTCTGAAAGCGTCCGACCTCATCAAGGCGATGATGGGGCTCGGAACGATGGTGACCATCAACCAGGTCATCGACCAGGATACCGCGGCCATCGTGGTGGAGGAGCTTGGCCACAAGCCCAAGCTCATCAAAGAAGACGCGCTCGAGGCCGAGGTTTTGCAGCCGGTGGTCGACGAGTCTCGCGAGTCCGTTCATCGTCCGCCGGTGGTGACCATCATGGGTCACGTCGATCACGGCAAGACCTCATTGCTCGACTACATCCGCCGGGCGAAGGTCGCCGAAGGCGAGGCCGGTGGTATCACGCAGCACATTGGCGCTTATCGGGTCGAAACGCCAAACGGTTCGATCACTTTCCTTGACACTCCAGGCCACGCCGCCTTCACGGCCATGCGGGCCCGGGGAGCAAAGGCAACCGACATCGTGGTGCTCGTGGTCGCCGCCGATGACGGGGTGATGCCCCAGACGATCGAGGCGGTACAGCATGCGAAGGCAGCGGGAGTGCCGCTCATCGTAGCCGTGAACAAGATGGATCGGGCCGACGCCGACCCGGATCGGGTCATGCAGGATCTGGCCGCCAAGGAGGTCATACCCGAGGCCTGGGGTGGAGATACGATCTTCGTCAAGGTTTCTGCCCACACCGGAGAGGGGGTGGACGCGCTCCTGGAGGCGATCTTGCTCCAGGCAGAGGTGCTAGAGCTGGCCGCCGCCGCCGAAGGGCCCGCGGCCGGAGTGGTGATCGAATCGCGGCTTGACCGGGGGCGGGGCGCGGTGGCCTCGGTGCTGGTGCAGTCGGGCGTTCTGCGTAAGGGGGACATCGTGCTTGCCGGTCAGGAATTCGGGCGGGTTCGCGGTATCTATGACGAGCGCGGGGATGAGGTATCGGAAGCAGGTCCGTCGACTCCGGTAGAGCTGCTTGGTTTATCAGCTCCACCGCACGCCGGTGATGAGGCGATAGTGGTTCCCGATGAGCGCAAGGCCCGCGAGATTGCGCTTTTCCGTCAGGGTAAGTATCGAGAGGTACGTCTCGCGCGGCAGCAGGCGGCCAAGCTCGAGAATGTGTTCGAGCAGATGGGCGAGAGTGAAGTGGGCGCGGTGAATCTCGTGGTAAAAGCCGACGTGCAGGGCTCAGTGGAAGCCTTGCGGGAGGCTTTGACCGCGCTCTCGAGTGACGAGGTCCGTGTCAACATGATCGCGAGTGGCACCGGCGGGATCAGCGAGACCGACGTCAATCTCGCGATTGCGTCCAATGCAATCGTCATTGGCTTCAATGTGCGTGCGGACAGCACCGCTCGACGACTGGTCGAGGCCGAGGGCGTCGACCTCCACTACTTCAGTGTCATTTACGACGTGATCGATACTGTCAAGCAGGCGGTCAGCGGCCTGCTTTCCCCGGAGGTGAAAGAGAAGATCGTGGGAAATGCCGAAGTTCGGGACGTGTTTCGCTCACGGCGCCTCGGGGCGATCGCGGGATGCATGGTCATGGAAGGATCGGTGCGTCGCGGGCTCCCGATTCGCGTGCTGCGTGACAACGTCGTGATCTACGAGGGCGAGCTCGAGTCGCTACGTCGTTTCAAGGATGACGTCAACGAGGTCAAGTCCGGCACCGAGTGTGGCATCGGGGTCAAGAACTACAACGATGTCAAGGCGGGTGACCAGATCGAAGTTTTCGAGAGGTTCGAAGTCGCGCGCACATTGTGACGCGGGGGCGATGCACCCGCGATGCTGACGCAGCCAGTCGAGCGGCGGTAATGGGCACTCAGGAATATAGCCGTGCGGAGCGGGTCGCCGGGCAAGTTCGGCGCGAACTCGCCGAGATTCTCGCCCTTGAATCGAACGATCCGCGTTTCGCGCGGGTCACGATCTCGGCGGCGGAGATGTCCAAGGATCTGAGCCACGCCACCGTCTACGTCACACCGCGCCAGGGTGCGAATGTCGCGTTGACCCTCAACGCGCTTAACGGTGCGGCGGGCTTTCTGCGGCGAAGCCTCGGGCGGCGTATCCAGCTTCGGAGTCTGCCGACCCTGAGGTTCGTCTATGACCCCACTCTGGACAATGCGCTCAAGGTTTCGGCGTTGATTGACAACGCCATCGCATCGAAGCCGCGCGTCCCGGATGCCGATGGGGAATGCTGACGTTGTCCCCGGCAAATAGATCCGGACGCAGCGTGGACGGTATCTTGCTCCTTGACAAGCCGCTCGGGGTGGGTTCGAACGAGGCGTTGCAGAAGGTGAAACGCCTGTTCAAGGCTCGCAAGGCGGGGCACACGGGAAGCCTTGACAGGCTAGCGACCGGGTTACTTCCGCTATGTTTCGGAGAAGCGACCAAGCTCTCCGGATTCTTGCTCAATGCTGAGAAACGCTATGAGGCGGTGCTGCGTCTGGGGATCGTCACCTCCACCGGCGACGCGGAAGGGGAGGTGCTGGAGAGCTGCGAGGTGCCCCGCTACTCGTGCCGAGAACTCGAAGAGGTCGTGTCCGGCTTCGAGGGCGAAATCAGCCAGGTGCCCCCAATGCACTCAGCGGTCAAGGTGGGGGGGCAGCGATTGTATCGGCTCGCCCACAAGGGAATGGTCATCGAACGCGCGCCCAGGACGGTCACGATTCATCGCATCGCGGTGACCGATTACCGAGAGGGTCTTCTGAGCGTCGAGGTCGCCTGCTCGAAGGGGACCTACGTTCGCACTCTGGCCGAGGATATCGGCAAGGCGCTTGGGTGCGGGGCGAGCGTTGCGGGGTTGCACCGGGTCGGGTCCGGGCCGTTCGATGCATCGGAGATGCACGGCCTCGCCGAACTGCAGGCGCTGGCGGACGCCGGGCTCGACGCGCTCGACCGCACTCTAGTGCCGATGGAGAGCGCTCTGGAGGGTTTCCCGGACGTGAAGCTCACCGCAAACGTTGCCTATTACTTGCGCAAGGGACAGGCCGTCATGGTGCCACATGCCCCTACCAGCGGGTGGGTCAAGCTCTACGACGGGTCCTGTGTTTTCCTCGGCGTCGGGGAGGTGCTCGGCGACGGCCGGATTGCCCCCCGGCGATTGATCAATCGCCCTCGCTAAAAGCAACCAAAAAACAGTTCCTTAGTGATTCGCTCGGAGTTTCCGTACACTTGTTCGGTGCAGTCCGCACAGGTAGAATACCGGCGGCTTTAAGGACGGTGAAATCATAATGTCACTCAGTGCGCAGCAGAAGTCCGAGGTAGTGACCGAATATCGGCGGGCAGAGACCGACACCGGCTCCCCCGAGGTGCAGGTTGCACTGCTCTCGCAGCGCATCCAGCAACTCACCGAGCACTTTAAAACCCACCTCCACGATCACCACTCCCGCCAGGGATTGCTGAGAATGGTCAGCCGGCGGCGAAAGCTCCTCGACTATCTTAAGGGTAAGGACGTCGAGCGGTACCGGGACCTCATCCAACGCCTCGGGCTGCGTCGTTAACCGGCGTCTCGCCCCCCTACACTGGAATCGAATCAACTATGAGTCACGTCAAGATGGAGTTGACGTACGGCGATCACGTCTTGTCACTCGAGACCGGCGAGATCGCGCGACAAGCGGATGGCGCCGTCCTCGCCAGCATGGGCGATACCGTCGTGCTGGCAACCGCGGTAGGAGCCAAGCAGGCCCAGCCCGGTCGAGATTTTTTTCCCCTGACGATTGATTATCAGGAAAAGACTTATGCGGCGGGCAAGATCCCGGGTGGGTTCTTCAAGCGCGAGGGACGCCCGAGTGAGAAGGAAACACTTACTTGCCGTCTTATAGACCGCCCCATCCGACCGCTCTTTCCCAAGGGGTTCGCCAATGAGGTTCAGGTGATGGCCACGGTGCTGTCCCTCGACCCCGAGATTGACCCCGACATCCCGGCATTAATCGGCGCCTCCGCCGCTCTCGCGCTCTCGGGCCTTCCGTTTCGCGGCCCGATCGCGGCGGCTCGGGTCGGTTACCGGGATGGAGAGTTTCTGCTCAACCCGGGCCAGACCCGGCTGGCGGAGTCGCGGCTCGACCTGGTGGTTGCGGGAACGCGCAACGCGGTGCTCATGGTCGAGTCAGAGGCCAAGGAACTACCCGAGGCTGTGATGCTCGATGCCGTCATGTTCGGCCATGAGCAAATGCAGAGCGTCATTAAAATGATCGAGGAGCTGGCCGCGAAGGCAGCCAAGCCAGCGTGGGATTGGAGCCCGGTAGCGCCTGAAATCTCGCTGGTGACGAAGATTCGGGAACTGGCGGCGGAGCCGCTACGGGCCGCCTATCGCGTTGTCGACAAGGTGGCACGCCAGGAGCGAGTGCGCGAGGTTCGCCGGGCAACGGTGGATGCTCTTGTCGGTTCGGGCGAGTCGGAATTGAGCGCTCAGGAAGTGGTTGATCTGGTCGGTGCCCTCGAGAAAGAAATCGTGCGCGGCTGGATTCTCGCCGGTGAATCGCGTATCGATGGCCGGGATCCGCGTGCCGTTCGCAGTATCGACAGCCGAGTAGGGGTTTTCCCTCGGACCCACGGATCGGCACTTTTTACCCGCGGCGAGACGCAGGCGTTGGTGGTGACGACCCTCGGGACCGGGCGCGACGCCCAGATCGTAGATGCAATCGAGGGGGAGCGCCGCGACCCGTTCATGTTGCATTACAACTTCCCGCCCTATTGCGTCTGCGAGACGGGACGGGTTATGGGCCCGAAGCGCCGCGAGATCGGGCACGGTCGCCTCGCACGCCGTGGCGTTCAAGCGGTGATGCCCGACATGGATGATTTTCCGTACGTGATTCGGGTGGTCTCGGAGATCACCGAATCGAACGGCTCCAGCTCAATGGCGTCGGTGTGCGGTACCAGTCTCTCGTTGATGGACGCGGGGGTGCCGATCAAGGCACCGGTGGCTGGCATCGCGATGGGGCTCATCAAGGAAGCGGATGAATACGTCGTCCTCTCCGACATCATGGGAGATGAGGACCACCTCGGGGACATGGACTTCAAGGTAGCCGGAACTGAGCAGGGCATCACCGCCCTGCAGATGGACATCAAGATTGACGGTATCACCCGCGGGATCATGGAGAACGCACTCGGGCAAGCTCTCGAGGGAAGGCTCCACATCCTGCAGAAAATGGCGCAGACCATTTCCTCTCCCCGATCGGACATGTCCGACTACGCTCCTCGAATCATCACCATTCGCATCAACCCGGAAAAGATCCGTGATGTGATCGGAAAAGGGGGAGCGACCATCCGTGCCCTCACCGAGGAGACTGGGACCACCATCGACATCACCGACGACGGAACCGTCAAAGTCGCGTCGGTCGACAACGCCGCCGGCCAGGAGGCCAAACGGCGTATCGAGGAGCTGACTGCGGATGTCGAGGTTGGAAACATCTACCAGGGGCGGGTGCAGAAGCTGATGGACTTTGGCGCCTTCGTTAACATATTGCCCGGGAAAGACGGGCTCGTTCACATCTCCCAGATTTCGGAGGAACGCGTAGAGAACGTTAGCGACAAGCTGAGCGAGGGAGACATGGTGAAGGTAAAGGTGCTAGAGGTCGACAAGCAGGGACGGATCCGGCTCAGCATGAAGGCGGTCATTAGCGGCTAGCTTTCGAGCCCCCGGCTCCGGGCGTACTCTCGAGCGAGAGGTCTTCGTGCGCCGCCCGGGGTGGCGCTGCGGTTCAGCTGCTCAGGTGTTCCCCCAGAAAATCGGGTATCCGATCGTCGAGCCAGTATCGGGCCCGACCTCGCCTTCCGGCTTCCACGAAGCCAACGTGCCCACCATGCTCGCTCAGTTCGAGCAAGACACTCGGGGATAGTTCGCTCGCCTCGGGTAAAACCTCCTTTGGCATGAACGGGTCATCGAGTGCGTGCACGATGAGGGTGGGCCGGCGAATGTGCTTCAGAAAAGGGCGGCTGCTGGCGCAGCGGTAATAATCCTCGGCCCCGGAGAATCCGTGCAGCGGCGCGGTGACGTTCTCGTCGAATGTGTGAAAGGTTCGCCAGCTCGCGAGTGCACTCAAGTCAATCGGAGGGGCTAGATCGGAAAACTTTGCGCGCATCTTCCGGTGCAGATCGCTGAGTAGCCACCACTGATAGAGACGGGAAAATCCGCGCTCTAGCCTCGCCGCGCAGAGTTCGAGCCGCATAGGGACCGAGACCGCCACCGCGGCCGCAATTGGGCTCTCGAAACCTCGCTCTCCGAGCCACTTGAGCACTACGTTACCCCCCAACGAGAATCCGACCACCGCAAGCGGCGCTGACGGCGCGCGAGCCTTGAGGAGGTCGATCACCGTATTGAGGTCGCCGGTATCGCCCGAGTGATAGGTGCGAGACAGCCGGTTGAGTGAGCCGCTGCAGCCTCTGAAGTTCATCACCACCGCCCGCCAGCCGGCTCGGTCGAGCGCGTCCAATAGGCCGCTCATGTAGTGTGAGCGGCTGGATCCCTCGAGACCGCTCAACAGCACGACGATGGGGCCGTCGGCGCGAGAGGTCCAATCGAGGTCGAGAAAATCCCCGTCGGCCAGCTCGAGCCTCTCCCGATGCATTGCGAGACCCGGACCGCGGCGCAGCACTGCTGGCCACAGGGTTTGCAGGTGAGGGGAACGCAGCCACCACGCCGGAGAAAAGGTGCTGGATACGACCTGTCCGGGGCGGCTCTTGGTCGCTTGGGCGGTGGCGGGCAGCCGAGAGATGCTCAACGCTCTGGCAAGGCGTAAGGCAGTGGCCTCGGCTCAACAAGCGTGCCCTGCAGGCTGCCGACGTGAAGGCCCTGCCGGCCGGCATCGGACATGGACATCACCACGAGAGCCTCCGCCCCGCCGCCGGGATCCCGCTCGGCGGTGAGAACCCGACCTACCGCTTTGGGCTCGTCCCGAGCGGGTCCCACTATCGCTGCACCGGGGGGCGGCGGATCCGTTGCGTCACAGTGGAATCGATACATCCGCCGTTTGAGTCGGCCCAGATGCTGGGTTCGGGCCACGATCTCCTGCCCGACATAGCAGCCTTTAGTGAAGCTAACTCCTCCGATCAAATCGAGGTTGAGCATCTGGGGAAGATACTCATCGACCGTGTTCGAACGTATTTCTGGAATTCCCGCCTCGATGTCCGCCAGCGCCCAGGCGTCACCGGTGGTTGGTAACGCGACCTCCTCGAGGCTTGTCCACAGCGCGCGCATCGGTCCGCTTGGGCCGATGAGCTCGAATCGGTCCGGAGCGGCTTGTATCCGCACCGCGCTGAGTTGATTGATGAGGGCGGCGTCATTCACGGCCCGCGGGAGCTTGCCGAGATCCCGTTCGAGAAAGCGCAGCGCCGCGCTCCCACGGACGCCGACCCGCACCAGCTCGTCGCTCGCGTCTTCGATATGCACGGCGGCGCGCAGCACGTAGAGTCGCAGACGCTGAATCAAAGACGGGCAGAGATCGCGTGGACACTCGAGATAGATGACCGGGCCGCGCGCAAGCACGCGGAGCACTGCCAGCACCCGTCCCTTCGGGCTACACCATGCGCTGAGCTGGGTGTGCCGATCCGAGACCTCGTGCACATCGCTGGTGAGCTGACCCTGAAGAAACCTCACCGCATCGGCGCCGCGCACCGCGATCAAGGCGCGATGGCTCAGGTCCACGATCCTGTCGTTTGTGTTCGCCGGGCGAGGGACAGAGTGATCGAAGCATGCTACCTGATCCTCGACGATGGTGGCGCCGCGATCGGTCAGGAACTCACGCCATTTCTTATCCACGGGAGCGAGGTCCTCTCCTGTTTCTGATGGGCGGAACGGGAGGCATTGGCTGGCTTCTAACCAACGGGCGGCTTAACTTCGGCCGGGGAGGCGATTGGTGCGTGAATTTCTTGCGACCTTGTCGACCAGCCGCGCAACGCCGGGGTCGGGATGGGTCTCCCGGCCCATCACCCAGGCAAGGATCGCTTGGTCGGGCTGCTCGAGTAACCACTGGAGCGAGTCCCTCTCCTCGCTCGAGAGACCTTCGAAGCACCGTTCGAGGAAGGACTCGAGGATGAGATCGAGTTCTCGCATTCCTCGCCGACATTGCCACTGGAGCTTGGCCCGGGACGACACTCGCTTGCCTGCGTTCGCTTCGGCTAGAGACTGCGGGCCACCATCATCTTCTTGATCTCCCCGATCGCCTTGGCCGGGTTCAAGCTCTTGGGGCACGTCTGGGTGCAGTTCATGATGGTGTGACAACGGTAGAGCCGGAAGGGGTCTTCGAGGTCATCCAGCCGTTCCCCCGCGTGCTCATCCCGGCTGTCGGCGAGCCAACGATAGGCCTGAAGCAACACCGCCGGCCCCAGGTAACGCTCCCCATTCCACCAGTAGCTCGGGCAGCTGGTCGAGCAGCACGCGCACAGGATGCATTCGTAGAGGCCATCGAGCTTTTCCCGGTCCTCTTTCGATTGCAGCCGTTCCCGATCCGGTGGCGGGGGAGTCTGGGTTTGGATCCAGGGTTTTATCGATGCGTACTGCGCGTAGAACTGGCTGAGATCCGGCACCAGATCCTTCACGACCGGCAGGTGAGGCAAAGGGTAGACGCGCGCGTCACCCTTGATCTCCTCGATCGGTTTTGTACAGGCGAGCGTGTTGGTGCCGTCAATGTTCATGGCACAAGACCCGCAGATCCCCTCGCGGCACGACCGTCGGAAAGTGAGGGTAGCATCCGTCTCGTTCTTCACCTTGATCAGGGCATCCAGCACCATCGGGCCGCACTTCTCGAGATCTACCTCGTAGACGTCCGTGCTCGGGTTTCGCTCCGAGTCGGGGTCGAACCGATAGATCTGAAATCGCTTGACCTTCTTCGCGCCGGGGGCAGCCGGAAAGGTCCGACCGGGCTGAATCCGCGAATTGGGTGGCAACCGAAATTCAGCCATTCCCGGGTTCTCCCATGTGCATCGGTGCGAACGTCATTGCCCGAGATTGACCCGAGCGGGTCGAGCTCGGCTCCCGACCGGTGCTTGCCACAAACTGGATAAAGCCAAGAGCGGGCGCAAGCATCCTTTTAGTACACCCGTGCCTTGGGCGGAAAGACTTCCACCTCGTTGCTGAGGGTGTACATGTGCACCGGGCGGTAATCGAGACTCAGCTCCCCGGCGTCATCGAGCCATGCTAAAGTGTGCTTGAGCCAGTTCTCATCGTCACGCTCGGGGTAGTCCTCGCGTGCGTGTCCCCCACGGCTCTCGGTGCGGTTTCCCGCGCTGTACATGGTCACCACCGCTTGGCGCAGCAGGTTGTCGAGCTCGAGAGTTTCGGCCAGATCGGTGTTCCACACCATGGACCGATCGGTCACCCGGATATCGCTCATCGACTCCCATACCTCGTCGATCAGTCGCGCGCCGTCGTTCAGGGTCTCCGCCGTACGAAACACCGCCGCGTTGTTCTGCATCACACGCTGCATGCTGAGTCGGATGGCCGCGGTCGGGGTGGCGCCGGATGCGTAGCGGAAGCCGTCGAGCCGCTCGAGTACATAATCATTTGCGTCCATCGGCAAGGGCGGGTGGGCGCTGCCGGGGCTGACGAGCTCCGCGCACCGCTTTGCGGCCGCCCGACCGAAGACCACGATGTCGAGCAGCGAGTTCGAACCGAGCCGGTTCGCACCGTGCACCGAGACACACGCGCATTCTCCGATCGCCATCAGTCCAGGAACGACGCAGTCGGGATCCCCCTCGTGTAACGTCACGACCTCGCCGTGATAGTTGGTGGGAATACCGCCCATGTTGTAGTGGACCGTCGGCAGCACGGG
>JBFHLI010000074.1:0-13490 GCA_041594935.1 Gammaproteobacteria bacterium | reverse complement strand
ATCGAGTCACTCTGTGACGAATCGGGCGACGACTACGTGGTCTTTTTGGCCACCGATGTCGAAGCAGTCGTTGAAGCGTTCTCGGAACGATTCGGAGCACGCCTCGTGGTGCAGGCTGGCGTGACCCGACAGCAGACTCACGATGACCCGGAGTTGCACGTGGATCATCCGCACCCGGACATCAAGCTCGCCGAGGACGTGCTGATCGACGCCTTGCTGTTGGCAAGGTGTGATGCGCTGGTTCACGTCACCAGCAATGTCGCGACTGCAGTCGGCTACATGAACCCGGGGATCCGGATGGTCTATTGTGAATGAGGGCTCTGCATGGTCGCTCCGGCACCCGGCCGAATCGCGACGCAAGGTCAGTATACGGTGGGCAGACCCAGATGCTCGATGCGTTCCCGGCCATTGCACTCGAAGAACGCATTGAAGATCTCGAGCGCCCGCTCTCGCGAGCAGTGTCCCAGTCTCACGTGGAACCAATCGTGCACCTCGCCCTCCGCCACTACCCCGGACCAGTCGAGCGGGAGCATCACCCGCAAGCTCGCGTGCCCCAAATGACTCAGTATCGCCATTCGGTGATGACCGTTGCCCATGACCGCCCGCCGCTCACCATTACGTCGAACCAGCAGCGTGACCCCCGGGTAGCCGCGGTGACGCAAAGGGTGATATCCCTTCTCCAGCGCGTGGTAGAGCCGTCGGGTGAGACGCCACTCGTGCTCCAGCTGATCCATTTCCCCCGGGTCGTACCAAGGGTGCGGTCCATCGCCGAAGGGGTCCCGGATGTTGGTACCCTCGGCTTGGTCGTACTCGCGCCCAAACGGCGCTCCACCGGCGAGCTGCTCGGCGCGTGACCACCCACCCCAGGGATAGGTCCCCAAGGCGAAGCGGGGCTCATCCTCGCTCCGTGCCCGGTCGGGCTCGTGGAGAAACAGCAGATCATCGAGACAGCCCACCGACCTCACCCGCTCGTGGCGGAAGAATCGATAGAACACCGTCTGGTCCAGGGTGATCTCCGGGTTGCGGGCGTATTCAGCGGCCAGGGCGCGGTAGAAATTCCAGCCATCGGAGGCAAGAGAGAAGGCGTGCTCATCCGTCGCCAGCTGCATGGGTATGTCGATGAGCCGCCCCGCCCGTCGCATGCGACCGGCCCACCGAGCGTAGCGCACTATCTCGACGAGCTCTCTCGCCTTCCTCCTGATGGCCCGGGGGCCCATGTTGGTTAACACCTGGAGGTGATCGGACTCAGTCCGGGCGCGTAAGTCACGGACCGGGGGACAGACCAAATGGCCTCGCGGGCTCGCCCGGCCTCGTTCGAACCGCCGTCACCCTTCAGCTCGAGACGGCCTCCACCGCCGCTCAGCGAAAGAAGACGAGCGGGTCGAGCCTCCCGCTGAGCCGAATCGGAAATTCGCGGCGCGGCAATCGAGGGCGAACTAGCAGAAATCGCCCCCTGACCCGGTAGCCGATGCGATGAAGCCCTTTTCTCGAGCGGACATTCTCGAGCTGGCTCAGGGAGTAAGCCCAGCGATGGCCGGCCTGGCGTGCATAGCACAGCATCTCGGCCTGGACTGCTTCGTGGATGGCTTTGCCCCGCCATGCGGGGACGGTGAAAGCGAAGTCCGGAAGCACCTCGCCCTCTCTCAGGACGAAGAACGACCGGGGGTTCGCGGCAATCCCCCAGTCGAAGAACAGCCAATTGTGGTGCACGATCTCGCCGTCGATCCGGGCAACGAAACATTTGCCTCCCCTTCTCATCCGTTCGCGCTCGACCGTGAGGGCGTAAGCCCGTTCGGCGAGCGCGGCCGAGCGATCGGCCTGCAGCGCGGCGGCAATTGCCCCCTCGGCATAGGACTGAGGCACCTTGGGCTCTGGCGGGACCGGCTTGAATCGCAGCGCGACTATAGCTTCCAGATCGTCTTCGCTCGCGATGTCAACGTCAATGGCAACCTTGGCGGGCCGGGCCTCGATCGGATCGCTCAAAGACTTCTCCAAGAGTATCAGTGCTTCGATGCCCGCCAGCGGCGAAAGCAACCTGACTAGTGCTTTCCAAAGCGCGATCCATGGACCCTCATAGCGGAGCGTGTCGATGAGTCTGCTCGAGTTGCCGGTCGACATGAAGTGTACTCGTCTCGCAATTGCGGGGCACGCGAGGGCAGCTTAGCTTCTCTGAAACTTGGACGCTCGAGTCCGATTCGGCCGAGCCTGACAGTGTTATCGAACGCGGTTTGAGAATATTTAGCACGCGAACACCATTGGCCCATGGACCTACCGGGGCAAGCCGCGTGAGGCGAGCTATGAGGGTCGAGCGACGAGGAGAGCGGAGCAATCTGGCTGCGGTTCCTTGGCCGATCCGCCCATGCCTTACGCGCTCCTATCGGATATGTTGTGCCCAACGCGAAGTGAAGGAGAGTAGACGCAATATCCAGATAGACTCCGATCGGAGTTGATCTTCAACGTTCTATGACCATGATACGACGCTTCTGGAATTTCTTGCGCCGCGCGCTGCATACCCTTCGAAGCGAGGGGGCTCTAGTATTCGCCTTTGCGGTCATCAACAAAGTCTTGTCCCCACTGGGCGAGATCAACGTCGGTACGCTGTTCGAGCGCGACCTGGCGGTGCCGCTTCCGCCGATGAAGGCGCGGGTGGGCATCCGCATCGATGAGGCGACCGAGGACGACGTCATGGATCTCGTCAAGGTGCGCCACGGAAAACCGACGCCGGCCCCGGCCGGATCGAACGCGAAACCCATCGGCCAGGCAGTGCAGCAGTGGCTGTGGGCCCATGCGGTCGCCCGTGAAGCATATGACATCGCGATCACGACCGATTATCTGCGACGAGGTAATCGGTGCTTTCTCGCCCGTATCGATGGTGAAATCGTGCACATGAACTGGCTTTGCACGAGGTGGGGCAGCGCAATCACGGGCTATCTGGCCGTGCTCGGTGAGGGCGACGTCTACACCGACGGGTGCTTCACGGTAACTGCCCATCGTGGCAAACATATCCACGATGAAGTGATGGTGACGATGCTGCACGCAGCGCAACAGGCCGGAGCTCGCAAGGCCTATACCGTGACCTGGGTGGACACCTGGCGCGCAACCACCGGGCTGCGTCGCCTCGGTTACGAAGTCCAGGCCAAGCTGCTCTACCTCAAGTTCCCAAGACTGGGGCTGGTCAAACTCATTGCGCTTCGAGGCTCATCGCATCCGCTCTCGCGCATGGCGTGGTCCTCTTGACCATTGCGTGCCATGAAGAGCCACGTCACGCATCTTCGCCGTGGCTGCCGGCGCTCGGACCCAGCTCGGCCGCGACCATCGCTCGCAGGCTCGCCTTGGATACCTTGCTTCCGCCTGGCCGCGGGAGGCTTTCCCGGAAAAGAACCTGGCGCGGCTTCTTGTAGCTCGCGAGGTGGCGCCGGCAGTGCTCGATGACCTGTGCCGCCTCGAGCCCCACTCCTGCCTCGCACACCACCACCGCCACCACCGACTCGCCCCAGTGCTCGTCGGGAACTCCGACCACCGCCACCTCTGAGACGCCCGCCAGCGAGGCGATCACCTGCTCCACCTCGATCGGGTAGATGTTCTCGGTGCCGCTGATGATCATGTCCTTCTGGCGACCGGCGATCCACACGAACCCATCCGCATCCTTCGAGGCGAGGTCGCCGGTGTGCCACCAGCCCCCGCGCAGGGCGTCGGCGGTGGCATCGGGCTTGCCCCAGTAGCCCTTGCAAACGAACGGGCTTCGAACTGCGATCTCCCCGACCTCACCGTCGCCGAGCACCCGACCCCGCTCGTCCACGATGCGCATCTCGACCCCGAAGGCGGGCCTTCCGATCGAGCCCACTTTATTGACCTGGTGCTCGGGCGCGAGGAACGTGGTGATCGGGCCGGCCTCAGTGCTGCCGTAGGTGTTGACGAAGCCCGCGTGGGGAAAGCGGGCATAGATCTGGTGCAGCAGCGGCACCGGCATGATCTCGCCCCCCGTGAAGAGCGCTCGGAGACTCGCGAGCTCGAAGCGCTCGAGACCGGACGCAGCCAGCACGCGGCGCCACATCGTGGGGTAGATGGTCACCACCGTCGCGGCCTCACGCTCGATTGTCTCGAGCAGCTCGGTCGGGTCGAAGCGCCTCGACGGTCCGACCACGAGCCGGCCACCGCACAGCAGCACCGGCACCGCGAGGTCCATCAGGGGCCCCACGTGAAACAGCGGTCCAAACACCACCGTCACGTCACTCGCGTCGAGACCGAAGTCGATGATCTTCGCCATCGAGGAGAACCACGTCGTCGCGTGGGTCCACACCGCCCCCTTGGGCTCACCCGTCGTGCCCGAGCTGGCGAGGATCAGCTGATCGTCGTGCACCGCGAGGGCAACCTCGGGCTCGTCTTCCAAGGCCGCCTCGACCCACGGGTCGTAGGCGAGCACCCCGCGTCCGAGCCGGTCCTCCAGTCCCGCCTCCCCCGCCTCGACGAGGCAAGGGGGGAAAAAGCCCTCTCCCGCCAGCGGGGCGAGAACCTCGCCGAAGGCGCTCTCCGTCACCAGCACCCGAGGCGCACAGCTCGCAAGAATCCGGCCCACCTCGGGCGGCGCGAGCCGGAAGTTGATCGGCACGAAGACGGCCCCGATCTTGGCGGTGGCGAAGAAGAGCTCGACGAACTCGTTGCCGTTATAAAGCAGGCTGGCGACGCGATCGCCTTTTCGAATCCCGGCCCCCGACAGGGCATTCGCAAGACGGCAGGCGCGCCGGTTGAGCGCGGCATACGTCAGGCGCCGCGCGCCGTAAACCACCGCCGTCTCGTCGGGAGCGCGCTCGGCAATGTCGCGCAGGCGGGACCCGATCATGATCCTTGCCGGCGCGGCGAATTGCGCGAGCGTGCTCGCAGGCCCGCGCCCATCGGCTCGTGCACCACCGCGAGGCTCATTCCCGGCGTCCGATGCGACGCGCGAGCGCCGCGATCGACACTCGCTCGCGCACGAACTCGACGAACCCGTTGGGCAGGTAGATCACGACCAGGATGATGATCGCCCCCATGGTCCCGAGATGATAATCGAGCAGGTTAGTCCAGATGACGGTGGACACGAGCTCGAGCACGAAGGCGGCGACGATCGGCCCGAGGACGGAGGCGGCGCCGCCGAGCAGGTAGATGACGAACGATTCGACTGCGATGTTCATGTCGAACACCGCGGGCGGCTCGATGTAACTGAACCAGTAAGCGTAGATGCTCCCGACGATGCTGGTGAGGGCCGCGCTGATCATCCACGCGATGGTCTTGTCGCGGGTGGTGTGAATGCCCATCGACTGCGCTTTCACCTCGTCGTCGCGGATGGCGCGACACGCGTAGCCGAGCCGGCTCACGCTCAGCCAATAGGTCACGAGGATGCTGAGGCCCATCGTCGCGAGGAGCAGATAGTAGAAGAACGCGGAGTTGTACTCGACCGCGCCCGGTGGCAGCGGTAACGACAGGCCCATTCCACCCCCGGTCAGGTCGTTCCAGTTGTTGATGATCGCGCGGGTCGCCTCGTTGAGGCCGAGGGTGGCGATGGCGAAGTAATGTCCGCGAAGGCGCAGCAGCGGCGGCCCGATCGCGAGCACGAAGACGAGGCTCACCGCGAGACCCGCGGCGATACCAAGCACGAAGTGGCCGCCAAGCTTGACCATCACGATGGCAGTGGCGTAGGCCCCGAGCCCGAAGAAGACGACGTTGCCGAACGCCGGGTACCCGGTATAGCCGGCGATGATGTTGATCGCCTGGGCGAGGGTCGCGAACATGAAGATGCTCGAGAGAATGCGCACCCAGTAAAGGCTGACGAGCTCGGGGGCAACGACGAGGAACGACCCGGCCGCAAACGCCAGCAGCCAGAGTCCTGCGGTTCCGATCCTCCTCACGCGCGCGCGCTCCGGGTGCTACGCACCTTCCGCGCCCTCTGCGCAGCTGGGCCGGCGCCGCCCCACGATCCGCCCCGGGCAATCGTCACCTGACCTCGCCAACCGGTCGGAGCCCGAGCAAACCGGTGGGGCGCAGCACCAGTATGAGCACCAGCAGCACGAAGCTCACCGCATCCGTGTAGCCCGGATTGTACAGCCCTGCCACCAGGTTCTCGGCGACCCCGAGCACCACCCCGCCGACGATCGCGCCCGGGATGCTGCCGAGACCGCCGAGGATCACGATGACGAAGGACTTCATGGTGAAACCCGCCCCCACCACCGGAGAGAATGCGTAGATCACCGCGATGAGGGTGCCAGTCGCTCCCGCCATCGCGGCCCCGATCGCGAAGGTGATCGCGTAGATGCGGGGCGTGTCCACCCCCATGACGCTCGCACCGCGAACGTTCTGGGCGGTGGCCCGGATCGCGCGGCCGGTGCGAGTTCGGTTCATGAACACCGAAAGCACGAAAGTGAGCGCGAGCGCGAGCGCGAACACCCCAAGGCGGGTGTAGGGGATCCGGAGGTCACCGAGCTGAATCGCAAGATTCGCGTAAGGCGGCGTGATCGCCCGCACGTCCGCCGTGAACAGGGCGAGATGGGCGTTCGTCATCACCATGTCGAGGCCGAACGTCATGATCAGGGTCATGAACACCGACGCGCTCACCACCCGGTTGATGAGAAACTTCTGCAGACCGTAGCCGAGGCAAAAGAGCGCCGCGGCGGAGACCGGCAGGGTCAAGAACGGGTCGATTCCGGTGTGGGTGCTGAGGAGGTAGGTGATGTAGGCGCCCAGGATGATCATGCTGCCATGGGCGATGTTGATGAGATTCATGACCCCCCAGATCACCGAGAAGCCGATTGCCATGCACGCGTAGAGCCCCCCGAGCAGGACGCCGTTGATGAGCACCTGGATCAGCAGCATGCGTGAGTCTTGCCGACTATGACGTGGCTTGACAAGGCGCCGGGCGGAGGCGGCGCGTCAGGGTGAAGACGCAGCGAGGGGCGCAAAACGCCCCTCGCCGAGATCCCATGTCCTATCGGGCATCGGGAAGTGCCGAGCCCGAGCCCGACCCCGCCTAGCGCGGGGGCATCGGGTAGATGAACTTGCCCTGGGCGTGCTGGGGCGGATAGACAACGACCGGCTTGCCCCCCTGGATCTGAACCACCGCCATGGACTTGGCGATGTTCTGCCCCTTGTCGTTGAAGCGCACCGGGCCGTAGAAGGTCATGATGTCCGTCGCGGCGATGGCGTCACGCACCTTTTTCGGATCGAAGTCGCCCCCGAGCTTCTGCAGCGCGTGGTGGTAGACGAGCAGGGCGGCCGAGGACTGAGGGGGGTGATAATCCGGCTCGTAGCCGAAGTCCTTCTTGAACTGCTCGGCATACTCCGCCGCCGTCCAGCCGAACACGTCGTCCTTCCAGGGCATATTGGCACTCCACTGGATGGGCTCGAGCAGATACTCCGCATCTTGCTTCAACGAATCCACGAACCCCGGCAAGGTCGGGCCCAGCAGGACACCCATCATTTTCGGCGAGATCCCCATCTCCGCCGCCTGGCGGGCGAGCAGGATCATGTCGCCGGTGTAACCGCCCGCGATGATGAGGTCGGGGTTCGTGCCCTTGACGGCCGAGAGCATCGACGACAGGTCCTTGGTTCCAGAGGGGTAGTTCTCCTTGTAGACCACGTCGAGCCCGAGCGCCTTCGACTGGCTATCCGCTCCGTCGATGCCGAGCTGGGGAAAGAGCGCGTTCTCGCTGATCAGGGCCACTCGCTGCGCTCGAGGGGAGGCATCCGATGCCATCTTCACGATGTTGGCAGTGTACTGGTCGACCGAGTTGAGGGTTGCGAAGATGTACTTGTAGCCGCGCTCGAAGATGGTGTACGCGGCGCCGTGCGCTTCCACCATCGGGACCTGATGCTTCTCCGCCACGGAGCTCGCGGGAAAGGTGATGCCGCTGCTGTAGGGCCCGAGCAGGAACTTGATACCATCCTCGACGATCAGCTTCTCCACCAGCTTCACCGCCGTCTTGGGATCGCTCTCGTCGTCGTAGTACTTGATCTCGACCTTGTACATCTTGTCGCCGATCTTGATGCCGCCGCGCTCGTTGATGTGCTTGACGTAGAAGTCGTAGCCATCCTTGACGAGCCGGCCCTCGGTGGACTTCGAACCGGTCATTGATAACGAAGCGCCGAAACGGATCACGTCATGCTCGTGGGACGAGGCAGAGGCGCCGATCGCGACGAGCCCGAACAGTGTCCCCAGCGCACCGCGGCGCCAGACATCCAGTCTTCCATTGCTCATTCTTTGGTCTCCCGAAAGTGATTACCCGAGATGGGTGTCGAGCGGTGAGATCCGACCCGGAGCCCCCACCTAACGAGCGTTAGTATAACCCAAAGAATCACCGCGGGTGGGCTCGCGCCACATCGCGAGAGTCGACGCGAGTCCGGAGCACGAGCCGCAGGATGACCGTGACCGGTAGGGACTCGATCCCGGGGCGATCGGCTCCGTGGACCGCCACCCCCGGCGGCCAGTTGCCGGTGAGGATGCCGGACTTATGGCATGATTCGCATGGCGGGACGGCTCACGGGCTCGAATGCGCTCCGGCGGCAAACGCGCGGCTCGTCGGCGCGGGCCCGGCGTGCGACCGGTCGGCGGGGGCGTTCCCGCGCGGGGGCCAACGCAGGCGCGATGGAGTTCGATTCGATGCAACGGGAGAGCAAGCCGGCATGAGTACTGACATACCGCTCGAGGTGCTCTCGCGGTTCGCCGTGGCCGCGATGATCGGAATGCTCATCGGCCTCGAGCGCGGGATGAAGTCCACCAAGCAGCCGCACGCGGGCACGCGCGACTTCGTGCTGTTCGCGCTCGCGGGCGCGCTGTGCGCCCTCGCCGCCCAGCACTATATGAGCGCGTGGGTAATCGTCGCCGGCCTCGCCGGAATCGTCGCGTTCCTGCTGTCGGGGTACTGGGCCGATCTTCGGATGTCGAAGAGCGGTGAGCGCGGCATCACCACCGAGCTTGCGGGCTTCGTTACGTTTCTGCTCGGCGCCTCGGCGGTCGCAGCCAGCATCGCGCTCACCATCGCCTTCACCGTGATCGTGCTGATCGTGCTGTCCCAGAAGCTGCTCATCGGGCAGTTCCAGCAGAGCGTGCAGCGCTTCGAGCTCGAAGCCGCCCTGAAGCTGCTGGTCATCACCTTCATCGTCCTGCCGTTCCTGCCGAGCGTGCCGCTGGATCATTATCTCACGTTCCCGATGGGCACCGTGACCGCGGCCGACCCGAGCGCCCAGACGATCAGCGTCGATCCGGTGCCGGGACAGTCCTTCACCGAAGGGCAACGGATGCGACTCTTCGGGGAGCGTGGGCGATCGCTCGGGACGCTCGAGGTGACGGCCGCGAGCCCCTTCGCGGTGAACGGCCGCTACGAGGGCGATCTGATCGAGCGGCTCGTGGCGGGAACCCCGCTGCGCAAGGAGATCGGGATCCGCCCCCTCACCGTTATGGCCTCGGCCATCAATCCGTTCCGGCTCTGGATCATCGTAATACTCGTCTCGTTCATCAGCTTCGTGGGCTATGTCCTCGTGAAGGTGCTCGGCAGCGCCGCCGGGATCGGGCTCACCGGCCTGGTCGGCGGGCTCGCGTCGAGCACCGTCACCGCGCTCAGCTTCGCCAAGCGAAGCCTGGAGTCACCCGCCCTCAATCGCCAGTTCGCGGTCGCGGTGATCCTCGCCTCGACCGTGATGTTTCCCCGGCTGCTCCTGCAGATCGCGGTGGTGAACCAGGAGCTGATGCAGCGCATGGCGGTACCGGTGATCGTGATGGCGGTGACCGGCTGCGCGCTTGCCGCGATTTATTACTTCCGATCGCGTGAGGCGGCCGGCAAGGCGGCAACCCTGCGTCTGGATAACCCCTTCAGCCTATCCTCGGCCCTGAAGTTCGCGGCCGTATTCGCCACCGTGCTGATGGCCACCCAGCTCGCCATTGCCTATCTAGGCAACGCGTGGCTGCCGGTGGTCTCGGTCGTGAGCGGACTCACCGACGCCGACGCGATCGCTTTTTCCCTGAGCGCGGCCCAGCGCAGCGGTCAGATCAGCACCGACTGGGCCGCCTTCAATCTGGTTCTCGGCGCCATCTCCAACACGTTCACCAAGCTGCTGCTCATCTTCATGCTCGGAGACCGCGGGCTGTTCCGCCACATCCTGGTCGCATTTCTGATCCTCGCCGGCTCAGGCCTGGTGACCACGTTCATCTACTACGATCTGGACGCGATGGGCTCCACCCTGTAGCCGGAAGCTGGCGCCGAGGACCGGCGCGTCGACGGCGACCGCCTACCTACCCCTTTTGACGCCCGTCTCGTGCGCGAGCACGTGCTGGCAATAGGTCCGAGAGGAGGCGTCGCCCCGATTTCACGCTGACCCGGAACGGCTGGGTCGGGCGACCGTCGGACAGAATTCATCGCCAAGGCTTGAAGATAACCCTCTTGTCCTTTGCGTGATGGAGCCCTAGCCTCGTACGGGGCGAATTCGACGGTATCGTGGTCTTGAGCCGATGGCCGAGCCGGCAACGGTGCGGGGAAAACGCGGTAGGCGTAGTCACGCTCGCCAGGACGCCGGGCGTGACGAGCCCGTGCGGCCGGTCTGGGCGGGCGTCGAAGGCGGGCGCTACCGGCCCCTGTCGGACGAGGAGGAGGCCGCGGTGCAAGAGGCGGTGCTCCACCTGCTCGAGACCCTGGGGCTGAGCCAGGCGATCCCTTCGATGGTCGAGAAGGTCACTGCCCGCGGGGGCACGCTGACCGAAGACGGTCGGCTGCTGTTTCCGCGGGAACTGGTGCTCGAGAGCGTCGAGACCGCCCGGCGCGATGTCGTGCTGTACGGTCGGCGGCCGGGACTCGAGCTCGACCTGTCGGGAGCGCGGGTGCACATGAGCTCCGGCGGCGCATCGCCGAGCGTGGTCGATCTGGAGAACGGCCGTTACCGCGACGCCTCGACGAAGGATCTCTACGACGCGGCGCGCCTGGTGGATGCGATGGAGCACATCCACCATTTCAGCCGCTCGGTGGTCGCGCGCGATGCGGGCGATCCCCTATCGCTCGACATCAATACCGTTTACGCCTGCCTGGCGGGAACGCCGAAACCGGTCAGTGTCAGCGCATCCGATCCGGCCCACGTGAAGGCCATCGCCGACATCTGTTACACCGTTGCCGGCGGTGAGAGTGCGTTCCGGGCGCGCCCGTTCCTCACCATCATGGTCTGCCACGTGGTACCGCCGATGCGCTTTGCAGCGGAGGCCTGCGCAACCCTTGAGGCCGCGATCCTGGCCGGCTTCCCGGTGCAGATCATCTCCGCCGGCCAGGCCGGGGCGACGAGCCCCGCGACCATCGCCGGCTCGCTGGCGCAGGCGGTAGCGGAAACGCTCGCCGGCCTGGTCTTTGCCCGTCTCGTCGACCGGGACGCGGCCGCCATCTTTGCACCGAAGCCGCTGGTTGCGGACCTGCGCACCGGCGCGATGTGCGGCGGCGGCGGCGAGCAGGCGACACTGATGGCGGCGGCGGCGCAGATGGGCCGGTCATACCGCCTGCCGACCAGCTCGATCGCGGGCATCACCGACGCCAAGATCGCCGATGCCCAGCACGGCTACGAGAAGACCCTGGCGGTAAGCCTTGCTGCTCATGCCGGCTCCAACCTGATCACGCAGGCCTGCGGCATGCAGGCGAGCCTGCTCGGCGTTTCTCTCGAGGCCTACGTGGTCGATAACGATATGCTCGGCGGTATCCTGCGCTCGGTGCGAGGCGTCGAAGCGACACCGAAGACGCTGTCCACCGACGTCATCGCGGAAGTGTGTCGCGGCGAAGGTCACTATCTTGGCCACCCCCAGACGCTGGCGCGCATGAAGCGGGACTACGTCTATCCAGCCCTCGGCGACCGTCGCCCACCCTCCGAGTGGGAAGCCGATGGCGCCCTCGACGCGCGTGCGCGGGCGCGAGCACGAGCGAGAGAAATCCTCGCGCGGCACTACCCCGACCACCTCGACGATGCGACCGATCGCCGGTTGCGGCAGCGCTACGGTCTGCGCCTTTCGCGAGCCGATATCGGACGGCCATCGTGAGCCACCGGTTCCCCCGCCTCTTCTCGGAAATCGCGCTCGGCGGCTGCGTCGTCCCGAACCGCATCGTGTTCACCGGCCACCATACTTATCTGTCGGACAACGTCCCCGACGATCGGCTGATCGCCTATCACGAAGCCCGGGCAAGAGGCGGCGCGGGTCTGATCGTCACCGAGATCGTCGCCGTGCACGAGACCGCAGGCTTCTCGCGCGATCTGCTCAAGGCGAGCAGCCGCGACGCTATTCCGGTTTATGCCCGCCTGACGAGGGCGTGTCACGCGCACGGCACCCGGATGTTCGCCCAGCTGTTTCACCCGGGACGGGAGATTCTTTCCGCCTGGTCCGGCATGGCGCCGGTCGCCTGGGCCCCATCCGCAGTACCCAATGAACGCTTTCACATCATGCCGAAGCCGATGTCGGTGGCCCTTATCCGGGACATCATCGCCGGATTCGGGCGCACCGCGGCCTACCTGGCCGAGGCGGGCTTCGACGGGTTCGAGATCGTCGCCAATCAGGGCTACCTTCCGGCCCAGTTCCTGAACCCGCGCGTCAACCTCCGTGAGGATGAATACGGCGGCGACCTCGATCGGCGCCTCAGATTCCTGCAAGAGGTGATCGCGGCGACGCGCGCCGCGGTGGGAGATCGCGCGATCGGGGTGCGCATCTCGGGGGCCGAGATGGATGCCGACGGCTTGACGGACGCCGAGGTGATTGAGATCTGCCGGGCGATTGCGGGGGATGTCGATTACCTCAGCGTCGTCGCCGGGACCTCGGCCAGTCTTGGCGGCTCGGTGCACATCGTGCCCCCCATGGGTCTTGACCCCGCCTATGTCGCCCCGCTCGCCGCCGCCATCAAGGCGGCCGTCGCGGTGCCGATCATCGTGACCGGGCGCATCCACCAGCCGCAGCTCGCCGAACGGATGATCGCGAGCGGCAAGACGGATCTGTGCGGCATGACCCGGGCCATGATCTGCGATCCTGACCTGGCGGCAAAGGCACGCGCCGGAAGGCTGGACGATATCCGCGCCTGCATCGGCTGCAACCAGGCGTGCATTGGGCGCGCCCACAAGGGTCTCGGGATCTCCTGCATCCAGCACCCGGAATCCGGCCGCGAGCTTCAGTTCTCCGAGCTGCCGGCGGTGGCGCGGCAAAAGCGCATCCTGGTTGCCGGCGGCGGCCCGGCCGGCATGAAGGCGGCCGCCGTCGCCGCCGCCCGCGGCCATGCGGTGACGCTCTACGAGTGCGAGCGCCGGCTCGGCGGCCAGGCGCGGCTCGCCCAGCGCCTGCCCGGCCGCGAGGAGTTCGGCGGCATCATCGGCAACCTGGAGCGCGAGATGATGCTGGCGGGGGTGCGGGTCGTGAAAGGAACCGCGGTGACCGCGGACCTCGTGCGCGCGGAGCAACCCGATTGCGTCGTGGTTGCCACCGGGGCCACGCCCTACGTGCCGCGTCTCGAGGGCCT
>JBFHLI010000073.1:0-13900 GCA_041594935.1 Gammaproteobacteria bacterium | reverse complement strand
GCGTCCCGGCTGACATCCGCGAGCGAGTGCACCCCGTTGACCGGCAGAGGCAACCGACTCCTCTCGCTCACCGGAGGATTGGGCATGCTCGAGAGCGTGGCTTCCCCGAGACTCGCTTGCGTCGGGACGGAATCCGCGACCGGGGAAGCGTCCAAGCCGGGCTCCGATACGATGTCACCGTACTGGATAACATCAGTCAGCGACACCTCGGAAAAGAATCCGAGTCCCGCCATGGCGACCGCGGCGCAAATGACGCGGGTCGACCAGCTACCTAGGCGCTTCATTCGTTGGTGTTCTCGCTAACGATTACCCAGCGCCCGCGATCCATCGACAGCCGAAGGGTCTTCCGCACGCGGTCGCTGAAAGTATCTGACTCGTAGCCCTGCGTGAAGCTGACGCGCACCCTTCCCTCGCGTTCCAGGTCGACCTCCGGGTCGCGAATATCGACCTTGATGTAGGCGGGGCTCTTCAAGCGCTTGCGGCGCAACCCCTGCCACGCGCTCCTCGACATCCCCGGCGGCGAGTAGTCGCTTGCGTAGAAGCTGAGATATCGGTCCACATCCTGTGACGACCAGGCCCCAGCCCAACCCATCAGAGTCTGGAGGATCTCGGTCTGCAGCTCTTGGGCCTTTTCTCGCCTCGCCGGCTCGACCATGACCACCGGTGCGACCGTGGTGTCGAGCGAAGTCGCCGCCGCCACCTCGACCTCCACCGGCACGCGACTCGGCACCGAGACCAAATCATGCATGAGCGCGAGCTTTGCCTTCGCGCTCTCGTTTTGGTTGTCGAGCTCGAGCGCCTTGTCGTACGCGAGCCCGGCCATCTTCGCGTAGATGTCTCCCAGGTTTTCGTGCGCGGTCGCGTAGCTCGGATGAGTGTTGATTGCAATCAGCAGCTCGTCCCGCGCTCTGACGTAATCACCCTGAGCCGCATAGAGCACCGCGAGATTATTGTGGGGCTCGGGCAGACTCGGGTAGTCGCGGGCGAGAGCGGAGAACACCTCGATAGCTGCGTCCGACTGCTCTTGCTCGGCGAGGACAATTCCCTTGAGAAATCTTCCCTGCGGATCGCTGGGGTTGGCCGACAGATAGCTCTCGATCCGGCGTGACGCCTCTGCGTAATCACTCTTCTCAACCAGCGCACGAATCGCGGCCAGTGTATCGTCCTGCGCGGCGGCGCTGAGCGATCCCCAGAGAAGCATCCCCGCGACGAGGCCGTGGATTAGTCGGTGCAAAGTATAAGTGGTTGTCATTCTGGAAGATTCGTCCCGGATTGTACCAATCGCAAGTTTCCGGTCAATGCCGGACGGTGGCGCGTGCATCGGCCCCCCCGGCGGCGCGAACCGGTGGCGCCTTGGCCCCGGCAAGTGCGATAGCGGAACGCTCGCGCACACCCGTTAGCGGAAGGCTTAAAAGCGCGGCGCCGACGACAACGCCGCATTGCGCCCTCCAACGGCGTTCCCCCGAATCCCGTCTCGATGTTACAGCCTCCACATCCGGCACCGATGCTCCGCCTTCAGAGTATAGCGGACTGAGCGGGCACTCGGCATCGGGCTTCGTTCGGAGAGGACGATCCGCCCGCCAACGAGATCATCTTGGAGCTCGAGCTTCGCTGACGCCATGCTGTGTCTCGACTCGACCCGGGTCCATGAGAGTACCGGGAACGCCGACCAGCGGGCCGCCAACGCCGTCAATTCCGCCAGAGGTCGTTGACCAGGCGCAGACAAACATCGCCGATCGCCTGATTAAACGCCTCGACCGCTGCCTTCACAGAATCATCTTTGGAGGTGGCCTCCACGAGATAATCCTGAACCCACAGCACGCTTGCCTCGCGAGAACGCGTGAGCACGAATTCCAGCTCCACCACTACCCGCGACCGACTACCCCGAATCTGCTCGAGGCGTTTGATCTTTCCCGAGACCTCGTAGCTCGAGAGCGCCGGAGTCTCTGGCGTGATGACTTGGGTTGCGACGTTCGCGCTACGAAGATACCGCACCACGAGTTCCTGGAGCATTCGAGTCGGCGACTCGGTCCAGTAATGATAATGATACTGCTTGAGTGGGTTGGGCGCATCGTCATCCGCGTAGACGAGCGAGCGCTCACTCACGAGGCCGTCGGCTTGAAAGCGGTTCACGACGAGAACTCCCTCGAAGCGAGGCTGGTCACGGCCCTCAACGGCCGACTCCGGGTATAGCCGATAAAAGTTGTCGGGCGGTACTTCCGGCTGCGCACAGCCCGCGAGGGCGATCACAATGAGCGAAACCCCTGTCCGATGAATCATCTTCATATCCGGTCAGCTGAGCCGCTACGGCGCGGCGGCCGCGTCCACCGGACGCGTACCGCCGAGGAGCAGGGCCGGATTCTGTCTGAGCTGGCGGCTGAACTCGTACATATTGCGACTCGTCCCCTCCAGGTTATAGGTAATGGAGCTGATGTGCTGCGATATTGCCTGCATAGAATGCCTCAGGTCCTTGAGCGATTGGTTGACATTCGGCTGGTTATCGGTCGCCACCTCGTCGAGGACCGTTATGAGGTGCCCGAGCCTGTCGCTCGTCGAGCGCAAGTTGGTAGTGAGCTGAGCGACGTTTCGTGCCGCCGCCGCGACGTCGTCAAGAGTCGCCCTCGCCTTTTCGACCGTGGATTTGCTGAGCACATCGTCGAGCCGCTCGTTCGCGTTGACGCTGAGTCTGACCAGGTTCTCCGATGCGGCGCGAATGTTGCCGAGGGTCTTCGCAAGATTCTCGTCGCTCGTCAAGGCCGCCACGTTTGCCGCGGCACTCATGCCGCTCTCCAAGATCTGCTCCACCTTCCGCTCGTTTTCAGGGCCGAGCATGAGCTGTAGCCGCCGTGCGGTAGCGTTGATCTCCTCTGAGACCTCCAGAAAATTCGCAATGACCTCGGGAGCCTGCTTGGTGAGCTCGGAGGCAATCGTGCCAAGATCTGACAGCAGATGAGTGCCCTGAGTCTCGAGCGCGGCCCCGAACCCGTCGACATATCGGGTCAAATTGATGATCAACGGTTTGATGTTGTCCTCGGTGAGATCCCTGATGGTGTTGGCCGTTTCCGACATCGCCGCGAACACATCCGTTCGTGCGATTCCCTCGATGAATCCACCGGGGCTCAAGCCGGACTGGCTCTCACCGTCGCGTATGTCAATCGCGACGGCCGCGAGAATACCGGCCGAACGGATCCGGGCGATGCTGTCGGTGGGAATCCTCTGATTCCAATCCTTGCTGATCGACAGCTCGAGCATGAAGGACAAGCTCCCGTCGTGAGCCCACTCTGGGGTGATCTTCTCCACCTGTCCGACTGGGAATCCCATGTAGAGCACCGCGGTGCCAAACTTGACGCCCGATACATCTCGAAAGCTGGTGTAGTAGCGATCGGCAGGACCGGTACGACCGCTCAGGATCGCAACCGATACAATGGCGCCGGCAAGCATTGCCAGCACGAAGCCTCCCACCACGACGTAGTTGACCTTGTTGCTCTTCAATGTATACCCACTAAGCTGTCATCCTGACAATCTTTCGCTCTCACCTTCGCCGGTCAGTCTCTCCAGATATTCATCCACATCGACGAGCACATCCTCGGTTTTTCGGTTGAGGAGATTTTGCACTCTTACGTTATCACTGGTGCGCACTTCCTCGACGGTGCCCACCGTCAGGATCTCACCGCGGTCAAGAACCGTAATCCGGTCTGCGATCTTGAAGGCACTTTCGAGCTCGTGGGTCACCACCACGATCGTCATCCCGAACGCCTTTCGCAATCTGAGTATCAGCTCGTCGAGGGCCGAGGCCACGACCGGGTCGAGACCGGCCGAGGGCTCATCACAGAACAGCAGCTTGGGGTCCATGACCACCGCCCGCGCGAGCGCGGCCCGCTTGATCATTCCTCCCGAGAGCTCCGCCGGCATCAGATCCTCAAAGCCGGCAAGGTCAACGACTTCGAGCTTCAGGCGAGCCATGATTCGCATCGTCGATTCGTCAAGATTTGTGTGCTCGCGCAGCGGCAGCTTGATGTTTTCGCCCACGGAAAGCGAGCTGAATAACGCCCCGCCTTGGAAAGCGACGCCCATCTTCTTTCTGAGCTCGTAGGCCTCCATCGCGGACACGCTGGATACATCCTTGCCGAGCAGCTTGATGGTCCCCGAGGTCCCTCGCTCCAACGCCAATAGGTGGCGCAGCAGGGTGCTCTTGCCCGATCCGCTGCCCCCCATGATCACCATGACCTCGCCTTCGTAAACGCTTAGCGATACTTCGTTCAGGATCCGACGAGTCCCGTAATGAGTGACGAGCTTGTCGACCTCTATGACCGGATTGCCGCTGCGGAGACGCATGCTCGTCGTCATCGGGTAACCACGAACACAAACAACATGTCGGTGATGACGATCGCCGCGATAGCTTGCACCACCGATTGAGTCGTGGCTCGCCCAACCCCTTCCGCTCCGCCCCTGACCCCGGCGCCGTTCACGACTCCTACCAGCGTGATAAGGGCGGCGAAGATGAAGCTCTTGGCGATCCCGTGGCCGAGGTCGCCCGGATCAAGCACTTCGATCACTCGGTCGGTGTATGCCGACAAACTGATCCCGAGATCGATCGAAACATAAACCCCGGCGGCAAAGAGACCGACGAGCACCGACCAGAACGTCAACGCGGGGACGATGATGATCATTCCGACCAGAGCCGGCACGACCAGAAACCGCACCGGATTGATTCCCATCACGCGCAGTGCGTCGATCTCCTGGTTGATGTTCATGGTTCCAAGCCGGGCCGCGAGCGCCGAGCCGGATCGCCCCGCCACCAAGATCCCGGTGATAAGCGGAGAGAACTCCCGAGTGATGGACAGGGCAATTCCGACCGTCACTCGCGACTCCGCCCCGAAGATCTTTAGGGTATGAATACCCTGCAGGGCGAGCATCACGCCGATCGTTGCGGCGAGAACAGTCACGATCGGTATGGCCTGGATTCCGGTCTCCATCATCTGCGCGAAAATGGCCGGTACGCGCACCGGCTGATGTCGGAACGGCCCCAGAATCAGCCAGTACAGGCTCTCTCCCAGAAGCGAAGCCCCGTAGCCGAATTCCTCCACGCTTCTCGTCACGCGACGGCCGAGACGCTCGATCCTTTCCACGCTTGAACTCACGGCCGATGCCCGGCGGTTAGTGCCCGGGCCCAGAGCGTACCGAGCACCGACCGGATACCCGGGTCCCTCGGGAGAGAATCACTGGGCGCCTTGCACGCCGTCCGCGACGCTGTCGTAGATCGCGAAGACGCGGTCGAGACGGGCGAGCTCGAGCACCCGCATCGCCGGCTGACTCACCGACACCAACCCGAATCGCGTCTGACTCTTGCGGGCGGTTTGAAACGCCTCCACCAGACTCGCCACCCCCGAGCTGTCGATGTAGGAGACCTCGGACATATCCACCAAGACTCCCTGCTTGAGACCCACGCAATCGAGCAATGCGGTGCGAACCTTGGGTGAGCTCTCGAGATCGATATCCCCCGACAAGGCCACCACCGCCACGTCCCCTTCATGTCTTATCTCGCAGGTCATGTTCCTCCCTCAGCTAATTCTCTTCACCATTCGCAGCAGATTTCCCGCGCCATCCGGGGGCGGGACATATTCGGTTGCATCCATGCACTCCTGGATGAAATGCGTCCCAAGGCCACCAGGTCTGATCTCGCCAAGATTCCTGGGCTTGATCTGAGCCGTATCAACCGGGTCGGCAAAATCGACGATCTCGAGGACGAGCCGTTCCTCGTCCCGACGCACGTCGATCAAGATCTCCCGAGACGGGTCACCGTGATAGGCGTGCTTGATAATGTTCTGACACGCCTCGTCCACCGCCAGCACGATATCGCGTACGCACTGCTCGCTGCATCCGCTTGCGAGCGCCGCCTCCGAGACCGCGGCCCGAACCAGACGCAAGCGATCGGGCGAGGCCGGGACCCTCAGAGCGAGCAGACGGGCTCCGGCGGCCGCGTCCCCTGCACGGCTCATCGGGTCCCCCTGCGCCAGGTTATCGAGGGAGCTCATGTCCCCGACTCTTCGCTTTGCTCCTCGATCGCGAGAATGGTCAGATCGTCGTGAAGCACGGTGCCTGGGCGGTCGAGATGCTCGGCCAGGGCAGTCAGTCGCTCGACCGCTCGTAACGACTCGTTCTCGACCGCGAGAGTCTTGAGCCCGTCAACCCCGAGGGGACTGCCGTTCGCAAGCTTGCCTTCGGTCATACCATCAGTAAAGACGTAGAATGTTCCGCCGTCGAGGTGGATCTTGGTGACCGGGAAGCACTCGTCGGGTACGACATCCGTCGCGATTCCAAGCGGTGGGGCCTGCGCCGGAAACGACTCGAAACTCCCTCCCGGCTCGTGGTGCAGGGGTGGCTCGTGACCCGCGTTCGCAAACTCGATGGTTCCCCGGCGCGGGTCGTAGATTCCACCGACCATGGTGACGAACATCCCGCGGGAGCCCGTCTCGCAGATCTCGCGGTTCACGAGCCCGAGAAGACGACCCGGGTCATGAACGCTCTTCCCGAGGCAGTGATAAAGACTCGAGGTCTTGGCCATCAACAGCGCCGCGTTCATCCCCTTGCCCGACACGTCTCCCACGGTGAAGCAGATCCGACCGTCACCGAGCGCAAAGATATCGAAAAAATCCCCCGAAACCCCTCGGGCAGGAACATTAATCCCGCACACCGGATACGTTGGCGGGCCGCGACGCGGGAGAAGATTCCTCTGAATATCAGCCGCAAGCTCAAGCTCACGCCGAAGCTTTTCCTGCTCGATCAGCTGCGCCGTCAAGCGCGTGTTGATGATCGCAAGCGCAGCGGAGGAGGCGAGTACCTGCAACCCTTGGCGATCCCGATCGGAGAACAATCCGTCACCGGCTCTCTTGTTGATGAGCTCGATGGCGCCGACGCACCGATCCTTAACGCTCAGCGGCGCACAGAGTATCGAGCGGGTGACAAATCCGGTACGCTCGTCGACCGAACGGGCATGGTCCGGATCTAACCGAACATCGCGCACGATTTGCGTCGAGTTCGCCTGCAGGCTACGCCCGACGATGCCGGTATCCGGCGCCAGCCGCAGACCCGCGATGTTGACCGGGCCGAAGCACGCTCGGCATACGAGCTCACGATCATCGGCCTCGAGCAAGAACAGCGACGCCGCCTCGGCCTCCATATAGTCCGCAATTCGGCTGAGCGCCCGTCTCAGCGTATCATCAATGTCCAGGGAACTCGCAAAGTCGTGCCCGACCGTTGCGAGAAATTCGAGATACTCCCCGAACGGAACGGCGCCGGATGAATCCCCAGCTAGACCGGCAGGTAAACTAGGCATGGCGACAATATGCATCGTTTGACGGGGGGGGTAAATACCGGGCGGAACGCAATCGAGGTATTGCGTGTGGAAGCTGGCTGTTTGAGAAGCCTCGACTGCACGGCGCCGGCGCGTCGTTATCAATGATGCGTTTCGCGCTCGATTCGCAACCCGGCCAGCATCTCCTCCAGCGGCAGCGCCGCGCCTACCGCGTCGCCCTGAACGTAATCAACGCCCATCCCGCGCAGCTGATCGATCACGGCGACGGTGTCAGCGCACTCTGCGATCGTCCCGATCCCCATGATCCGACCCACCTGATGAATAGCCGCTACCATCGCCCGGTCCACGGGCTCGTCCGCCATGTCTTTCACAAAGCTGCCGTCGATCTTGAGAAAATCCACTGGCAGATGCTTCAGGTAAGTGAACGAAGAAACCCCGCTGCCGAAATCGTCGAGGGCAAACCGACAGCCGCTGGTTCGCAGAGTAGCAATGAGCTCGGTTACCCGTTCGAAATTGTTGATTGCAGCGGTTTCGGTGATCTCAAAGCATACCCGCCTGGGTGGGATCCCCGAGGTCGAGAACTCCGAGATCACGAAATCGAGGAGAGACTCGTCATTTAACGAGTTTCCGGAGAGATTGATCGCGATGACGGGCTCGGGACCCTCGCTCAGCGCTTCCTTCAGCTTTCGAAACGCAGTTCTGATCACCCACCGATCGATGCTGGCCATCAGACCATAGCGCTCAGCGGCCGGAATGAACGCATCGGGCATCACGATCTTGCCCGACGAATCGAGCAACCGCAGCAGAACTTCGTAGTGCACTGGTCTCGCAACGGCAGAATCGAGCGCGACTATTGGCTGGCTGTACAAGCGAAACTGATCGTTCGCGAGCGCGTCTCGGAGGTCGGAGATTCGTCGAATCTCCGACTGCCGCTGCGCAAGCTCGCTATCCTCCATTCGATAGACATGCACCCGATTCTTTCCGAGCCGCTTTGCCGTATAACAAGCGAGGTCGGCCTGAGCGAGAATCCTCGAAGCGCTTCCCGAGTGAACGTTGATGGAGATCAACCCGACACTGATTCCAACCTCGAAGCTTCGACCTTCCCAGGGAAACCGAAAACTCCTCACGTCACTCAGCATACTATCCGTGATTTGCAGTGCCTTCTCGAGCGGGCAGTTTTCCAACAACAGACTGAACTCGTCGCCACCGAGTCTCGCCAGAGTGTCGCGTCCGCGAATACGATCATTCAGAAGCCCCGCGACCCGTTTCAGCAAGACGTCACCGGCGGCATGGCCAGCGACGTCGTTTACGATCTTGAACTGATCAAGGTCGATGTAGCCCAGCACGTATTGAGTCGCGTTATGCCGGGCATTGCTGACCGCACGTTCGAGCCGGCGTTCGAACTCACGGCGATTGACGAGACCGGTCAGCGCATCGTGCGAGGCTTGATGAGCGATCTGCGCGTTCAACCGATGGGCCTCGGTGACATCCCGGCCGACCCCGCGGTAGCCGAGGAACTCACCGTGCTCATCGAATCGCGGTCTTCCGATCTGACGCACGACCCGAGCGGTGCTGTCCGTGCGCACCCAGCTGGTCTGGACGTCGAAGGGACGGCAGGCTTTCAAGTCTTCCAGATGCTGCGCCCACTTCTCGCGATCTTCCACCTGGTCCTCGAAGATCTCCTCGTATGACCGTCCAACGTGGGCCGACGAGGGCACCCCCACGACCTGCTGGTAGCGTTCGGACAGGTAGGTGAATCTCAGATCGGGGCCCATCTCCCAGAACCAATCCGCTGCGATCTCTGCGAAGTCCCTGAACCGCTGCTCGCTATCACGCAGCGATTCCTCGAACTCCTTCCTCGCAATCGCATTGGCGAGGCTCTCACCGACGATGGTCAAGATCGAAACGACGTCCTCGGTCCAGAAAGTTTCCTTGCGGACGGAGTCAAAACCGAGGAAACCGAGGACCTGCCCATCGTTTACGAGCGGAATCGACACCAGCGACTTGATACCCAGTGCCCGGTAAAGCGCCTTCTCGGGCTTGTCGTCGGACAGCCTCTCTACACTGGGAAGGTACACGATCTCGCCGCATCGATGTCGTTGCGTAACCCACGGAAGACGGTCGGCAGGTGCATCCTTCAGTTGACTCTTGATAGGCTCGATATCGGGCCGTGACCACTCGTAGACCTCCCTCAGGCGCTCGAAGTGATCGGAAAACAAGATGAGATAGCTGCGGTCAACGGCGGCAAACTCCCCAATCTCGCGCAGGGCCTGCTTGATTCCGGCATCGATCTCCGGGGACGAGAGATTGATGAAGCTCGCAGAGATGCTGGTAACCAGCTCTTCGAGCTGCGCCCGGTACTGCAGCGCCGCCTCGGCGCGCTTTCGGTCGCTGATGTCCACCACGACGCTTTGCACCGCGGACTCGCCCGCCCAGCTGACGATCCGAGCCGCGTTTTGCAGCGAGACGATGCTGCCGTCCTTGCGAACGGCATCGAACTCGTAGTGGGTCGGCGCCGGGTCGCCGCGAAGACGGGCCTGATGATAGGACCACAGCCGCTCGCGCTCGTAGGGAGCAAATAGCTCGCGGTCTGACCCGAGCGCGAGGATCTCCTCAGGGGAGTCATAGCCGAGAATATCCGCATACGCCTGATTGACGAATAACGGCGTCCAGTCCTTTCCGATCAGGATTCCCTGTATCGATCCCTCGATGAGATTACGAAACCGCTCTTCGCTCTCTCGCAGCGCCTCCTCGGTTTCCAGTTGCTGACGGATATTGTGCCACTCTCTGAGCGCCGACTCGGCCCGATGCGGCAGCTCGGCAAACGCCGATTCAGACTTGACCACGTAGTCGAGAGCCCCTGCCTTCAGGGCGTCGACCGCCTCGCGCTCTCCGCGCCGAGAGGTCAGAATGACCACCGGGAAACGGGGGGTCTCCCCCGCACGCGCGAGAAGCGCAATACCGCGACCATCCGGAAGCTGGGACTCGACGATGGCAATATCGGGGATCGACTCCCGCAGCATGCGGCGAGCCTCGGCAAGACTCCGGGCAACTGCGATCCGGGTGGGCGTCGCGTGGGCGTCGAAGGCGAAGCGCATGAGCTCCGCGTGGCCAGAGTCGTCCTCGACCAGGAGCACCTCGACCGGGGATTGGGTTGGCTTGTTTTCCACCGCGGGCCTTATCACTCGCCGCCCATCCAGGATAGCGGCCAATCGTCACCAAACGAGAAGCTGGCGGCCCCGGAAGAACGAGCTAATGCCCGAATGGCTCGCGGTCCGAGCCGCCGACCGGGTACTCACCGGGCGCGAGGTGGTACCGAGGCACCCACCCGGTGGAAACGATTTCCATCCGGGATCGGGTCAGATTGACCCTCAACATCCAGTCCGGGTACTCCGTCGGGCGCTTGATTTCGCGGATCAACCGTCCCGATAAACATCATGCAAGACCGGGAGCGGGCCACCGCCGATTAAAGTCTAGCAGATGGCCCAGCGCGGCTGCGGACTTCGGTTAACCGGTCATCTTTGCGGCCGGGGGGGGGAACGCGCCCTCGGCGGGAGCGAGCCCCGGCAACGGGAACGCGGGCGGCGGCGAGGCAAGCAACGCCGACACTTCGTCGGCGGGGACGGGCCGGCTGAAAAGATAGCCCTGGAAGAGATCGCAGTCCTTCCTCCGCAGGAACGCCAGTTGCTCTGGCCACTCGACCCCCTCCGCGATAACTCTTAGGCCAAGGCTGCGACTCATCGCGATGATGGTAGAAACGATCGCCGCGTCGTCCCTGTCAGTTGCGATGTCGCGCACGAAGCTCTGGTCAATTTTCAGGCAATCGATGGGCAATCGCTTGAGCGCGCCCAGCGACGAGTAGCCGGTACCGAAATCATCCATGGAGATCTGGATCCCCGCCGACTTGAGAGCGGTCAAGGTCTCCACCGCGCTTCTCGGGCACTCCATGAGACTCGTCTCGGTCAGCTCGATGTCGAGCAAACGTGGCTCGAGACCGGTGTCGGAGAGCGTCCGCATGACCGTCTCCTCGAAGCGCTCGGCCGCGAACTGGCGCGCCGATATATTGACCGACACCGTGACCGGGGGAAGACCGCCTTGCTGCCAGACCGTGTTCTGCCGACAAGCCTCCCGTAAGACCCACTCACCGATCGGCACGATCAAACCCGTCTCCTCGGCGAGCGGAATGAACTGCCCCGGGGACACCATTCCCCCGTCCTCGCTCTGCCAGCGCACCAACGCCTCGACCCCGAAGATCTCACCCGTGTTTGCATTGACCTGCGGCTGATAGTGAAGAACGAACTCTTCGCGCTCGATCGCCTTGCGCAGCGCGGACTCCATTTCCAGGCGCTCGATCAGCGCGACATTCATGGTGTCCTTGTAGAATTGATAGTTGTTCTTTCCCTGCTCCTTGGCGTGATACATCGCGATATCCGCGGTCTTGATCAGCTCCGCCGCCGACACCGCATCTTGTGGGTAGGTGGTGATCCCGATGCTCGCCTTGATCCCGAGATCTTTATCGCCGCAGCTGAACTTATCAGACAGGCCTAGGAGGAGGCGGTCGGCCACCGCGGCGGCATTCAACGGCTTGTCGATGGACGGCAACAGGATGATGAACTCATCGCCGCCGATCCGTGCGACCGCGCTTCCCCGCTCTTCCGAGACGTTGCGCGACACGCAGTCAGTATCCCTCAGGGCCTCGACGAGACGCTCGGCCACCTCGCGGAGGAGATCGTCTCCGACCTGATGCCCCAGAGAGTCGTTGACGTGCTTGAAGTCATCGATGTCGATGAACAACAGCCCCAAGGTCTCGGAATGTCTACGCGCATGCGCTACCGCGTTTTCGAGGAACTCCGTGAACATCCGCCGGTTCGGCAGCCCCGTCAGGCTATCGTGATAGGCAAGGTGCGCGATCTCCTCGTGGGAGCTGCGCAAGCTGCAGCCCATCTCCTCGAAGGCGGTTGCAAGCGCGCCGATCTCGTCGCTTCGATGAATGCCGAGCTCGATCGATAGGTTGCCTTCGCCAACCTCGCGCGCCGCGTGGCCGAGCTTCTTGAGCGGCGCAAGCAGCAAGTGACGGAGAATGATATACAGAAGGGCCAGTGCCAGCGCCATCGTGCCGATCGTGAGGAGCGTGGCAACGGTTGCGAGGTGCCGCGTCGAAGCCAGGAGATCAATCTCCGGCAGAGCGGCGACCACGTACATGTTGTCGTGCAGTCGAATGCCCCGCAACAAATAGGACTCACCGCGTTGATGGTGCCAGCCAAGCGTACCGGACCCCGCGAGTGCCTTCAGCTTGGGCGCCTCGAGTTCCAGACCAAAATGTCCTAGCGTGACGGGCTCCGGCGCGAACAGGCTTTCTCCCGTGCGGTCGGTGTAGAACAGGCGACCGCCCTGCCCGAAGCCCTGGCGGCGCGCCTGATCGCGCAGGAAATCGAGGCTCATGGTGATGACCAGGTAGCCGCGCAGCTTCGGCTTGGCAAGAATCGGATCGACGGCGGGGTCGACGGTCGCGATGCGTTTCGAAACCAGCAGCACGGGCTGTCCGTTATCCTCACTGCGCACCAGCTGGGTCAGCACGTCTTTCCTGGATGCCATGATACGGCGAAAGGCCTCGCTATTGCCCTCCTCGTCGGTCGAGTTCGCGATGCGGCCCACGGTCGAGCGGGTGTCCTCATAGCCGTCGGGCAACAGCACTCGGATCTCGTAGTACTCCGGGTAGGCCTGCTGGTAGCTTGCAAAGAGCTTGAGCAGCCCCGGCTGCAGCAGCTGGTAGCGCTCTCCCTCATCCTCGACGAGCAGATAGCGCCGCAGCACCCCGGAGCTCGCGAACACGGCCGCATTGGCGCGGGCGGTATTCAGGCGAGCCTGGGTGTTGCGCCCGACCTCATCGAGCAGATTCTCCATCTGCTCGACGAGGGCCGCCCGGGTGCTGTCGCGCTGCTGGGCGTAAGCAACCCAGCCCAGCGCGATGAGCGGCGCCAGGATGAACGGGACGAGAACGAGCGCAAGCTTAAGGGTTAGATTCAATCGAGCTCCCGACTTGCCGGCTCGAGGAGTGGAACAGCAGCTGCGCGACGACGGCGTTCAGGGTCTTCTGAGCTCGAGGCGAGAGCTCCTGGTATACCTCCGAGCGCTCGAGGACTTCTTTCTTCGGGTGGATCACCGGATCGTCGAAATACTCCGCCGTAAGGTGCTCCCGGGCTCTCAGGTTCGGGGTAGCGTAGTACACGAACTCCGCGTTTCGGGCCGCGATCTCGGGACGGTTGAGAAAATCAATGAACTTTGCGGCCAGGTCCTGCCGAGGAGAGGACTGCAGCACCGTGATGTAGTCCACCCAGAGATTACCGCCTTCCTCGGGCACCACGTAGGCGATCTCGGGATGATGCTCCTGCACCATGAGCGCGTCGCCACTGTACATCAGACTCGCCACCACCTCTCCGGACACGAGAGCCGACTCCTCGCCGAGCGACACGTACTCATAGGACCTGACGAACGGTCGCTGGCGCTCAAGCAGCTCACCCGCCTGGCGGATGGCGTCACGGTCGTCGGTGTTCGCGGAGTGACCGAGCGACTTCAAGGCCATGC
>JBFHLI010000072.1:0-14107 GCA_041594935.1 Gammaproteobacteria bacterium | reverse complement strand
TGGTTTCGAGCCTGCGGGTGCTCATTCTTTATCTGCCGGCCGCCTTCGTCGGAGCGCATTTCTTCGGGGCGCCCGGCATCTTCGTCGCCGCGAGCGCCTGCAACCTGCTCGCGGGTGGGCTGGGATACCTCTGGCTGCGACACCGCTGTCGGGTAGCGTCGCAATTCGGGCCGGAGCCGCGGCCGGTCCCGGACACCCCGAGCTAGCCCGCGATGCTTCCGCCAGCGCGCTCTTTCGCGTCGCGCGTCGCTCGGTGTATCTTCGGTGCAATGAGAATCGCACCCACATGGCTGCTCGCCGGCGTGCTCGCGAGCGCGCTCAGCTGCGCCGGGGCGGCAGCCCAGGGACTCGGGGACATCTTCATGGCCTCCCCCGAGCAGGAGCAACGCATCGGGGCCGCGGAGCACCCGAAGATCCTGGCCGAGTTCGGCGGGGCCTACGACGACCCCGAGCTTGCGGCCTATGTGACCAGCATCGGCCAGTTCCTCGCCCTGACGTCCGAGGCGTCCGCCACCGCGTTCACCTTCACGGTGTTGAACAGCCCGGTGGTCAACGCCTTCGCCTTGCCCGGCGGCTACGTGTACGTGACCCGCGGGCTGGTGGCGCTCGCCGAGAACGAGGCGGAGCTCGCGGGGGTGCTCGCGCACGAGATCGGCCACGTGGCCGCGCGGCACGGGGCGCAGCGCCAGGGCCAGGGCACGCTCGCGACCCTCGGTCTGCTGATCCTCGGGGTGGCGACGGACAGTGCCGCTGCGGTGAACCTGGGTCAGCTCGGGGCGAGCGCGATCCTGAGCAGCTATTCGCGCGAGGACGAGTACGAAGCCGATACCCTGGGGGTTCAGTATCTGAGCCGTGCGGGCTTTTCCCCGGGCGCAATGTCGAGCTTTCTCAAGAAGCTCGAGGCCCACCACCAGCTAGAAGGGAAGATCCGGGGCACCGGGGCATCGGAGGGCTTTGGCTTCTTCGCGACCCACCCCCGCACCGGTGACCGGATGGAGCGTGCCATTCAGAACGCCGGTGCGGTGACGGTGAGCGAGCCGATCGTCGCGCAGGACATCTACTACCGCAAGATCGACGGTATGGTGTACGGCGACGACCCCGCGCAGGGGGTCGTGCGGGGAAGACGTTTCCTGCACCCCGTGCTCGGGTTCGAGTTCACGGTGCCGCCCGGATTCAACCTGCTCAACGGTCAGACCAGCGTCATCGCCAAGGGGCCCGACGGCGCCGGCATCAAGTTCGACATGGACCGTTCCGAGGGCGTCGGCTCGATGACCGACTACCTTCGCCGCCGGTGGGCGCCGCAGGCGCCGCTCACCAATCTCGAGCCCGTGTATGTGAACGGCATGCAAGGGGCGACCGCGATGGTCGAAGGTGTCCAGGGGGGGAAGGCGGACGTTCGCCTGTTCGCGGTTCGCTTCGACGGGCGAATCGTCTACCGCTTCCTGTTCGTGATCCCGGCCCAGATCGGGGCCTCTCTCGACGCCGCGTACCGGCGGACCGCGTTCAGCTTCAAGCGGCTCGCGGCGGACGAGGCGTCGAGAATCCGTCCGCACCGGCTCGTGATCCGCGAGGTGCGTCCGGGAGACACCGTCTACAACCTGGCCGAGCAAATGCCGTTTCCCGACTACCGGCTGGAACGGTTCCTGGATCTGAACGGGATGACCGAGGCTTCGCGGCTTGTGCCCGGTCAGCACGTCAAGCTGGTCGTCGACTGAGAAAGCTTGCGCTGCTCTGCTCAATGACATGGGCGGCCTATCGAGGCATCGACGCGGGCGCGTCGCAGGGTGCGTCGGTGATGCGCGCCGCGAGGCGCGTTGATGAGATATCCAGGTCAGGCGATGGATGACAGACAGCGGGCCCGCTACGCGCGCCAGCTTCGACTGCCCGAGGTGGGCGAGGCGGGGCAGCAGCGTCTGCTCGACGCCCGGGTGCTGGTCGTGGGGATGGGCGGGCTCGGCGCGCCGGTGGGGTTGTATCTCGCTGCCGCCGGTATCGGGCATCTGGTGCTAAGCGACTTCGACCGGGTGGACGAGACTAACCTGCAGCGCCAGATCGTCCACCGCGAGGCCGATCTGGGGGAGTCCAAGGCTTCCTCGGCGAAACGGGCGTTGCTGGCGTTGAATTCCCGGCTACGAGTCGACGCGTTCGACTACGAGCTCGACGGCGAGTCGCTGCGGGCAGAGGCGGAGCACGCGGAGGTACTGGTTGATTGCACCGACAATTTCCCGAGTCGCTTCGCGCTCAATCGAGCGTCGCTCGCGACCGGCACCCCGTTCGTCTCCGGCGCCGCGATTCGCTGGAGCGGTCAGGTCGCGACCTTCATCCCGGGCGACAATCGCCCTTGCTATCAGTGTCTCTATCCGGACGAGGGGATCGAGGCGTCGACCTGTGCCGCGGAAGGGATCGTCGCCCCCCTCGTTGGCGTCATCGGCAGCATCCAGGCCCTGGAGGTGCTCAACCTGGTGCTCGGACCGGACTCCGGACTGGCGGGCCGGCTCCTCCTGTTCGATGGCCGTTCCATGGAGTGTCAGACGATCGAGCTGCCCAAAAATCACGCCTGTCTGGCGTGCGCGCGCGCGGGCGCCTCGACGTGAGCGCCGCGATGAGAGATAGTTGCATTCCAACAAAGGCGGGTCTTCGAGCAACAGATCGAAGGCCCACCGTCCCGGCCGCACGCGGCGAGATGCCTGCGGGCAAGCGCGGCGCCGGACACCAGGGGAAGCTTCATTGAGGAGGGGCGCGATGCAGAAATCACTTCACATAGACCCCGGTAAGTGCACCGGCTGCCTGCAGTGCGAGATGGCCTGCTCGTTCGAGAACGAGGGGGTGTTCAATCCGGCGAAATCGCGGATCAAGGTGTTCACCTTCCACGAGGAGGGCCGGTTCGTGCCTTATACCTGCACCCAGTGCGCGGAGGCTTGGTGTTTGCACGCCTGCCCGGTGGACGCGATCGTGATCAACACCCGCACCGGCTCCAAGGACGTCATCGAGGATCTGTGCGTCGGCTGCAAGGTGTGCACGATCGCCTGCCCCTTCGGCACCGTGAACTACAGCCAGGATACGGGCAAGGTGATCAAGTGCGACCTGTGCGGCGGAGATCCGGAGTGCGCCAAGGCGTGCCCGACCGGCGCGATTACCTATATCGACGCCGACGCCACCGGCCTGGACCGAATGCGGACCTGGGCCGGGCGGACCGACAACGCAGCCCACGTCAGCTGAGAGTGCGGAGGGAATCATCATGGCTTGGACCAAGAAAATTCTTAGAGTCAACCTGACTGAGGGCAAGGTCTCATCCGAGCCCCTTAACATGGAGTGGGCGCAGCAATACCTCGGCCAGCGCGGTCTCGCGACCCGTTACCTGGTCGACGAGATCGACCCCAAGTGCGACCCGCTCGGTCCCGAGAACAAGCTGATCATGGCGACCGGTCCGCTGACCGGCACGATGGTCTCCACCGGCGGGCGGTACTCGGTGATCACCAAGAGTCCGCTCACCAACTGTGTCGCGTGCTCCAACTCGGGCGGGTTCATCGGCGCGGAGATGAAGAGCGCCGGCTGGGACATGATCATCTTCGAGGGCAAGTCGCCGAAGCCGGTCTACCTCTATGTCGAGAACGAGACGGCCGAGCTGGTCCCCGCCGACGATCTGTGGGGCAAGTCGGTGTGGGAGGCGGACAAGCTCATCCACGAGAAGCACGGCGATCCGCAGCTGCGGATCTCATGCATCGGGCGCGCGGCCGAGGCGGGGTGCCTGTACTCGGCCGTGATCAACGATCTGCACCGCGCGGCGGGGCGATCGGGGGTCGGCACCGTGATGGGCTCGAAGAACTTGAAAGCGGTCGCGGTGCGCGGGACCCGTGGGGTGGGCAACATCAAGGACCCCAAGCGGTTCATGGAAGAGGTGAGCAAGGCGAAGCAGGTGCTGGCCGAGAACGAGGTCACCGGCAAGGGCCTGCCGACCTACGGAACCCAGGTGTTGATGAACGTCATCAACGAGGTCGGGGCCATGCCGACCCGCAACATGCGCGAGGTTCAGTTCGAGCATGCCAACCAGATCTCGGCCGAGGCGATGGCCGAGCCGCGCAAGAGCGACGGCAAGCCGAACCTCACCACCAACGCCGGCTGCTTCGCCTGCACCATCGCGTGCGGGCGCATCTCGACTATCGACAAGACGCATTACTCGGTCGTGAACAAGCCCGAGTACTGGGGCAACTCCGGCGGGCTCGAGTACGAGGCGGCCTGGGCGCTCGGCTGCGACACCGGAGTAGGCGATCTCGACGCGCTCACCTACGCGAACTTCGTCTGCAACGAGGACGGGATGGACCCCATCTCGTTCGGGGCCACGGTGGCGGCCGCGATGGAGCTCTACGACATCGGTGCGATCGACAGCAAGACGACCGGCGGGATCGAGATGAAGTTCGGCTCGGCCGAAGCGCTCACCCAGGCGGCGGAGCTCACCGCCCGCGGCGAGGGGTTCGGTCAGGATCTCGGTCTCGGCTCGAAGCGCCTGTGCGAGAAGTACGGCCACCCGGACCTCTCGATGACCGTAAAGGGTCAGGAGTTTCCGGCCTATGACCCGCGCGGCATCCAGGGCATGGGGCTCACCTATGCGACCTCAAATCGCGGGGCGTGCCACCTTCGAAGCTACACCGTCGCCTCCGAGATCCTCGGGATTCCGGAGAAGACGGACCCGCTCGCGACCGAGGGCAAACCCGGGCTCGTCAAGGCGTTTCAGGACGCCACGGCGGCGGTGGACTCGACCGGGTGCTGCGTGTTCACGACCTTTGCGTGGACGCTGGAGAACTTCGCGCCCCAGCTCGACGCCGCGTGCGAGGGGGACTGGACGCCCGAGAAGCTGGTCGAGGTGGGCGAGCGGATCTGGAATCTCGAGCGCGAGTTCAACCTCAAGGCCGGCATCACCGCGGCGGACGATACGCTGCCGAAGCGCTTCTTCACCGAGGGCGCGAACACGGGTCCCGCCAAGGGCAAGAAGAGCGGGGTTAAGGAGATGATGCCCGAGTACTACCAGCTGCGGGGCTGGAGCGCGGAGGGCACCATTAATCCCGATACCCGTAAGCGGCTCGGCCTTCCGGGCTGAGCAGAATCGGCGGTCGGGACGGCGAGAACGCCGCCCCGACCGTTCCTGTCCGCAGGAAGATGAAGATCACCCTCAAGCTCTTCGCGAGCCTCACGGATTATCTGCCGGAGGGCGCGGTGCGTAATGCGGCCGAGGTGGAGGTTCCCGCAGGGGCGTCGCTCAATGCGGTCATCGATCGCTACCGGGTGCCGCGCGAGCTGGCGCACCTGGTGCTCGTCAACGGTGTCTACGCGGGCGCCTCGGAGCGGGAGAAGTCCTGCCTCAAGGAGGGTGACACCCTCGCGATCTGGCCGCCGGTTGCGGGGGGCTGAGCCCGTCCGTTTCACCCGCGAGCTCGGCGTGAGCCACGCCGAGTTCTACCGATCGCTTCCCGCCGCCATCGCGCATCGCGAGCACCTGATTCGAGACGATGCGATCGAGGTCGGGCTCGATCCGGGGCGGGTGCGCATCGAGCTCGGTCCCGAGCGAGCGCGCGCAATCGCATCGCTTCGCATTCCGTACACCGAGGTGAGCTTCGAGTTTCACGACCTCTCCGACGCGCAGCGCGAGGCGTTCATGAAGCGCTTCGAGCTTTACTTCCGCCGCGGCGGCGGGTGAGCGGTCGCAACCGCCGCGGGTGAGGGGCGAGGCGGCGGCGCTCGGCGATGCCGTGCGCTCGGGCGCGGCACCTTTCTGGTAATCTAGCCTGAGATCGTACGTCTGAGGAGAGGCCGATGGGGCTCAAATCATTTTTCGCGAAGCTCACCGGCGGCCCCGAGGGCGAGGCGGAGCCGGGCGAGGCAGTGGACTATCAGGGCTATCAGATTCGCCCCCAGCCCAAGGCCAAGGGCGGCCAATTCTACACCGCCGGCATCATCACCAAGGCGTTTCCCGAGGGCCCTCGTGAGCAGTACTTCATCCGGGCCGACAGCCACGCGAGTCGGGAGCACGCGAGCGAGCACGCCATCGTCAAGGGCCGTCAGATCATCGACGAGCAAGGCGACAAGCTGTTCCGGGAAGATTGAGCCGCGGGCTCATCCCTCACCCACCGCCCGGTGCCGCGACCCGAGGACGGCGCGGGCTGCGTGTCTGACTCGGGTCCGCGGCTTGCTGCGATCGCCCGGCGCTTCCGTCTCGCCGGGCGCTTCGTCGAGGCCCGGGCGCTCGCCAGCGGCCATATTCACGACACCTACCGGGTCACCTGCGATCGGCGCGGGGTCCGGGCGCGCTACCTATTCCAGCAAATCAATCGGCGGGTCTTCGAAGATCCGGTCGCGGTCACCCGCAACGTCGCGCTCGTGACCGCACACATCCGGCGCCGGCTCGAGCACGAGGGCTGCGCCGACATCGGTCGCCGCTGCCTGCGCCTGGTGCAGACCGATGAGGGCGGGTCGGTGGTGTGCGACGACCGCGGCGAGTTCTGGAGAGCGTACGACCTCATTGAGGGAGCCCGGACCTTCGACGTGGTTCGCTCGAAGTCGCAAGCCTATGCGGCCGCGAGGGCATTCGGAGATTTCCTGCGCGAGCTCGCCAGCCTCGAGCTCGACCGCCTCATCGAGACCATCCCCGGCTTTCACGACACCCCGGCCCGGTACGCTGTCTTCGAGTCGGTGGTCGACGCCGATCCTTGCGGGCGCCGCGCCGAGGCGGGGCCCGAGATCGAGTTTGCCCGCGCGCACCGCCGGGTCTCCCCGATCCTGCGCACGCTCGAGCAGCGCGGGGCTATTCCGCTCCGCGCCGTCCACAACGACACCAAGCTCAACAACATCCTGTTCGATGCGGTAACCGGGGAGGCGCTATGCGTCATCGACCTCGACACCGTTATGCCGGGTCTGAGCCTCTACGATTTTGGGGACCTGGTCCGGACCGCCGCAAGCTCCGCCCCTGAAGACGAGCCGGACCCCGCCCGGGTTGAGCTCCAGTTGCCTTTGTTCGAGGCTCTGGTTGAAGGTTACCTGGCGGGCGCCGGCACCGCGTTGACCCCGACCGAGATCGACCACCTCGCGTTCGCGGGTGAGCTCATCGCGTTCGAGACGGGTCTACGGTTCCTCACCGACTATCTTGCTGGCGATTCCTATTTCAGGATCCACCGCGAGCGGCACAACCTCGAGCGGTGCCGGGCCCAGTTCAAGCTCGTCGGGTCGATACAGCGCCAGGCGGACGCGATGCGCGAGGTGGTGCGCAAGACGAGACCGGGGTGAGCACCTGCCTGATGCTGCCTCGACCGACGGCCACCGGTCGATCGCGATACCCTGCCATCGCTCATGTCGGTGGAGGCATCGTCGGGGCTCAGGCCGAGTCCCCGGGGGGGCAAGTCGCGAGTCCGAGGCGGGCGGTGAAGCGGCACAGGGTCTCGGGCCAGCGCTCTTCCCAGCAGCATTCATGGCTGAACCCGGGGATCGTTCTCGCCTCGGCGCGAGCGTTGTCGCCAAGTCGTTCGAGGTAGGATTCGAGAACCGAGCGCGGTACGTTGCGGTCGCGTGCTCCGCTCAAGTGGAGCTGGGGGATCGGCCGCAGCGCCGCCGCCGAGTCGACCGGGCTCAGTGACCCGTAGAGCGGGGTGATCCGGTGCATCGTGGTCCAGGCCGCATGGTCGAGATTGGCGGCCAGGGTGATGAGCCAGGCGACGTCGGGCCGGCGTGCGGCGATCAGCGCGGCGACCGTACCCCCGCCCGAATAGCCGACCAGGCCGACGCGGGCGGGCTCCACCCCGGGCAATTGCCGCGAGAGCGCCGCGGTGATGACCTCGTCGATCGCCCCTACGACCTCCTCGGCGTAGCGTTCGGTCGACCAGAAGCGCGATGAGCACTGGCCGAGGGCCTCGGGGCTGAGGAACTGGCAGGGCCGGGCGACGTAGAGGACGGACGGCGATGGGTCTCGCAGCGCGAGCTCGAGACCGAGCGGGCGTCTCGGTGAGGGATCGTCGGAGAGTCGAGTGCGAGATCTCCAGGCGCGTCCGTCCCCTTCGATGTAGACCACGAGCGTCGGCGCCTGCCCGAGTCCTCGGGCGAGAGTGAACAGCTCGAAGATACCGCCTCGAACCCGAGATTCGGTGAAGCCCGCGAGGTGAGCCCGCTCGAGGGTGGCGTGCCGGGTATCGCCGCCAGGGCCGGCACACCCGAGCACGGACCCGGTCAGGATCAAGGCGGCGAGGCGGCGCACCGGGCGTGCAAGTCCGCCTCGAGACGGCTTGGTGCTAAGCTTAGGCACGCCGGTCATCACCTGAAGAGCAGGGCTCATGAAGACGAAATCGATTGTGTGGCTAACTTTGCTGATTGCTCTCCTCGCGGCCGAACGGGCGGTGGCGATTTCGGTTGCGGGTAAGGTCGATGTCCTCAAGGGCACGGTCACCGCGACCGGCCCCGACGGCCGGGCCCGAGCGCTCGAACGGGGGCGGCCGGTCTTCGAGGGGGATCAGATCTCCACCGCCCGACGCTCCGCCGTCGCCCTGGAGTTTCGCGACGGCACCCGCTTCGCGCTCGGGTCCGAAAGCAGCATGTCCGTCGACCAGTTCGTCTTCGGTAAGTCTCCGGAGGAAGATACCTTCTCCGCCAAGGTCCTGAAAGGCGCATTCCGTTTTCTCACCGGCTTGGTGGCGAAGAAGAAGCCCAAGTCGATGCAGGTCCAGCTCGGCATCACCGCCACCATCGGGATCCGGGGAACCAATGTTGCGGGTGAGCTCGTCGGCGACGCGGTGAGCGTCATGCTGCTCGAGCCCGAAGACTCGGGCCGGAAGACCGCGATCGAAGTCTTCAACGACCACGGCACGGTGACGATCGACGAGCCCGGCTACGGCACCGAGGTACCGGACGCCAACAGCCCGCCCTCACCGGCAAGACGGATGCGACTGCGGACCATCGACAATCTGATGCGCTCGATGCAGTCGATCACCCGCGGCATGATAAGGCCGCGAATGTCGACGCATTGAGCGTGAGGCGCAGCTTTACCCATGGTCGCTTCGGTGGTCGCGGCTGACGATCGCGCGAAGATGGGGGTGACCGAGCGGGAAATCGTCCCGCAGACCTTCTATGCCGCGGACGCGCTCTCGGTCGCACGCCGGGCTCTCGGCATGCTGCTTTGCCGCGGGGCGGTGGTCCTGCGCATCACCGAGGTCGAGGCGTACCGATGGCCCGACGACAGCGCCAACCACGGGCGCGCCGGCCGCACTCCCCGCAATCGGGCGCTGTGGGGACCTCCCGGATACTCCTACGTCTATACCTGTTACGGCATTCATCAGCTGTTGAATCTGGTGACCGGCGCCGACGGCGAGTCCGCCGCGGTGCTGGTGCGCGCCTGCGAGCCGGTCACGGGTCTCGAGCGAATCCGCGCCCGGCGGGGCCAACGCCAGGGGCCGGAGCTGCTCACCGGGCCGGGCAAGGTCGGCGCTGCGCTGGGTCTCGATACCAGCTGGAATCATCATGCGCTCTTCGAGGCCGGAGGCCTCGAGCTGCGACAGGGCGATCCGCCGGCTCGAATTCTGTGCGGGCCGCGGGTCGGCATCGGCTATGCGCAGCCGGAGCACCGGCTTGCCCCCTGGCGCCTCGCGCTCGCCGACTCGCGGTGGGTCTCGCATAGACGCTCGCTCGCGGAGGACCCGAGCCTCCGCGCCCCGGCCATCGACCCGGGCTGGGGGAAAGTTGGGTGAGCGACTAGGCATGCCCCCGGGCGTCACCCTCGGGGTGGCGGCGATGGCGGTCATCGTTGCCGCGTCCAATTTCCTCGTCCAGTTTCCGATCAATGACTGGCTCACCTACGGGGCGTTCACCTACCCGGTTTCGTTCCTGGTCACCGATCTGACCAACCGCGCGCTCGGCCCCGGGCGGGCGCGTCGCGTCGTGTACGCGGGCTTTGCGATTGCGGTGGTCCTGTCCGCGTTTCTCGCAACCCCCCGCATCGCCATCGCCTCCGGCAGCGCGTTCCTGATCGCGCAGCTCACCGACATCTTCATCTTCAACCGCTTGCGCAACGCCGCCTGGTGGCGCGCGCCGCTCGTTTCCTCGTCCATCGCGTCCGCGGTGGACACCGCGCTGTTCTTTTCCCTCGCGTTCGCCGGGACGGGGCTGCCCTGGTCGACGTGGGCGATTGGAGACTACGCCGTGAAGCTCGCAGTCGCCGGCGCGATGCTCGTACCGTTTCGACTCCTGCTGGCGGCCACGCGACCGCGGCATCCCGTCGAGCCCCGGGGTGGCGGTATCGGTCGGGTCGACTGATCGCGCGCCTCGTCGCGAGGCCGTCGCCGGCGGGTGAGAAGTGCGAGCCGGTAGTTTGCGCGGCCCCGACGCCTCAGCGTCCGGCGGGTACGATGAGGGCATCGAGGGCCAGCACGCCGTCCTCGCGAACCAACAGCGGATTGATGTCGACCTCCTGCAGCAAGTCCCCGAGGTCGGTGATCAGAGTTGAGAACCGGAGCAGGGCGTCGAGCAGGGCGGCCCGGTCCGCCGGCGGCCGCCCGCGAGTTCCTTCCAGCAGCGCCTTGCCGCGCAGACCATCCAGCATGCGCTCGGCCTGCGCGCTCGCGAGCGGCGCGAGCGCGGTGGTGAGGTCCCGGTAGACCTCCACGAAGATGCCGCCCAGCCCGACCAGGATCAGCGCTCCGAGCTGCGGGTCGGCCTTCATCCCGAGAATCATCTCGGTCCCGGCGCGCGCCATCTCCTGCACCACGGCCCGCGGCCCGCATTGCGCCTGCACCTGCGCATAGGCTTCCCGGACCGCAGCGGCATTCGCGAGGTCGAGCCGGATGCCGCCGACTTCGCTCTTGTGCAGCACCCCGGGCGCGGCGGTCTTCAGCGCGACCGGATATCCCAGGGCCTCGGCGGCCCCGACCGCCTGCGCGGGCGTCTCCACCAGCGCCTCGCGCGTGACCGGGAGCCCATAGGCCGCGAGCACCCGCTTGCTCGAATACTCATCGAGGGGCGCCTCGGCGTCCTGAAGCCGGGCGCGGAGCGCCTCGACCACGGCGCGAGCGGGGCGTCCGCGAGGTTGCGGGGTTTCCGCGGGGCGGGTCCGGTAGCGCTCATGGGCCAGGAGGTGTGCGATCGCGTGTAGGCCGGTTTCGGTACCCATCAGCACCGGCACCCCGTGCGCACGAAGCTTTGCCATCAGTCCCTCGTTAGCGCCCGCGGACAGATTCACCATCCCGACGAGCGGGTGGTGGAGATCGGGGTAAGCGCCGAGCGCCGCCTCGACGTAGGCGGGGGACAGATACGAGTCGCGGGCGAGGTCGACTGCGAGGACCAGCAGACCGGTGCCCGGATCGGCATCGAGCGTGAGCAGGCACTGGCGGTAGACGCCGACCACATCGGCACCGGTGCCGAACGCATCGAGCGGATTGTCGGGGGTAACCCCCTCGTCCAGCGTATCGCCGAGCGCGCGCCTGGTCTCTTCGCGAAGCTCGGCGAAGCGTACACCGGCCTCGACCGCGAGGTCGACGACCAGGCTACGCTCGCCCCCGGACTCCATCAGCATCGATACCTCGGTCCCCGAGCCCGGCCGCACGCGGCTGAAGAGCTCGACCGTGTCCATCATCTCATCGAGGGTGCGCACCTGGCATACGCCGAAGCGATCGAACAGCGCGGCGTACGCCTCGGCCCCGCCTGCGAGCGCGCCGGAGTGAGCCTGGGCCATCGCGCGCCCCCGCTCGCTCGAGCCGGTCTTGAGCGCCACGATCGGAATTTGTTTCTCAGCCGCGCGCCCGAGTGCGCCGATGAATCCGGCCGGGTCCCGGACCGTCTCCAGATAGAGCGCAACCACCCGGGTCGTGGGGTCGTCGAGCGCGTAGCCGAGATAGTCGGCTGCGGTCAGCACCGCCTCGTTGCCACACGAGATCACATAGTTGAACGCGACGTCGCGGTTGTTCTGCGACATCGCATCGAACACGGTGCCGCTGTGGGTGATGAGAGCGACGTTTCCGGCCGGTAAGTCACCTCGTACCGGATATCCCGAGACGACGAGTTTTCGGTGCAGGGCATAGATGCCCATCGCGTTAGGACCGCACACCGCGAGGTCGTGTTGCAGCGCGAGCGCGCGCAGCCGGCCCTGCAGATCGGGATCGCGTCCGGGGCCGACGGTGGGGTCGCCGAACACCACCGCGGCCGGGATCTCGAGCGCCGCCGACTGCTCGAGCAGGGGCAGGAGGTGGTGATTGGCGACCGCGAGGGCGACGCAATCGGGCCGGGCCGGAAGCGCACCGAGATCGGCGAAGCAGGGCCGACCGAAGAGCTCGCCGAGGCGGGGATGAACGGGGTAGGCAGCGCCGGGATAACCGAGCTCGATCAGGTTTCGCAGCACCTGCGCACCGAAGCTTCCGGGCCGATCGCTCGCCCCGACCACCGCGATCGAGCGTGCGCCAAGGAGTGAACCGAGGTCCGGCATGGGTTAAGGCTGCGGGTCCATCGAGCGGGCCGAGGAAAGGTCGTTTCCGCCGTGGGTGGAAACGCGCACCGGCTCACTATAGCACCGACGTTCGGGAACGAGCCCGTTCACGCCGAGGTGGGCGCCGCCTGACGGTGGCCGGTGCCGCGCCGGGCCAGGAACTTTCCCAGAATCCGGGCGGTGTGCGAGTTTCGCCGAGCGCGCCGCAGCGCGTCCGGCGTGCCCTCGGCGATTACCTCGCCGCCGCCGTTTCCCCCCTCGGGTCCGAGGTCGATGATCCAGTCCGACTCCGCGATCACGTCGAGGTTATGCTCGATCACCACCACCGTGTTGCCAGCCGCCACCAGGCGGTGCAGCACCCCCACGAGCGTCTCGACGTCCGCCATGTGCAGCCCGACCGTCGGCTCGTCGAGGACGTAGAGGGTGGAGCCGCGACTCGGTGCCCGGCCGGGGCGCACCGGGGCGGGCCTCGCCTTGGCGAGCTCGGTCACCAGCTTGATGCGCTGCGCCTCGCCGCCGCTCAAGGTGGGACTCTGCTGGCCCAGGGTGAGATACCCGAGCCCGACTTGCTCGAGCAACGTGAGGGCGTGGTGCACCGGTGGGTGGGCGGCGAAGAAATCGACCGCCTCATCGACGCTCATCGCGAGCACGTCGCCGATGCTGCGTCCCTTGAAGGAAACCGCGAGGGTGTCGGGCGTGAACCGTGCTCCGGCGCAGACCTCACAGGTGACCCGGACGTCGGGCAGAAAGCTCATCTCGATCTTCTTCAACCCCTGCCCTTCGCACGCGTCGCAGCGTCCACCGCGGACATTGAACGAGAACCGGGGTGGGCCGTAGCCGCGCATCTTCGCCTCCGCGGTTTCGGCGTAGAGGCGCCGGATGTAGGTCCACAGGCCCACGTAGGTGGCAGGACACGATCGGGGGGTCTTGCCGATCGGGGTCTGGTCGACCTCGAGCACCCGCTCAATCGACTCCCACCCCTCGATCGCGCGGCAGCCGAGCAGCGCGGGTCGGCCACGCTTTCGCCGCCGACCCACCAGGTGATGGAGGTTGTCGTGCAGCACGTCGCGGCCCAATGTGCTCTTGCCGCTGCCGCTCACCCCGGTCACGCACACCAGACGGCGAAGGGGAAAAACGACATCCATCCCCTTGAGATTATGCAGGCGAGCTTCGCGGACCCGCACCGAAGAGGGCGGGTCGCCTTCGCCCGGGGCCGCGGCCGAGACGGTGGCGCGGCGCGCGGACAAGGCGTGGGGCGGCGGGTGGGCGAGATACTGGCCGGTCACCGAGCGCGGGTTCGCGAGCAGGTCGGCCAGCGTGCCACTCCCCACGACCTCTCCCCCCTGGACTCCCGCGCCCGGCCCGAGGTCGATGAGGTGCTCGGCCGCCCGAATGGTCTCCTCGTCGTGCTCGACCACGACCACCGTGTTGCCCTTCGCCTCGAGGCCCCGGAGGGTGTCGAGGAGCCGTCGGTTGTCGCGCGGGTGCAGGCCGATGGTGGGCTCGTCGAGGATGTAGCACACGCCGCGCAGGTTGGAGCCGAGCTGAGAGGCGAGTCGGATGCGCTGCGCCTCGCCTCCGCTCAGACTCGGGGCGGCGCGGTCGAGCGTCAGGTAGTCGAGTCCCACCGAGCGCAGGAACCGGAGGCGGGCCCGGAGCTCG
>JBFHLI010000071.1:0-14408 GCA_041594935.1 Gammaproteobacteria bacterium | reverse complement strand
CCCCGCCCCCTCATCGATGCGGTGCACGCAGAGCGTGCAGCTCTCCACCGTCCCCTTGCCGCGCGGAGAGTAAGATTTCTGATTGCTGAGGTCCTCGTGGATGAACGAGCGCGCCTTGTAAGGGCACGCCATCATGCAATACCGGCAGCCGATGCAGGTGTGCTTGTCCACCAGCACGATACCGTCGGCCCGCTTGAACGAAGCCCCGGTCGGGCAAACGTCGACGCAGGGAGGGTCGTCGCAGTGCTGGCACATCAGGGGAAGCGAGAACGCCCGACCGCGGACAGCATCGCGGACGTCGACCTTGCGGATCCACTGGGCATCCGTAGCCGCGCGCCCCGTGCCCGCGGCCCATCCATGCTCGTTCGCGCATCCGCGCACGCACGCGTCACAGCCGCTCGCACACTTGGCGGTATCGACGAGCAAGCCCCAGCGCTCCGCGCTCGTCGCCGCCTCGCCCGGCGCCCTGGCCTCGGCGAGACGCAGCAGCGTGACGGTGGACGCAAGCGAGCCGAGCCCGGCCGCGGCCCCCACCCCCGCGAGGAACCGACGCCGGCTGTGATCGCTCAGGTCCGCAGGGGAAGCCATCATCGCCGCTCACGGCCGGGGCGCGCCCCCTCAATCGGGGGTCGTCGCATGGCAGCCAAAGCAGTCCATCCGCACGCCGACGAACGCGTGGCAGGCTTCACAGAACTGCCCGCGCGCGTCGATCGGAATCGCGGTCCCGCTCGCATCCCGGTTGACATGGCAGCTCACACACCCCACCAGGGAGTGCCGCGCACCGCGAACGCCCTCGTGGACCGTGCGCTCACGCTGATGGAGGAGAAAGCGCATGTGCTCGCGGCGAATGACCGGTGTCGGCTCGACGCACTGCTCTCCGGCCGATGCCGGGATCTCGAGCTGCGGTCCCAGCGCGTTCGCAGCGCCGGACCCGCAGCCGAGGGCGACGAGGAGGACGGCGATCGGCGCGCTCTTGCCCATGTCGGCCCCCGTCTCCGGCTCACTTGCCCATGCCCATGTCGATGTACCCGCTGGGGCACACGTCGGCACAGATGTGACAGCCGATGCAACGGGCGTAGTCGGTGTCGACGTATCGCCCCAGGGTTCGCTGGTCTTTCTTCACGCGGAACACCGCGTCCTGAGGGCAGAAGATGACGCAGTTGTCGCATTCGAAGCACATGCCGCAGCTCATGCAGCGATCCGCCTCTGCCACCGCTTCCGCCTCCGGGAGGCACTCGGTGCGCTCCTCGAAGTGACCCAGCACCGCCTCCGCATCGGGCACCTTCTCGGGCCGCTTGTGTCGGGCCCGGGCCTCGAAGTGCGCCAGGAACAGCTCGTCGGCGGGCACGACCTCGTGGGTCGAGCGGTCCTCGTAGTTGTGAATGGAGTAATCCGCGTCACAAGTACCCCACTCCGCGCGGTGATCATATTCCCCCGGACCGAGGCCACTTTCGCGCAGTTTCTGCAGGAGATTGAAATGGTGCACGTCGACCTTGGGGCGTCGGGTCGGCTCATCGCCGTTCAGATAATGATCGATTCCAGCCGCCGCAATCGATGCTTGCCCGATCGCGTTGGTGAGCAGGTTCGGACGCACGATGTCCCCCGCCACAAAGTGTCCGGGGCGCTGCGGCACCCGGTAGGTCTTGTCCGCATCGATGAAGCCCCGTCCGTTATCGAGCTCGTCGATTCCGCTCAGGTCGCCGCCCTGGCCGATCGCCGCCACCACCAGGTCGGCTTCGAGCTCGAACTCGGTGCCCTCGCGCGGCACCGGCGCATTGTCGACCCAGTCACACTCACACATCCGCAGCGCCCTCGCCCGACCCTGCTCATCGAGGACGACCTCGATCGGCATCACCCCGTCGATGATCGCAACCCCCTCCTGCAGTGCATCCTGGACCTCGCGCTGCGCCGCGGTCATCGCCTCGCGCGGCAGCAGCGAGGTGAGCGTCACGTCGGCCCCGGTGCGCACCGCCGCGGTGGCGGCATCGTGGGCCACGAAACCGTGCACCACCAGCTCGGGCCGGTCCTGGGGATTCAACGTGCGAATGTGACCGAGCCGCCTCGCGACCGAGACCACGTCGATTGAGGTATCTCCACCGCCGACGCACACCACCCGTCCTGCCCCGATCTTGAGGCGACCGGTGTTGAAGGCTTCGAGGAACTGGACCCCGCTCACACAGTTGGGCGCCTCGGCGCCGGGCACCGGCAGCCGCCGGCCGGTCTGACAGCCGACCGCCCACAGGATGGCGTCGTGATCGGCCTCGAGCTGCTCGATGCTCAGATCTCTACCAACCCGGGTGCCGAGCTTGAGCTCGATCTCGCCGAGGTCGAGGATGCGTTGGATTTCTCGGTCCAAGCGCTCGCGCGGGGTGCGGTACCCGGGGATGCCGTATCGCATCATGCCCCCCAGGCCCTCGTGCTCATCGAAGACGGTGACCGCGTGCCCAAGCCGGCGCAGCTGATAAGCGGCGGTCAGCCCGGCCGGTCCGCCGCCCACGATGGCCACCCGCTTTCCGCTCTCGCGCGCCGGGGGTTGAAACCGAAAATCGTGGTCGATGGCGTGGTCGCCGATGAATTGCTCGACCGCGTTGATGCCCACGAAATCATCCACCTCGTTGCGGTTGCAGCCAGCCTCGCAGGGCGCGGGGCACACCCGACCCATCTGCGACGGAAACGGGTTGGCGTCGGTTGCGCGCCGGAAGGCATATTCCTGCCAGCTGAGATCGGCCGGAGGTTTCTCGATTCCGCGCACGATCTGTAGCCACCCGCGAACATCCTCACCGGCCGGACAGCCCGCCTGGCACGGTGGGGTTCGGTGCACGTACGTCGGACACTTATCCGAGTGATCCGCATCGAAGATCTGATCGCCGAATCGTTTCCAGCCCTGCTCGCCCTCGCGGAACTTGCGGAAAGTGTGATTCTCAGCTTTGTACGTCTTGCTCCAGGGAGTGGCCACTCAGTGATTCTCCGTTCGGGTTGCGTTAGGGCGGCTCATGACTTCGCACCGAGCACGATCGCGTCACCGACGAGCTGGTGCAGGCTCACCACCTGATCCATGTCGAGGCCGTAATACGGCATCACCTTCGCAAACTGGCTCTTGCAGATCGCGCAGATCGCGGCCATGTGGGTCACGCCGTGCCGCTCCACGACGTCCCTGAGCGCCTGCATCCGCGGCAGGGCCCCCTTGACCCGCAGCTCCACGAGGTCATCGGTCAGCAGCCCGCCGCCTCCGCCGCAGCAAAATGTGCTCTCACCGATGGTCTCGGGCGGCATGTCAAAAAAATGACTGCAGCTCGCGCGGATCACCTCGCGCGGGAGCTTGAACTGACCGCCGGGAATCGACCCCATTCTCGAGGCCCGCGCGACGTTGCAGGAATCGTGGAAAGTCACCCGGCGCTCGTCGTTGGCCGACCGGTCGAGCGTCAGCGCTCCGCGGGAGATCAGGTCGTGGGTCACCTCCACGATGTGCTGCGGCACGGGGTAGCGGGAGTCCAGGAAATCAAAGGGGCCCGCCAGGGTGTTGAGGTAGCTGTAGGCCACTCGCCAAGCGTGGCCGCATTCCCCGAACACGATGCGTCTCACCCCGAGGTCAAGCGCGGCCTCCCGGATCCGTAACGCGATCCGGCGCATGTTCTCGTAGCTGCCGATGAAGAGCCCGAAATTCGCTGCCTCGGAGGCGGCGGAGCTCAGGGTCCAAGCGATCCCCGCCTGGTGAAGCACCTTGGCGTAGCCGATGAGTCCGTCGACGTGCGGCTCGGCGAAGAAGTCGGCCGACGGGGTTACGAGCAGCACTTCCGCCCCCGCCTCGTCCAGGGGGAATCGGACCTTGGCTCCGGTCGCCTCCTCCACGTCCTCCTCGAGGCCCTCCAGAGTGTCGCGCAACGCGGGCTCGGGCAAGCCGAGATTGTTGCCGAGCTGGTGGACCTTGCCGACGATCTCGTTGGTGTACTTCTGGCCGAGCCCGATCCGGTTCATGATCTCGCGGGCTGCCATCGAGATCTCGGCGGTGTCGATGCCGAACGGACAGAAGACCGAGCAGCGCCGGCACTGAGAGCACTGATGGAAGTAGGTGTACCAGTCGTCGAGCACCGGCCGGGTAAGGTCCTCGGCCCCCACCAGCCACGGAAAGTGCTTTCCGGCGAACGTGTAGTAACGACGATACACCTTGCGGAACAGATCCTGTCGCGCCACCGGCATGTTCTTCGGATCGCCGGTGCCGAGGTAGTAATGGCACTTGTCGGTGCAGGCGCCACACTTGACGCAGGCATCGAGAAAGACCTGCAGGGAACGATACTTTCCCGCAAGCTCGCCCATCTTCTCGACCGCAATGCCCTGCCAGTTATCCACCAGCTCGCCGGGAAATCCGAGCTGCTCCTGGTGCGCGGACGAGGCCTGAAACGGCCGGCTGTGGGCCATCGCCCCCTCCACCACCACCGGGATCTCGGGATAGTTCTTCAGGCTCGGGGTTTCGAACTCAGCCATTCCCTGTCCTCAACGACCGCGGTCGGATTCGAGCTCGGCCGCCCACCGGGCGAGATGGCGCCGCTCACGGGGATTGTCGGCCTGATTGCGGGTGGGGCTGAAGAATAGACCCGGCGCGTGGAGCAGCTTGCTGAAGGGAAACACCAGCATCAGGACCGCGACCAGACCGAGGTGCAGGAGCAGCACGGGCTCACCGGGCAAGGGGTGCCAGTCGAAATAGACCAGACCGAGGACGAAAGCCTTGAGCCCCACCACGTCAATGTGGCTGACGGTGCGCATCAGGAATCCGGTCCCCGCGATCGCGATGAGCAGCCAAAGCATCAGGTGGTCCGACAGCGAGGATACGTAACGCACGCGGTCCACCAGCACCCGCCGTCCCCAAAGACCGACGAGCCCCAGCATCATCAGCAGAGCCGCGTACTGTCCGAGGCCCTGCAGCTGCGCGACCCACGCCCAGACCGGGTCGATGAAGTAGCGCAGGTGTCCGAGCAGCACCACCAGCAGCGCCGCATGGAAGATCCATCCGAACAGCCAGGTCCACTTTGTCGCCTTGAACAGGCTCGTGAAGAAGACCACCTCTTTGACCATTCGCCACCCCACCCCCGCGTAGCTGAGCGGTGCCGGGGTGGTGGGAATCTTCAGCGGTGCCGGCACCCGCAGGTAGCGACCGATCTTCGCCGCGACCCCGACCACCAGCACCGCCGCCGAGGCGTAGAGGAGCAATGCACCGGCGAGGGTCAGCCCCGACACCGGAGTGCGCCGTTTCCGCGCCGATCGATCACCACGGAATCAGACGCAGCCGGTCGGCTTCGGCAAGCCCGCGTACTTGCAGGCCTGCTTCGCCGGACCGTACGGATAGAGCTCGTACAGGTACCGACTGTTACCCTTGTCCTTGCCGAGCTTCTTGCCGATTGCCTTGGTAAGAATGCGCACCGCGGGGGCAATCTGGTACTCGTCGTAGTACTGGCGCAGGAAATTGATCACCTCCCAGTGATTCTCAGTGAGATCACACTCGTCCAGACTCGCCATGTGCTCGGCCACCTCGGGCGACCAGTCGCTCAAATTTGCGAGATAGCCCTCCTCGTCCGTCTCGAGGGTCTTGCCGTTGATTTGGATTCCCATAATTGATTGCTCCGTAGTTCAACTTCCAGATTTCAAACCGGTCCACATCTAAAGCCACGCCTGCACCCGCTCGTGCGCGACCGCGAGCGCCACAAATCCTTCGTAGTCGACGAAGTCGATGCCCTCGATCGCGGTGCGATCGCCCAGCCCCCGCGCCAGCCAGTCGGGCTGCAGGCAACATACCTTGACCCGGTCGATCGCAGCGACGAGCGTGGCTTCGAACTCGCCCCCCTTCATCGCCGCATACACACCGTCTTCGATCAGCAAGATCGTGCTGCCGGGCAGCGTCACGCGCAGACAACTCTCTAGCGAGCGCTTCTCGAACGGCGACTTGTTGATGGTGTGCAACGTGCCCATGATCGGTGCCCTAATCGGATCCTCAGAAGTTAAACAGCACGTCTTGCTCATCCATCAGCCGGCCGAGCGCAGCTGCGCTGAGCACTTCGACCGGCACCAAAAGATCCTCGACCCGAAGTCCTCTCGCCGACATCGACTCTTCCTCCACGAAGAGCTTCTCGACGTCGTACATTTCCAGGGCGCGGTACGCGGGTGAGAAGTTCTTCATCCCGATACCTTCCGTATCCTGTCCTCGCTTGAGCTGGTAAACGCCGTCATCCATGAACGCCACGCTGACGTCTTGATCGAACGCCGCCCCGACGAGCACGATCTCCAGCGCCTCGAGCGCATAGATGCTCCCGTAGGGCGCGCGACGGTTCACATACATCAACTTCTTGACCACCCCGGTGGTGGCACCCTCGTCGCCCGATTCCTGGTCGCTCATAGTGTCACCTCGCGGTCAGTCCCCGAACACGACCAGGCGATCGGCCTCGATCGCGGTCTCGATCAGCTGGCCGAGCCCCGAGATTCGAAACCCTGGCGCCAGATTGTGCGCATCCTTGCCGTGGCGTTTCATCTCCGCCTTGTCGACGATGCCGCGGCGTTGAGCCGCTGCGATGCAGACCACGAGGTCCAGTTCATGCTCGGCCGCAAGCGCGGTCCACTGCCTCTGCAGGTGACGATCGTCCTGGGGTGGGGTCGTGAGGCGGGTGCCGTTGTTGACCCCGTCGAGGTAGAAGAACACCCGGAAGATCTCGTGTCCGGCGGCGAGTGCCGCCCGGGCGAACTGAAGGGCCGAGTCCGATGCCTGGTGCTGGTACGGCCCTTCGTTGATCATCAATCCGAATTTCATGAGCTCCGTGGCGCGCTCCGTCAGCTCTCGCTCAGAAATGAATGTAGCTCGAGGCATTCAAACTCTTGCGCGCACCCCGCCAGTCGTCGATGTGAAATTTCGTGAACGGGAGCTCGGTGAGCTCGAAGAAACGTGGCCACCCGATGCGATCGATCCAGTCATTGATCCGCTCCCAATCCCGAGCATCTTCCTTGTAAGCGCGGAGGATCTTCTTGACCACCGCCGCCACCTCCGGCCACCGCGGCGGGTTGTTCGGCAGTCCGGCCGCAACCAGCTTTTGAAACGAAGGCTTGCTCCTCGCGTTGGAATGATTGCCTCCCACCCATATCGCGAGCTTCGAGTGCTCCGGATCGTTAATCTGCATCGGAGGACAGGGCGGGTAGCAGGCCCCGCAGCAGATGCATTTCTTCTCATCCACCTCAAGCGATGGCTTGCCGTTCACCATCGCCGGTCGGATCGCGGCGACCGGGCAGCGGGCGACGACCGATGGCCGCTCGCACACGTTGGCGACGAGATCGTGGTTGATCTTCGGCGGCTTGGTGTGCTGGATGTTGATCGCAATGTCGCCCTGCCCCCCGCAGTTGATCTGGCAGCAGGAAGTCGTGATGTGCACCCGGTTCGGCATCTCCGCCTTGCGAAACTCCTCCACCAGCTCGTCCATCAATGCCTTGACCACGCCGGAGGCGTCGGTGCCGGGGATGTCGCAGTGTAACCAGCCCTGGGTGTGGGAGATGAAAGCGACCGAATTCTGAGTACCCCCGACCACGAAGCCCTCCGCCTCCAGAGCCTCGATGAGCGGATCGACTCGTGCCTCGTCCGCGAGCATGAATTCCATGTTGCTGCGGATAGTGAATCGCACGTGACCATCCGCGTACCGGTCGGCGATGTCGCAGAGCTTCCTCAGGGTGAAGACGTCGAGAATGCGCTGGGTGCCTGCGCGCACCGTCCAAATTCGATCGCCGTGGTGGGAGACATGGCACAGCACACCGGGGCGGGGGTGGGTATGGTAGCGCCACTGGCCGAAGTTCTTCAGCATGACCGGATGCATGTACTGAAAGCCGTCGGGACATCCGCTCTCGATCGGCATCCGATGTTTCTTCGCCATTCTCAGTTCGCCTCCGAATCTGATGAGGACCGCAAAGTCCCGCCGCCGGCCACGCTCGGCCCGGAGGCCGAAATGGCGACTCCTGAAGACATCATGCCTTCGCCGCCGCGCTCTTCGCCTTGCGCTCGAACCACTTGGCCGCTTCCTCGTCCCAACGGTCAGTGCGCACGTACGAGCTCTCGCGCGGGTGCGCCACCATGTTCGGGTCCACGTCGAGTCCGATTCCCTCGAGGAAGTTGATCAGGCCGATGCGCTCGATCATCTCCCCGACCCGCTCGTGCTCCAACGCGTTCTCGGCGAAGAAATCGATCGTCTCCTCGGCGATCTCCACCAAGCGCTCGTAGTCTTCCTCCGCCTCGAGCTTCATGAACGGGACGATCACGGTGCCGAACAGATCGCCGATCTTGAGGGTGCGTTTGCCACCGATGAGCAGGCTCACCCCCTTCTCGTCACCGGGGGAAAGACAGGCGGGCATCACGTTGAGGCAATGCATGCAGCGCACGCAGCTGCGATTGTCGACGGAGAGGGTATCGTCGTCCTCGAGAGACAGGGCGTTGGTCGGACAGCGCGTGATCACGTTGTCGATGACGTACTTGCGGCCCTTGCGCGCCACGTACGCCTTGACCTCCGCCTGGTCGACCTTCATGTCGTCCCTCCAGGTGCCGATCACCGCGAAATCGGCTCGTTCGATCGAGTTCATGCAGTCGTTGGGGCAGCCCGACACCTTGAACTTGAACTTGTACGGCAACGCGGGACGATGGATGTCGTCGGTGAAATTGTTCACCAGGTCCCGGTGAATCTTGTGCTCGTTCGCGCAAGACTGCTCGCAGCGCGCCGCCCCGACGCACGACTGGGCGGTTCTCACGCACGGGCCGGCTCCGCCGAGATCGAATCCGTACTCGTTGATCTCGTCGAAGAAGTGCTGCGTGTTGTCGGTGGTGGCCCCGATGAACATGATATTCCCGGTCTGGCCGTGAAAGGTCACGAGCCCCGAGCCCCATTTCTCCCAGCTGTCGGCGAGCTGGCGAAGAATGTCGGTCGTATAATAGTTCCCGGCCGGAGGCTGAACCCGGAGGGTGTGGAACTCCCGCGACTTGGGGAATTGATCGCCGACTTCGGAGAATCGCGGGATGATTCCACCGCCGTACCCGTACACGCTCACCGTGCCGCCCTTCCAGTAACCGCGCCGGGTCTCGTAGGAATGCTCCAGCTGCCCCAGCAGATCATTGGCGACCTCGTTGATGCGCCGATCCGCGTGCTCGTCGCGTAACCGCTTGATCCCGGACACGAAGCTCGGCCACGGCCCGTCTTCCAGCTGGTCGAGCATCGGGGTGTCATGTTTACTCATGTGGAAGCCTCCTCGGCCGAAAATTGGGCCTGGGCGTTTCCAGAGTTTAATGCCGGACGTTCGTAGTTTGCACTTGCCCAAAGAGATAGATCGGTGACCCCACTATGCCAAAGGGGATATATCGACCCTGTTGGCATCTGTACCAATCTTTACCCGATGAGATCCCTTCAGGCTCCCGCGCCCGGCGTCGCGCAGACGGCTACCAGCGTGGTTTCGGCCGGCGCGCCGCATCGCGATTCGACTTCGGGCTCCGCCGGGGGCGTCCATCACCCGTTCGATCTGCGCAACCGGGCTGCCTACCACCGATGGCGGGACCGAAAGCTCGAGGTCGCGGACCGGACCGACCGAGAGCTGGTGGTCGAGCTGAGAGACCCGCTGCACCTGAGCGACCAAGAGCTCGGGGAGCTGCGGGCCGGCTGCCGCGCTCGCAACTACGCAATCTACGCCGGACCGGCCCTGGAGCCCGCCCCCTCGCGCACCATGGTCGCCGCCCTCGCCCGCCAGCTCGGTCTGCGCCGCCTGGACCGAACCCTCGGGGGTGAAGACGACGGCATCGCGTCCATCCGGGTCCGATCCGCGGCCCTGCCCGACGAATACGTCCCGTACACCGCTCGGCCGATCAATTGGCACACCGACGGCTATTACAACGAGGCGGCGAGACAGGTGCACGGTATCATCATGCACTGCGTATCTTGCGCTCCGACCGGCGGGGACAACGAGCTGCTCGATCCCGAGATCGTCTACATTGGCCTGCGAGACCAGGACCCGGGCCTCGTCGCCGCCCTCATGCGCCCCAGCGCGATGACGATCCCCGCGAATGTTCAAGGCGAGCGGACGATTCGTCCCGCGCGCTCTGGACCGGTGTTCTCGGTCGCCCGCCCAGAGGGCACGCTCCACATGCGATACACCGCCCGCAAGCGCCACGTCGAATGGCACCCAGATGCCTGCACCGGCGAGGCGGCCGAGTCGCTCCGCCGGCTGATAAGCGCGGCGTCGCCCCACGTCCGCCGTGTCCGGCTCCAACCCGGTCAGGGAATCGTGTGCAACAACGCTCTGCACACCCGAGGCGAATTCGCGGATGCGCCGGGCGCCCGTTCGCGGCGCCTTCACCTCCGGGCGCGATACCTCGACCGGGTGCAAGACACCTGAGCCGATCACGATGCTCCTGCTCAGCGAAATCCTCATCCGCAATCACGACATCGACTCCTTCGAGGCGCTGGTGGGCAAGGTTCGCGAAGGTGCCCGAAGCGAGAGGTTCTTCCGCATGGACATTCGCCCGCCGTTTCCGGACACGCCCGAGAACTGGGAATCGATCCTCGAGAGCGAATTCTCCCGCGTTCTGGATGACCCGGGTGAAGGCTAGCCATTGCCTTGCCCCGTGATGTCGACGAAGCACCAAGGAGAAGCCGCAGGCGAATCCGAGCCGATCGGCTCGGTGGATGTGGTGTATCAGATCCAGGCACGCTCGCTGCCGGTGGACCACGCTTTCGACCTCGGGTCCGAGGTGGCACGGTGCTTGCCGTGGTTCACCCACGAGCCCGGGACCGGACTGCACCTCATTCAGGTTGCCCCGTCCGCGAACGGCTGGGTAAGACCTCAATCCGCCGACGGAGGCCTGCTGCACCCGTCGCGGCGCACGCGGCTCGTGCTGCGGGTGCCGCGAGCGCGGCAGCACGACTGCGAGGCCCTGTGCGGATGTGCCCTCTCGATCGGTGGCCATTTGCTGCGGGTGCAGTCGCACCGCGTGAGACCACTATCGCCGTCCGCGACCCTGTTCGCCCGCCACGTCGCGCTTCAACCGGAGCTTCACGACGAGGGCCGGTTTATCGAATGGGTGACGCGCGAGCTCGGGCGGCTCGGAATCGTTGCGGTGAGAATACTTTGCGGCATGTCCAGCCGCCTAACCGGTGCCGAGCGAACGGTGCTGACCCGTGCCGTCCTGGTGGCCGAGGTCGATTCCATGCGGTCGTTGGTGCTGCAGGCGAAAGGGGTCGGCCCCTGCCGGCGGCTCGGCTGCGGGGTGTTCACGCCCCACAAGAGCATCGGCCCGGTCGAATCGATCGGTGAGGGCCGGGCGAGCCCGCCGGGGTAACGATGGAGCCCACCACCTGCATCGAGGCCGAGCCGTTTGCGCTGATGGTCAAGGACGACAGCATGGAGCCGGAGTTTCGCGAAGGCTGCGTGATCATCATCGATCCGACCGGCCGCCTCACCGATGGTGCGTTCGTGCTGGCCGAGGTCGAGGGACGTTACCTCTTTCGCAAGCTCTCGATTCGAGCCGGCGCGGTGCATCTCGCGCCGCTCAACCCGCGCTACCCGCCGACGCGGGTGGAGAATCTCTCGGTCGTCAGAGGGGTGATCGTCCAGCGCGCAGGCCGGCGCCGTGCCGAACATCGGCGCTACGTTTGACCAGGCGACCTCACTCCGCCCGATCGGACCCTCACTAGACCTCGGCCCACATTCGCACCAGATTGGCGTAGGCGCTCTGGACCCGAGCCGTGACCTGGGCATCGGGAGTGACCCGTTCCAGGCTTTGCCGGGCGACGTCCAGATCGTAGAGAACTTCCCTTCGGGCCGGGTCGCGAACCAGGCTCTGCGCCCACACCACCGCAACCACCCGCTCGCCCCGGGTGACCTCGCTCACCCGGTGCAAGCTGGACGCGGGGTAGGCAATTGCGTCACCGGGCGGAAGCTTGATGCGCTGCTCGCCGTAGGCGGCCTGGATCACCAGCTCTCCGCCATCGTACTCGGCCGGGTCGCTGATGAAGACCGTGACCGCGACGTCGGAACGATAGCGTTGCGGCTCGCCCATCACCGGGTCGTCGATGTGCTCACCGTAGGACATGCCCTCGGTGTAGCGGACGAAGAACGCCGCCGATACGCGATGGGGCAAGACGGCACTGCGGAATGCCGCATGGCGATAGAGGTTGCCGACGACGAGCCGGTTGAGCTCATCGGCGCCCGGGGAGCCGGCTTCGAGCTCCAGATTGTTCTTTACGCGCCGAGCCCAGGTGCCCGCGGATGCCTTGCCGTCAGCGTAGGTCGCCGCGCCGAGCAACGCGCGGGCTCGGGCAAGTTCCGAGGAGCTTAGAATGCCTTCGATGCGCAGTAGCATTGGATGGATTCCTGCGGACCGCTTGGGTCGAACGCGGCCCGGGTTACGGTAACATGCATGGCGCCGCCCGATCGATTGCCAGAACGGAGACAGCCGCCCGATGGTCGCGATCAGGATCAAGAATCGATGGCACCGGGCCAGGGCCGAGCAAACGTTGTCGAAATCGGCGACCGAGCACGCCGGGGCCCTGGCGTTCATTGGCTGGCGACTCTCGCTCGAAACCGCCAGGAAGCTGCATCGGGACGGGTTTGAGTATCTCTCCGACAAGGAGCGGGTGGGGGTCATCTGCGAGTTCCTCGCATTCATCGTCCACCTGTGTGACCGCCTCGCTTTCGCGCGACTCGACCAGTCGCAACGCGAAGCGTTCGTCAACCAGCTCGCATGGGGCTTTGCGGATCACATGCAGGACAACCTGCTGGACCTGGCCGGCCCGGGACGTTACCGGGAGCCGTTCATAGAGCGGCTGAACGACCGGCTCGCCGATTACGCGCAGCTGTCCTTCGTCGGCGAGGCGCCCGGCTATGACCTCTACCGATACTTCGGCCGCTGCGTGCTGGAGGTGATGGGGGAAACCCAGACCAATCGGTGGGTGATGGACCAGGCGATGGAAGTCGAGGGCCCGGAAGTCTGGGAGAAGATGCGCGATAGCTTCGCCAACCTTTGGTCGAGCACCGATGACCCGATGCCGCCGGAATAGCGCCTCGACAAACCTCTCGGTCCTGATGTGCTAGCGGGGCGGTAGGGGCCGGGCCCGCTCGAGCGCGTTAACCCGAACTCGGGCCGGCTCGACTCCGGCTCGCGTTAGGGTCTCGTTGCACTCGCGGATGAACTCATCGGGCCCCGACAGATAGAAGTCGCACGCGCCGGCTCGGACTTCGTCGTGGCAAATCGAGCGCAGGAGCGCTTCGGGCCAGCTCGCGTCGCCGGTGGATACCGAGTGCGCTTGGTAACGGAAGTCGTCGAGCGCATCCACCCAAGACCGGCACAAGTTGTGGAGGTAGGGCTCACCGGGAGAAGAGACTTGCCAGAACAGGCGCATCGGCGTCGAGCGCTCCAGGTTGATGGCGTGCTCGATGAGGCTTCGCAACGGTGCAAACCCGGTGTCACGGCCGATGAAGACCGCCGGTCGGTCGGACGACTCGTCGAGCGTGAAGTCGCCATCGGGTCCCTCGACGAGGATCCCATCCCCTTTGCGGGCGTCCTGGAACAGGTACGCCGCAAACGGATCGGCCGGATCCGCCTCGACATGGATCTGGAGATTCATGCCATCACAGGGACAGTTTGTGAGCGATCGGGCCGAGCGGGGGCCGTCCTCGAGCGCGAGGTGAACGTGTTGCCCGGCGAGGAACCGCAACACCCGGCTTCGGGGGGTGCGGATCGCGACCAGCAGGGTCTCCCCCACTCGCTCGAGGCGATGGATCCGGCTCGGTATGCTCTGCGTCGGAATATCCGCGACACCGCCGGCCTCGCCCACCTCGATGACGAGGTCGCTGTCGGGAGACACGCAGCATAGCAGCGTCTCGCCCCGAAGCTTCTCGGCCTCGGTCAAGGCGAAGTCGTGAAATCTCACTTTCCGCACCGCGCCGCTGGCAATGCGCGCCTTGCACCGACCGCAGCTGCCGTTCGCGCACCCGAAATCGAGCGCCACCCCGGAACGCAGCCCCGATTCCAGAACCGTATCCTGCGATTCGACCAGGAAGGTGCGCCCGCTCGGGTTCAGCCTCACGCGGTGGGTCATCGCTCGCCCATTGACATCCGATTCCTGTCCATTGGAAATATTGTCACCGATCCGGACGCTTGCGTAGACTCGGCGCGTGAGGGTTCGACCCTTTGGAGTGCCGGGAGGGCTAGAGTGGACGAATCGTACTATCGCGCGGTGGACGAAATGGAGCGGCTCAAGGTGCGGCGCGACTACCTGCTCGGATGGATCGGGGGCTACCTGGGCAACCCGAAGCTCGAGGAGCAACGCGTGACCGAGGCCTACGAGGCGGGCTACGACCACGGCGCGGATCGCGACCGCTCCCACTTCTCGGAGTGGATCGAAGAT
>JBFHLI010000070.1:0-14545 GCA_041594935.1 Gammaproteobacteria bacterium | reverse complement strand
CACGATGCTGACGGGTGAGCCCGCCCGCCCGCGGGACCGGGTCGAGCTGCTCGAGGTCCCGCGGGAATGCGGCGCCCGCCCCGCCGGTCGTCGCTTCGGCCACCTCGTGCACGTTCTTCTTTCCGTCATCGATCCGAGCGCGAGTCCGGCCGACGTGCTCGCGGCCGCGCGCACCCAGGGGCGGTTGCTGGGTGCGCTCGATGAGGAGATCGACGCCGCGGAGCAGACGGTGACCGCGGCACTCGGGCACGAGGTGTTTCGGCGTGCGGCTCGTTGCGCGGACGCTGGTGCGCTCCACCGGGAAACCCCGCTGGTACTCCGGCTCGACGACGGCACCCTGGCCGAAGGCGTCGTCGACCTCGCATTCAGGGAGTCGACGGGGGCTGGGGGAAAGTGGACGGTGGTCGACTTCAAGACCGACCGCGAGCTCTCGGATCGACGCGCGCGCTACGAGGCGCAGGTCGAGCTCTACGTGCGCGCGATCGAGACCGCTACCGGCGAACCCGCCCACGGAATTCTCCTGTTGCTGTGATGGGAGCGAACCGAACTTGCCGGCGCGCTCGCCTCAAGCGATGGCGAACACCGGGTAGCCGCGCAGCACGAGGTCTAGCCCGCTCTGCCCTTCGCCCATCGCCACCGCCGCATGCTCGATGACCGCCTGGTCGAAGAAATCTCGTACCCAGCCCTCGAGCTCAGGGTCACGATAGGGACGCAGCTGGACGGGCGAATAAGCGGCACCGGAACGGATTTCACCCAGGCAGTAGTGCGCGAACACCCACTCATCGAGCAGGCCCGGCCCGAGCACCGCGAAGTACGGCGCGAAACCCTCCGCCGCGCGGGCTCCTAGCCCGGCGAGGTCCTTGTCGGCGAAGACGACCTTCGACTTCGTGGTCTTCACCTCGAGCGCGAGCCGCGACCCGCCCGCTCGCGTGATCTCGAGATCGATCCCCTGCGTGCCTCGCTCCGTCACCCGCTCCGCTCCCGCCGCGCAGAACGCGATCGCCAGCAGCTTCTGCACGAGCTTGCCGTACTGCAGCGCGAACTGGCCGTCGAGCATTTCCAGACGTCGGAATACCTCGAGCCTCACCGGTCCTCCCAGCGCTCGACCGAAGCGCCTCCATCGGGGTCCCACGCTCCCAGGTAACCGATTCGCCGCGGGGCACTGACGTAATCGCGCAACCTATCGACGAGAGCGGAGGGAACGACCGCGAGCAGCACCGAGCAAGAGTCGCTCAGGCGTTCGAGCGCCCGCGCGAGCCCAGCCTGATGGGCAACGTCCAGGCTCTGTACCGGGTCGTCGAGAACCACCCACGCCAGTCCGCCGGCCCGCGCCCGAGCCTCGGCCTGCGCGCACACCATCGCGAGCGACACCGCGTTGATCGCCGCCTGATTCAAGACCGCGAGCGCCGGCGCCCCGGTAGCGTCCACCAGCTGGTAGCCGATCCGTTTCGCCGTCATGTGGGTGCGAACCTGGAGGCGACCGCCGGTGCCGGTGATCAAGGCGTAATACTCGCCGAGACTTTGATTGACCTCCGCCTCCCGGGCCCTCGATCGCGCTTCCTGGACCTCGCGCGCCATCCCTGCCAGCGCATCGAGGTCGAGCGCAAAGCCGGCGGCGGCGTCAATCGCGCGCTCGAGCTCGGAGCCGGCGGGAGTCCGATGCAGGTCGAGCTCCTCGGTCACACGCGTACTCAGCTCGTCCCACTCCTCGAACAGTCGCAGCAGCTCGAGGTCCGCGGCGTGCGCCGCGAGGCTTTGTTCGCGGGCGGCCATCAGACCTTCCAGCCCTCGGATCTCGGCCTCGAGAGCCTCGATTCTCGCCCGCGCGGCGGCGACCGCATCGTAGTCGGCGCCCGGCGCCGGATCCTCGAGATGCTGGGTGAGCGCGACGCGGGCCTTCTCGAGGTGAGAGCTCGCCGCCGCCTCCGCGTCGGCCAGCCCTTCGAGGTCCGCGAGCGCGGCCCGCGCTCGCTCGAGCCTTGCGGTGTGATCGGTGATCTCGGCCTCGAGCGCCGCCACCCGGTCGCTGTCGAGCCGGCCGAGCGCCGTCTCGATCCGGCCGAGAAGATCCGGCACCGGGGTCTCGCAGACCGGGCATTCGAGCCGGGCGGGGGTCGGGGTCAACACCTCGAGGGCGTCTCGCAAGAGCACGGCCAGGGCCTGCGTCTGCTTCAGCGCTTCACGAGCGGCCCGAAGGGCCTGCTCTGCCGCGTCACGCTCTGCCTCTCGGTGAGCACGTTCGCCGCCGTCGCGCCGGGCCTCCAAAAGGTCGCGCCGCGCGCCCTTCCAACGCGCCTCGGCCGGCTCGGCCGTGGCGAGCGCGCCGGCCAGTTTTCCCTTTCGGGTCTGTAGCCCTGCCAACCGACGCAGACCCGGCGCGTCGCCCCGCGCCACGCTCGGCCAGCGCCGGGCCCAGTCCTCCAGGGCCTGGACCCCGCTCGCATCGGGCAACTGCGTCTCGAGTTCGAGGATGGCGGCAAGACGGCGCGCGCGCTCGATGAGCCGCTCGCGGATCTCGGCGACCCGGGACGGCCCGATCTGCGCCCGGCTCACTCCCTTCTCCCCGAGGCGCCGCTCGACATCACCAAGAGCGCGCTGCGGCCGGGTCCGGCGATCGAGGATGTGGCCTTCCAGATCGGCGAGCGTATCTTCGAGCTGCGAAAACACTCTTGCACTCGACTGCGACTCGATGATCTCGCGTACCCGCAGGTCCGCCTCAAGGCCTAGCAGGGTCGCGAGGATGGCATCGCGGTCCGACTTCTCGGTGACCCGCCGCCGCGCCGCCTCCTGATGAAAGCAGTGGGCGCGCCGGTAGGTCTCCCAGTCGTCGAGTCCCCGCTCGCGCAGCCACCGATCGGCCCTTGTCGCGTCGAGGCGGCAACCGTCCGCCAGAGTGATCGAGAGCTCGTCGTGTCGCGCCCCGGACGGGCGCTCGCGGATGAGCTCGACGTCGGCGCCGTCGACCGCGAGGGTAAGGCTGACCCGCGTCGGCCCCGCCGCTCCGCCGCGCGGCGCGACCTCCCAGTCCTGACGCTCGGGCAGCCCCGAGCCACGCTTTTCCACCTCGGATCCGAACAGGCACCACTCCACCGCGTTCAAAGTGCTGCTCTTGCCGCATCCGTTCTCGCCGACGATGGCGGTGACCGCGCGATCCAGCCGGAACTCGGCCGGACCCTTCCAGCCCCGAAATGACTGCACCACGAGGCGAACGGGGTGAATCACGGCAGCGCCTCGCGCACCCGACGCGCCGCCTCGTCGACCCCGCGCAGCAAGCGCTGCCGCTCCTCTGCGAGCGACACCTCGCCGTCAGCCCGACGCAGATGATCGATGAGAGCGAGACGTTCCTCGACCCGTACCCCGCGCTCTCGCACGCGCTGCTCGAGCGCTTCCCAGAAACTCACCTACGCTTGCCGCCGCCCGCGGGCGGAAGGTGACTTCCCGGCTCGCCGGTGAGCGCCCGGCGCCCCTCCGCGAGCACCTCGCGGAAATACCGCTCGAGCGGGCGATTGACGCTGGGGCAGTTGTCGATGACCGCCTCGGCCCAGTCGAGATACGCGGCCCGGCGGATCATGTCCCAGCCCTCCGGCGGGGCGCTGGTGACATCCTGGACGTTGGAGATCTTGTCACCCAGCTTGATGATCACCGCCTCGCGCGGCAGCGAGGGCGCATGGTCTATCTGCCGGCGTTTGCGCTCGCGAACGGGTAGACGCCCGTCGTCGGTCACCTCCTCCACCAGCTGGCGCACCTTGTCGCCGAATGCGAGCTCGAGCTCCTCGGCGGTGGTGTCGGTGTCCTCCAGCGTATCGTGCAGCAAGGCGGCCGCGAGCACCTCGGGGTCGGTCACGTGTCCGATCTCGGCGATGGTCAAGGCCACCGCAATGGCATGATTGATGTAGGGCGAGGCATCGGCGTCCTTGCGTCGCTGATCACGGTGCTTATGAGCGGCGAACTGAGCCGCGCGCAGCACCAGGGTGTCGTGCATCACCTTCCTCCGATAGTCACCGCGGCGCAATTGCCATCGACCCCGCGGATTCTACCGTGCCAGTGGGCACCGAGGGAGGGTCGCTCGCAACCGGCCGCGGTCTCCCCTCACCGCCCGGAACGCTGGCTCCACCCGTGCGGCCGCGCCCGGCAATCTGACCGGCAAACTTTCGCCGATCGGTGGGGCGAAACCCGGCCGCGCCGAAGCACGGTGCGCCCTGCCGGCACGCCAAGTACCCGCCGTCGTCCGTCAATCCCCCGCGCCTCGCGACAAGGGTTTGACGCCCCGACCCGACGGAGACGTGGTCTTGACGCCCGAATCGCTTCGTTCCCAGTCCGATGCCAGTTGGCAGGAAATTTGCCTCCTGATTCATCGCGGCGGCGTCCCGAGGAGAATTGAGCGACCACCGATAGCCTCGCGACCGCCCGCCCGAGAGCGGCAAATCTCCCTAGATAAACGCATGCAGGTGACCACGATGCAACCAAGATCAGCCACATTCGCATGGACCCTCTTGGCCCTCACCGGGCTGCCCGGCAGTACCCTCGCACTCGGTCTCGGGGAGCTGACGGTCGAGTCCAAGCTGAGCGAGCCCCTCGCGGGAGAGATCGAGCTACTCGGAGCCTCCACCGACGAATTGAGCTGGCTCGAGATACGACTCGCCTCGCGCCACCAGCACCGCGACTCGGGGCTCGCCTACACCGACGCCCACACCCGTCTGAACTTCGAGCGGGCATTCAACCGCGACGGCAAGCCGATCATCCGCGTGAGCAGCGACGTCGCGATCGCGGAGCCAATTCTCAGCTTCATCGTCCAGGTCGGAAGTACGTCCTCGGGCCGGGTTTTGCGCGAGTACACCACTCTTCTCGACCCACCCGGATATGCCGGCACCGTGCCCGGCACCCACTCACCCTCCACCGCGGCGGTGACCATCAGCCCGACCCAGGCGCATGACACGTCGACCGCGCCCATTACGGTCGAGGTGCTCGAGCCCGCCGCCGCCTCGCGCGGCGCCGCGGACACTGCCCTGGTCCGGGTGGCCCGCGGGGATACCCTGTGGGTGCTGGCAACCCGACTCGCCAAGGGCTCCGGCGTCGCCGGGTCGCAGCTGGCGGTCGCGCTGTTCCACGCAAACCCGGGGGCGTTCATCGCCGGAGACGTGAACAGCTTGCGGGCCGGCGCCACCCTGTCGATTCCGGATCTGGCCGAGGCCAGGCGGCTGACGGCGCGTGAAGCCCGGGTATTTCTGCGCGGGGCGAATACCGCGCCCGATGTGCTCGTGGCCAAGGCCCCGGCCCCGCCTCCCCCGGAGCCGTCCCGGGCGCCCGCTCCGGAGGTCGCGGTGGCAACCCAGAGCCAGCCGGATCCGCGCACGGTGCGATTGGTCGACGTACTGCTCGACGCCTTGCCGCCCGACCGGATGGAACTCGAGCGCGTCAGCGTCCAGCGCGACGCGCAGACCCGGGTCTCGCTCGCGCTCGCAGATGAGCTGCGGGAAAGCCGTGATCAGCGCGCGCAAATGCAGCGCCAGATCGCAGCGCTGAACGACCGCTACGCCGAGCTACTGAGCGCAATCGAGGACAACGCTCAGCTCATGTTACGCCTCACGACGGAGCTCACCAGCCTTGACCCGATACCGGAGGTTCAAATCGGCCCCGCGCCCGAGACGCAAGCCGCGCGCGTAAGCGGCACGCCGCACTCGGCGCCCGCGGTCGAGCGCGCCGACATGAGCGGCACCCTGCTCGTGCTCGGCGGGGCGCTGATCGGCTGGATGCTAAGACGGCGCTCCCCGCGTTAGCCACGCCCCGCAAGCGGCGGATGCCGGCGGCAGCTGCGCCCCGGCATCCGCCGACCTCTCAAGGCTTCAGCTCCCGGTACGCCAGATTGTCGGGATAGCACACCCCGTCGGTATCCAGCTGCATGGTGATGTTGAACTTGTTGCCCCAGTTAAAGATGGAGCAGGCAAAGGTCAGCTCCACCAGCTCGTCTTCACTGAACTCGGACTTGAGCTCCCCCCAGAAGTCGCCGGTCACGGTGTGGGGGTCGCCAGCAATTCGCGCCGCGAGCTCCACCGCCAGCGCCTCACGCCGGGGAAGCGAACTGTAGTTACCGCTGAAGATTGCGTCTTCTTTCGGTCGGACCTGGGCGCTCACGGCGTCCGTGCGGACCGTCGCTCAATAGGCGCAATCGTTCACCTGCCCCGTCTTGAGCCGCATCATCTCGAACAGGTGAGGCTCGATCCGCCCACCTCCGAAGAAGCTCTCGAACACCGGGACGATGCTGCCGAGCAGCGACGGCACCCGCCCGATGACGCCGAACATCTGGGTGTCCTTCCACCACCCGTCGCGCGCCTGTGCCATTCGCTCCTTGACGACGGCGTCGGTGATCTCCTCCATCTCCAAGGGTTTCACTCTCGATGTCATGCGCGTTCCCTCCTGCCAGTGAGACCGGGTGACCCGCCCCGGACAGGGCCATTGTTACCACGGCGTGGCCCGCGGCGCGAGCCGCCGCCGTCTGCACCCGCCAGCGAAGCACCACATTGCTAGCGCTTGGCCCTGAGGACGTGCCAAAGCGAGCGAACGTTGGAGCGGCGCTTCGTGAGCACCAGTGTGATCGCGATCTCCTCGAGCCCGGCGAGCACGCTGATCGGACAGGCCACTCGGAACGGCCACGCCGGCCCTCCCGCGAACAGGACGATCACGCTGCCACCGACGAGCAGGGCTGCGATCTTGACCGCCCAGGTGTGGTAGCTCGAGGGGCGTCGAAACTTCACCAACGCAACCGCCGTCGGCAGTAAAAAGCTGCCGATCGCCATCGCAAAATAGATCGCCTCGCGGCGAAGAATCTCAGGCCATAGCCACCAACCCGCCAGCGGTATGGTGCAGTAGATCGCGAAGTCCCCGACCGTGTCCAGCCTCGCGCCGAGCTCCGAGGTGAGACCGAAGCGCCGCGCGACGAGGCCGTCGAGAACGTCGGAGGCGAACGAGACCACGAGCAGTGCGAGAAACGCCCGCGGGTAGCCGAACCAGGCGAGTGCGAGCAGCACCGGCACCGCGGTGAGCCGAAACAGGCTGATGACGTTTGGAAGCTGCCGCATCACGGCTTGGTTTATCATCTCGTCAAGAGTTCGCTGCGGTGATCCACCCTCAACAGTTCGTTCTTGCCACGTGAACGCAAAGCTATTCCTCGAGCTCCTGCTCCTGCTCACGGTCGCGAACGGTGCGCCGATCCTCGCACGAATCGCCTTTGGACCGCGCCTCGGCGCGCCGTGCGACCTCGGGCTCATTTTCTATGATGGGCGAAGACTGCTAGGCCCGACCAAGACCATCCGTGGCGTGATGGCAGCGGTGGCCGCGACCGCGCTCGCCGGCGCGACGTTCGGGCTGCCGCTCGGCACCGGAGCCCTGTTCGGGCTCCTCGCGATGGCGGGTGACCTGCTATCGAGCTTCATCAAGCGTCGCCTCGGGCTCGCCAGCAGTCATCGTGCAATTGGGCTCGATCAGGGGTTAGAGTCGTTGATTCCATTGCTCTTCTTCGGTCCTCACTTTGGCCTGAGCGGGGCGGACCTCGTCACGCTCGTCGCGGCCTTCTTTCTCCTCGAGATCGTGCTCTCGCGGGTGCTGTACTGGCTTCATATCCGGAACAAGCCGCTATGAGGGGGGAAGTCCGCTGCGGCAGCGGACGGGGGTCGCAGGCCGGATTCCCGGGAACCCGAGGGTAGGAGACCAGGTGCCCGGTCCGTACCGGCGGTGGCTCAGGGCGTGGCCGGCAGGAGGCGGTGCAATGTGATCTCGGGTGGGCAGTTCAGACGCACGTCGACGACGCACGCGCCCGACCCGACCGAGGTATAACCGGTGAGGCCGTGATGACGCCATGCCCCCGCGCACAGCGCGCGCGGGCAACGGGCATTGACAATGAGCGGAATTCGCCCCGGCAAGCAGATCTGTCCGCCGTGGGTGTGGCCGCAAAGCATCACGTCGAAACCGACATGGGCCGCGTGCTTGTAGATCTCGGGTGAGTGCGCCATCAGGATCGAGACCGAGCCGTGTTCGATCGGCTCGTACGCCTTTTCCAGATTGTCGGCCCGGTAGTAGTGAGGGTCGTCGACCCCCGCGAGAAACACCCGCTCGCCTCCTCGCTCGAGGACCACCGTCTCGTTGAGCAGGACCCGGATCCCCATCGCCTCCATCCGCGGCACCATCCGGATCGTGTCGTGATTGCCGAGCACCGCGTAGACCGCCTCGCCGAGGTGCGGGCGCACCTGCTCGAGCGATTCGAGGGCATCCTGATACGGGCCAGAGGTCGCGGCCCGGAAGTCGCCGGTGAAGACCGCGATGTCGTAGTCCACCTCGTGCAGCCGTTCGATCAGGGTACGAGGGATATCATGACTAAGGTCGAGGTGGGGGTCGCTCAGGTGCAGGATCGTGAACCCCTCGAATGCCGGCGGGAGCCGGGGCAGCCGGATGTCGTTGCTTCGAATCTCGATGGCGCGCGCATTGCGCTGTCCCCGCCGGTGCAAGCCCGCAAGCCGCAGCGCACCGCGGATAAGCGCCGGCGCGGAGGCCCAGTTCTCGAGATGGAAGAAGTTGAGGCCTTGCCCGAAAACACGGGCCTCCGGCTCCGCCTCGATACCGAGACGTTGCCGGAGATGGGTTTCGCTCACGCGCGCGCGCAGCGCCTCGATCTCATCGGCCGCGGGCGTAGCTTCGGTCGCGGTCGACGCCGCGTCAGCGGAAAGTACCGACCCTCGGGAGTCTGACTCACCAAGACTCCGCGCCGGAGCGCCGCCCGTTGGCCAGCCTTTGGCGGGAAGCGAGATACCGGCCCCCGGTTACTTGTTGAGGCGCTGCAGGTCGGGGGCGTCGAGCCGTGGCAAGACGGCGCCCGGGAGCAGCGGGTCCTGAACGGTCGGGGCGGGCAAGAGTGGCTGCTGCACCACCGCACCCGGCACACCAGGAGACAGCACCGGTTCTGAGAGCACCGGCTCGAGCAACGTGGGACTCGTCAGCACACTCGTGTCGCCCAGTTTGGGCTCGAGCGACGGCAGCGTGCTCCCCTTGAGCGCTCCGGTCGGCTCGCCCAACGTGGTCGTCGACCGGAGATAATCCGCAGCGGGCCATTCGGAGCTCCCAGAAACCCTCGAGCCCGCCTTCTTATTCTCCTCCTCCGACTTGGAGTCGGGGCGGGCGGAGGCTCGAATCACATCGTTTAAGTTGATCGGGACCAGCTCCGGCAGCGTCTGGATGTCGCGCACGAACGCGGAGTTGCCGGAGACGACATCGAGCACGCCGGCACCGTTCTTCAACGCGATCGCACCTTCACTCACGTTGGTGTACAGCCCGTCATCAATCAGCTTCCCCGAGCCGTCCCGGCAGTTGGCATCGCACAGCTGGGCCCGGAATCCAGTTCCCCGGATGCCGATCGTGGCCACCACCGCGTTGAGCTGGTAGGCGTCTCGATTGGCCTTGCCGATCGCGCCGGTGATCGTCCGCAGTGCTCCGCGGAGGAGACTGAAGAATCCCCTCTCGGTTCCATCGGCGTTGCCGGAGAACTCATACTCATCGACCCGGAAGCGGCTCTTCGGCTCGAGCGAGACGCGCGCGCCGTCTCGGAACAGGATCTGCAGTCGACCGTCGCCGGTCTCGAGCAGGTCGCCGGAGAAAATTTTCGCACCGGTGCCGAGCGGGCGTTTCTTCGCGCTGGTATCGATCGCGTGGGCCGTCCCCACCGCGAACAGGACCTTGCCCGCCTCGGTGGGCGCGGCAGATAGGCTCGCCGAAACGAGACCCGTGGCGAGTGCGGCGACGAAGAGGACGGATGTAACTCGGAAGCGCGGCATCGTACGGTTGGCCTCGCGAATCAGCTCTAGGGACCCTGCGCGTATCGACTCCCACCCCGGGGTACTTTAGCGGGGGTTACGCATCACATTTCGATTATCTCATATCGGCCCCGCGAAGTGAGGCCGGTCGGGCATCGGGCGCCGGGCGCGGGCCGGGGTTAAAGCCGATCGTCGCTCGCGTCGATAACCCGTTCGAGAGCGGGGGTCCGAAGGCTCGCGGGCATCTCTTGGCCACCGCCGCCCGAGCCGCATTCGCGAGAGATGAGGACGAAGCATTCATGGATCAAGAGGACGACGCCTCCTGGTTTCTGGAGGGATACATCGAGGGCGAGCGCGTACCGCGACGCTTCGACATCAAGTCGTTCCCATTTCGCATCGGCCGCGACGGAGACGTCGATGCCCTGTTGCCCATCACCCACGTTTCCAAGCTGCACGCGGAGATCTACCAGAAGGACGGCGAGCTGTGGCTGCACGACCACGCAAGCAGCAACGGGACCTTCGTGAATCGAAGCCGAGTCAGCGCCGATGTGCGCCTGGGAGAAGGCGATATCGTGCACTTCTCCACCAGCGAGTTCGTGTTGGGTCGGGCGGCGCTCGCAACCCCGGAGCACTTGCAAACCGTGCTGGTGCCCACCAGCACCGCGAGCTTGCCCTCGCGCCTCGTCGGGGGCGCGCCGGCGCTGCGCGAGCTCATCGGCGAGCAACGGGTCGCGCCCTACTACCAGCCGATCATGTGCCTCGGCCCCGAGACGCAGACGATCGGCTTCGAGCTTCTCGGGCGAGGCACTCACGAGGCTCTGCCCCAGTCCCCGGGCGAGCTGTTCCGGATCGCCGAAAGTGCCGGCCTGGAAGCCGCGCTGAGCCGGCTGTTTCGGCGGGTGGGTATCGACGCTGCCCCGCAGCTGCCGGGAAGCCCCCGTCTGTTCGTCAACTCGCACCCGGCCGAGCTCGTTAGCGAAGATATCCTGGCGACGTTTCGTCAAGCGCGCGAGCGCCTGCCGGACCTCGCCCTCACCCTCGAGGTCCATGAAGGCACGGTGAATGACGCCGCCTCGATGCGGGAGCTTCGCTCGGCCCTGACCGACCTCGACATCGGTCTCGCCTACGATGACTTCGGGGCCGGACAGTCACGACTGCTGGAGCTGGTCGAGGTTCCGCCCGACTACCTTAAGTTCGATATCTCGCTCATCCGCGATCTCCACCTCGCACCGCCGGCGCGCCAGAAGATGCTCCAGACGCTCGTATCCATGGTGAGAGACATGGAGATCGCCTGCCTCGCCGAGGGTATCGAGCGGGCGGAAGAGCTCGAGGCCTGCCGCGCGATCGGGTTCGAGTTCGCACAGGGCTATCTGCTCGGCCGGCCGGCACCGGTAGAGAGCTGGCGCGAGGCCGCTCGCGCGCAGCCGCCGGACAATGACGCCTCGACGCGGGCGGTGAACGCGAAGCGCGCCTGAGGCCAACGCCCGGACAACGCGGGCGCGGCGCTGCCGCTAGCCCGACCCATTCGCAGCAACGTTTCGACCTCGGTTCAGGCTACACTGCCCGACCGAACCACGGGGGGAGCGAGCATGAGCGACCGAGAGAGGGCGTTGATCGTGGGAGCCGGGGAAGGGCTGAGCCTGTCGCTTGCCCGGCGCTTTAAGCGCGACGGGATGGAGGTCGGGATCGCGGCTCGCTCCGTCGACAAGGTCTCCCGGCTCGCGGCGGCCGAAGACGTCCGCGGCTACGGCTGCGATGCCAGCCGTCCCGACGAAGTCGACCGGCTATTCGCTAACCTTGTGCACGACCTCGGCGCCCCCGATATCGTGGTCTACAATCCGAGCGCCCGCGTACGAGGCCCGGTCACCGACCTCGACCGCGAGCGCGTGAAGGACGCGATCATGGTCACCTGCTACGGCGGATTTCTGGTGGCGCAGGCCGCGGCCCGGCTGATGCTCGAGCGCGGTCACGGCTCACTGTTCTTCACCGGCGCCTCGGCATCGGTCAAGGGCTATCCCAACTCGAGCTCGTTCGCGATGGGCAAGTTCGGTCTGCGGGGACTGTCGCAGAGCCTTGCCCGCGAGCTCCAGCCGCAGAACATCCACGTGGCCCACTTCGTGATCGACGGCGGGATCGCGTCCGGCGCCCCGGCGTCCGGTGGCGAGCCCGATCGTCTGCTCGATCCGGACGCGATCGCGCAGACCTACCTCGCGATCCACCGTCAGCATCGCAGCGCCTGGACCTCGGAGGTCGAGCTCCGGCCCTGGGTGGAGAAGTTCTGACCGCCCATCGAACTCACTGGCCCGAACCCAATCGAGTGGTTCCTCCGCGGTCGATCCACGAGACCCGCTCGGCCTCGGGACGCAACCCCGCCACCGCAACTCGACTCGGGCACCGCACGTGTTCTTCGATGCACGTTTCCCCTATCATCTCGTCTTCTCTCCACCCGGTGAGCCCGATGAGCCCGATGAGCAAAATGCCGAGTTCCTGGCTGGCAGTGTTCGCAGGCGCCGTGCTGTTCGGCACCGCGGTTGCGGCTCGCGCGAATAACCCGGCCCCGTACCCGGGGACCATCGTGCTCGAGACCGCCCAGTCCTACGAGACTCTCGTTGACGCGCTGAAGTCCGCCGTTGCGCAAAACAAGATGGGCATCGTCGCCCAGGCCAGCGCCACCCAGGGGGCAAAGAGCGTCGGCGTCACCATCCCGGGCAACATGGTGATCATGGTCTTTCATCCCCGATTTGCGGTGCGCATGCTCGAGGCGAGCGTGTCGGCCGGCATCGAGGCCCCGCTGCGCTACTACATCACCGAGAATCCGGACGGCAGCGCCACGCTCACCTACCGCACCCCGAGCAGCGTGTTCGCGCCGTACGGCAATGACGCGCTCGACGAGATGGCAACCGAGCTCGATCGGATCTTCGAGCAGATCGCGAGCGATGCGCTCGGCCAGTGACCCCTGCCAGCGGCCGCGGGCGGGGTTCCGGTGACGTCGGTGTCGATGGAGCACGTATGAAGCGGCAGATCGGGCGCACCGGCGCCGAGGTCAATGCGGTCGGTCTCGGCGCCTGGCAGCTCTCGAACCGCGGGCACCCGAGCGAGGCCGACGGCATCGCCCTCCTGGTGCGCGCGATGGTGTCCGGCGTCGACTTCGTCGACACCGCCGATTGCTACGCGACCGACGACTCCGACTTCGGCCACAACGAGCGCCTGGTTCGCGCCGCCCTCGACCGGGTGGGCAACCAGCACGACGTCAAGATTGCAACCAAGGCCGGGTTCCGACGCCCCCGGGGCCAGTGGGTTCCCGACGGCCGCCCGGAACGCATTGAGCGTTGCTGCGAGGCGAGCCTCGAGCGGCTCGGGGTCGATTCCATCTTCCTGTATCAGCTGCATACCCCCGACCCCGCGGTACGGCTCGAGGACACGGTGGGCGCGCTCGCGAATCTCAAGACGCAGGGCAAGGTACAGCACATCGGTCTGTCCAACGTGAGCCTCGAGGAGCTCGAGACCGCGCAGTCGATCACCCGCATCGAAAGCGTGCAGAACGAGTGCAACCCCGGGGTGCGGAAGGACCTCGAGAACGGATTGATCCGGCACTGTGCGCAGACCGGGGTCACCTACCTTCCCTACCGGCCGTTCGGGGGAAAGGACGGCCATCGAGCCCTCTCCGCCGCGCCGCTGGTCACCGAGCTGGCGGACAAGTACGGCGTCAGCGCCTACTGCATCCTGGTCGGCTGGTCGCTCGGCCTGGGCGAGCGAGTGGTTGCGATCCCCGGCGCGACCCGGGTGGAGAGCATGCTCGACAATCTCGGGGCCACCGGGTTCGAGATGAGCGCGGAGGATCGGGAGCGACTGAGCCGGCTCTAGAGGGGGAGCTGCGTCATCGGCCGAGCCGATGACTTCGATGAACGCAGGGTGCCCGTCCCGTGCCACGCCGTCGGCCGGGCAACATCTCTGGCTTGTGAATGGTGACCGAGATTTCAGCACCTACAACCGAAATGGACAATTCGATCCCGGGCGGCGCCCTGGCGGGACTCAAGGTGATCGATCTGAGTCGAGTTCTGGGCGGCCCGTACTGCACCCAGATCCTCGGTGACCACGGAGCGGAGATCGTCAAGATCGAACCGCCCCAGGGGGATGAGGTTCGCGACTGGGGCCCGCCGTTCCACGAGGACGATGCGGCGTACTTCGTGGGCATCAACCGCAACAAGCGTTCGATGGGTCTCGACCTGTCGAAGCCGCTCGGTCGGGAGACCTTGCTGCGGCTGCTCGAGGGCGCAGACGTGCTCATCGAGAACTACAAGCCCGGCACCATGGAGCGATGGGGCCTCGGTTACCGGGACACGATCGCGCAACGATTCCCGCGGCTGATTCATGCCCGCATCAGCGGCTTCGGCGGCGACGGCCCGCTGGGCGGCTTCCCCGGTTACGACGCGATCGTGCAGGCGATGGCGGGGATGTTCAGCGTCAATGGCGAGGTGAGCTCGGGCCCGACTCGGCTCGGCATTGCGATCGTGGACATGGGCACCGGCCTGTATACTGCGAACGCGATTCTGATGGCGGTGATCGAGCGCCAGCGCTCGGGACTCGGGCAGTACATCGACATGACCCTGTACGACTGCGCGGTGGGGCTCATGCACCCGCACGTATCCAACTATTTCCTCGGTCAACGGGTCCCCGGTCTCACCGGGAGCTCGCATCCCAATATCAGCCCGTACGACAAGTTCCCCACCGCGACCACCGAGATCTTT
>JBFHLI010000069.1:0-14555 GCA_041594935.1 Gammaproteobacteria bacterium | reverse complement strand
GGGGGCACGAACGGGTTCGCGGCCGCGCCGAGCAGGACCCGGGGCGGACTGGTGAGCCGCCGCCCGCTCAGCAGGCACGATTCGTCACGCATGGTGCGCACGGTTCGCAGGAGCGACATGCAGTCGAGGTCGAATACTGGTTTGGCCGCTGGCTGATCGCCCGCCTGCACGCCGTCGCCGGTGAGGCACAGCACGTTCGCCACCCCCATCGCCGACGCCCCGAGCACGTCACCCTGGATGGCCAGTCGATTCCGATCCCGGCAGGAGATCTGCATGATCGTTGCGTAGCCCTTGCGGGTGAGCAGCGAGCAAACCCCCACGCTCGACATGTGGCAGTTCGCACCAGAGCCATCGGTGGCGTTGATTGCGTCCACATAACCATCGAACACACGGGCTCGCGCATACACTTCCTCCGCATCCGCGGAGTCCGGTGGGGATAGCTCGGCCGTAACCGCGAAGGTTCCCGATCGAAGGACCCGCTCGAAGCGCCCCGGCGAGCTGTGCCCGGGCAGTAGCGGCAACGAGTAACCGGGTACGTCCTGCTGCTCTTCCATCAGGTGGATCCTGGAGTCGTCGTGGCAGCGCCTGAGGACTTTTCCCGCGCAACCCGAAGCCACGAGGATCTGCCCTTTAGATTCGAGTCCACCGCCGGCTGCAAGACCTGAATCGTTTGCCCGTTACGCATGCGGGCGCTTCCCTCCGCGGCCTCGACCCACACGCAACGCATCTCCGGCTTCACCTCGCAGTTGCCGTTCGCGCGCACTCCCCCGCACGGTCCGTTCCTTAGCGACTTGGGGCAGTTCATGGGGCACGCCATGCCGGTCGAGCTGAGCACGCAGTGCCCACACATCTGGCAATCGAACAAGAACCCCTTGACCAAGCGCTCCACGAACGCGACCGGCTTCTCGACGCGCTCATATCCGAGGAATCGCCACAGGGGGTAGAGAATTACCACCATAGGCTCAAACCGCGCGTAGAACGCTTCCCAGAAGCGAGCTTGCCTGACAGACCAGCGGCGGACCACGTACACGTTCAGACTCCGTTCGGCAAGACGATGCCGCTCAGACCTCGGTCTCGGCCAGCCCACGCGCCCGGACCAACCGCTCGAGGCGCTCATCGCTATACTGCGATTCCAGGTGCTCGGCTTGCTGCCGGACCGCTTGCGGGAGATCGTCCCCGCACCCCTGCGGCTCCCGACGCCAATCGGCGAAGTATGCCTCGCTGCTGCCCTTACCCGCGCGCATCGCCGCCCTGTCGATCGCGGCGTGAAATCTAGGAGAGAGGCGTGCTATCACCGATTCACGACCCCGCTTTGCGACCACCTGAGATGGGATATCGCGCCAGAAGATCGTGATCAGCTTGCCCATCGATATCACTCCCGGGGGTCAACCGACACACGCCTCGAGGTCCACTCATAAGCGCAACGAGCCCACAGACCCGGTAAGCCGTTCGGACGAAGACGCCGCCCGGGGGACGCGCTCCCAGCGCTTAGCTGCTCGCCCCCGAGACGTTGTGCCTACGCTTCACGAGCTCCTGTGCGGTCTCGACCGCGACCGCCGCGTCCCGACAGTAGGCATCGGCGCCCACCGCCTGTCCAAACGCCTCGTTGAGCGGCGCGCCACCCACCATCACCACGAAGTCGTCCCGGATCCCTTGCTCCTTCATCGTGTCGATGACCACCTTCATGTACGGCATCGTGGTCGTGAGCAGCGCCGACATTCCGAGAATGTCGGGTTTGTGCTCCTCGAGAGCCTCCAGGTAGTTCTCCACCGGATTATTGATTCCAAGGTTGATCACCTCGAACCCCGCACCTTCCATCATCATCGCCACGAGGTTCTTGCCGATGTCGTGGATGTCGCCCTTGACGGTTCCGATTACCATCTTGCCCACCGGCGGCGCGCCGGTCTCAGCCAGCAAGGGACGCAAGATGGCCATCCCCCCCTTCATCGCATTGGCAGCCAAGAGGACCTCGGGGACGAAGAGGATACCGTCGCGAAAGTCGATCCCGACGATTCGCATCCCTTCGACCAGGGCCTCCTGAAGAACCCGGTAAGGCTCCCAGCCGCGGTCGAGCAGGATGTGGGTTCCCTCCTCGATCTCCTCCTTCAAGCCGTTGTAAAGGTCGTCGTGCATTTGCTCGACGAGCTCGTCGTCCGGCAACGTTGAGAGGTCGAGTTCTTCTTCGTCTTCAAATTCTTCGATATCTGCCATTTAAGGTTGACCTCGAGCGGTGGACGACCAACGTAATACTCCCGTTATTTCAACCATTTCGCAAACTTAGAGTAGGCGCCGCCCCGCTGGGGATGCTGACGCAAGCGCGACATAGGATTATCCGCAGGCGACACCGTGTCGATCGTTCGCCGCCGTTGCTCGACCGTGAACATGCATCGGCCCGTTCGTAAAGGATTGCAGGGGCATCTCGATGCACTCCCGGACTAGGCGACACCATCAAAGTCAGTTAACCTCCTTGCCGGTTCTTGACCTTCGAGCATCCGCCGCCGATCCGCCCGAGGTCGTAACGTTAGCCATCCGCGACTCCCAGGATCGCCATGACGACTCGAGAAATCCAGACTCCGCCGCAAGACAACACCTCCGCTGCCACCATCGATGGCAAGAGCTACGCGGCGGCGCTTCGTAGCAAGATCGGACGCGAGGTCGAGCGACTTCGACGCGAATCGGGCATCACCCCTGGGCTGGCAGTGGTTCTCGTCGGGGAGAATCCCGCAAGCCAGGTTTACGTGCGAAACAAGGAGCGACAAGCCTCAGAGGCGGGGATGACTTCGAGCGCCCACCGCCTGCCGGCCGAGACCACCGAAGACGATTTGCTCGCGCTGGTGAGAGAGCTGAATGTCGACCCCGGTGTCAACGGTATCCTGGTTCAGCTGCCGCTGCCCCCTCAGATCGACGAGGCGGCGATCATCAATGCCATCGATCCGCTGAAAGACGTGGACGGGTTCCACCCGATCAACGCCGGGCAGCTCGCGGTCGGAGGCGAAGGCAACGTGCCGTGCACTCCGCTCGGATGCCTCATGCTCATAAAGAGCAGGCTGGGGGATCTGACCGGGCTCCGGGCGCTGGTCGTGGGTCGGTCGAACATCGTGGGCAAACCCATGGCACTGCTCCTGCTCGCCGAGAACTGCACGGTCGCAATTGCACACTCGAAGACCCGTGACCTGCCGGAAGAATGTCGCCGGGCAGATATTCTGGTGGCAGCGGTGGGACGCCCATTGATGATCCAGGGAGATTGGATCAAGCCTGGCGCGACCGTCATCGACGTCGGCATAAACCGTATCGATACCGCGGACGGTTCGAAACGGCTCGTCGGCGACGTCGATTACGCGGCGGCAGTGGCAACCGCGGGGGCAATCACTCCGGTTCCGGGCGGAGTCGGACCGATGACCATCGCGTGCCTGCTGCTCAATACGCTGACCGCCACCTGCCGTCAGCACCGCCTCGCCCTCCCCGATCTGGATTGCACCTGACCCGCTCGAAGGGCGGCTCGAGGTACCGCTTGGCCCTCAGCGTGGGGGCGTGGCGGCAAAGATGAGCATCGACCTCCAAGCCACCGAGCGGGAGATGGATCCACGCGCCGCGCTGCACCAAGTTGGCGATTTCTTCGACTCCCTGGTGCTCGCTCATCCGCGGCGCTACGCAGAGCGGGCCCGTTTCGCCCAGGTCCGGGTACGGCAGCTGCTCGAGGCGCTCGGAGACCCCCACCAGGGTCTTCGCGCGATTCACATCGCGGGGTCCAAGGGCAAGGGCTCGACCGCCCTTTTCCTCGAATCGATCATGCGGGCGGCGGGGACTCGCACCGGCACCTTTACCTCGCCCCACCTCGAGCGGTGGACGGAGCGCTTTCGAGTCGACGGTCGCGAAGTGGAGGCACCCGCGTTGCGCTCGCTCATCTCGCGGATGGAGCCCGCGGTGGCGCGCCTGCGGCATCAATTCCCCGAGAATCCGCTTACCTTCTTCGATGTTGCGACCGCCGCCGCCCTGCTCCTGTTTCGGGAGGCCGAGGTCGACTACGCGATCGTGGAAACCGGCATCGGCGGCCGTCTCGACGCCACTCGAGTCGTTGGCGCCGTGCTGTGCTGCATCACCAGCATAGAGCTCGAGCACACTGACAAGCTCGGCTCCTCGCTGGAGCGAATTGCGCATGAGAAAGCGGGAATCATCCGCCCGCGAGTCCCCCTGGTTCTCGGTCGCATGCCTTCCCCCGCGGCGGCCGTTATCTTGCGCGAGGCCCGTGCCGCCGCGGCCATGGTGACCCAGCTCGACACCGACTTCACGCTTCACACCGAGCCGGAAAATGCCTTCACGAGCCGGATCAGGTTACGCTCGGGCGGGCTCGAGATCGGCACGCGCATCCGCTCGCCGGCCCCTCACCTCGGCGAGTGCGCGGCGCTCGCCGCAATGTGCGCGAGCGCGCTGGAACTCGCCCCTCGCCACCGACTTAGCGCCGCGATCGCCACCGGGCTCGAGACGGCGGAACTTCCGGGGAGGGTCGAGGTTCTCTCCCAGCGACCGCTCGTCGTTGTCGACGCCGCCCACACCGAGGCCTCGATTAGCGCCCTCGCAAATGTGCTCCGGCGCATGTCAATCGCCCGCCTGCACGCGGTGGTGTCACTGAGCGGCACCAAATCCCCGGGGGATGTCCTCGCCCCGGTGCTGGACCTCGCAGCGCGGGTCACGGTGACCGAGGCGGATGCAACCCGCTCCATCCGAGCACCGCGGGTCGCCGAGGCGATTCGCGTTCGATGGCCCGGGCTGACGGTGACGACGGTGGCGGACCCGATACGGGCCGTCCAGGCGGCGCGCCTGGGTCTTCGCTCCGAAGAGGCACTGGTCGCCACCGGCTCGGTGTACATGGCAGGAATCGCGCGCGCTGCCCTGGGAAAGCTTCCCAACGATCCCGGCTTCCCGGTCGTGGGGTCATGAACCCCTATTCTGCATGCCGCGGCGCGAGGACCGTCAAGCCGTACTCGGCTGATGCGTCTTCCAGCCAGCGCCACAGGTACTCCGCGAAACTCCGGCGAACCACGATATCGAACGCGGGCAGATTACTCGCGAGCGGCCGAATGACCGCCGTCGCCTTCGCGAGCTGGGTCTGGGCGCACTGACCCGGTCCGAATACGCTCGGGTCCAGGTCCACGGTGCAGCCCTTGGAAAGCACGTCTACCGAGTTCGGGCCCGCAATGGCGATGATCGTCTGACCGCCGCTCACGTCATTCACCGCACCCAGCCCGTCCTCGAGCGCGGCCCGAAGCGCCGACCCCGTCGCCGGCGCGCGGGGGGGCGGGACGACGACCAGCCATTCATCGGGACCGAGCCACAGCGCAGTGACCTCGTCACCCCGCATGACCGTGTTCGGCTGCATTGGAAGCTTCATCCCGAGCACCGTCTCGACCGCCCCACAGAAGTCCGCCGATCGCGGATCGCCGCGCAGGTTGAAGTGGCCGCAGAAGGCGACCTCGTGGAGACTCACCCCCGGCTCACCTTCACGGGGCAGGGGACGCCGGGTAAAGGCGCAGCGCGCCAGGGGGCTTTGCGCGTTCGGAACGTCAGACATCCTGGGCCGCTCCCTCCGGGTCGTAGAAGACCGGGCTACAGATCTTCGCCGGTAACACTCGGCCATCGCTCAAGGGTGCGAACACCGTTTCTCCCGTCAGGTCCCGACCGCCCTTGACCAGGGCAAGCGCAATGGAACGCCCGAGGCAGGCACTGAAATAGCTCGAGCTGACGTGGCCGATCATCGGCACCGGCACCGGAGCGGCCGGGTGACGGGTGAGCTGAGTGCCCTCGGGCAGCACCTCCCGCGGATCCTCCGTCAACAGGCCCACCAGCTGCTTGCGATCGTCGCGCACGCTGTCCTCCCGCGAGAGAGACCGCTTGCCGATGAAGTCCTTGTGCTTCGAGCAAATCCAGTCCATGCCGAGGTCCTGCGGGGTCACCGAGCCGTCGGTGTCCTGCCCCACGATGACAAAGCCCTTCTCGGCGCGCAGCACATGCATTGCCTCCGTGCCGTAAGGGGTGATGTTGAATGCCTCGCCCGCGCTCATGCACCGTTCCCATAGGTGATACGCGAAGTTCGCATTTACGTTGATCTCGTAGCCGAGCTCGCCGCTGAAGCTGATCCGGAACACGCGCGCCGCGATCCCCGCCACCGTACCCTCGCGTACGGACATGAACGGAAAGGCCTCCTGAGAGAAGTCGATGTCACGGCAAAGCTCGCTCATCAGGCGGCGGCTGTTCGGACCGGCGAGCGAAACGGTCGCCCAGTGGTCTGTCACCGAGGTGAGATACACCGGAAGGTCCGGCCACTCCGTCTGCAGCCAACGCTCCAACCAACTCATGACGTGAGCCGCGCCGCCGGTGGTGGTGGTCATGTGATAATGCTGCTCGCCGAGGCGACTGGTAACCCCGTCGTCCATCACCATGCCGTCCTCACCGAGCATGAGCCCGTAGCGGCAGCGCCCCACCGCGAGCTTCTTCCATCCATTGGTGTAGACCCGATCGAGGAATTCGGCCGCGCCCGGACCGCGCACGTCGATCTTGCCGAGGGTGGAGGCATCCAGAATGCCGAGGCTCTCGCGGGTGGTGAGACACTCCCGGTTGACGGCATCGTGCATGCTCTCGCCCGACCGCGGATAGAACCAGGGACGTTTCCACTGTCCGACGTTCTCGAACTGCGCGCCGTTTTCCTCGTGCCAGGCATGAATCGCCGTCGTGCGGATCGGATCGTAGAGCTCGTGCGCGTCTCGTCCGCCGATCGCGCCGAATGTGACCGGCGTGTACGCGGGTCTGAACGTGGTGGTGCCAGTCGCTGCGAGATCGCACCCCAGAGACTGGGCGAGAACACCGGCCCCGATGACGTTGCCGAGCTTGCCCTGGTCGGTACCGAATCCGAGCGCGGTGTAGCGTTTGACATGCTCGACCGAGTGGTAACCCTCGCGCACCGCCAGCGCGATATCCGCGGCCGATGTGTCGTTCTGAAAATCCACGAACTTCTTGGGCGCGCGGCTGGTCGGCAGCGAAGACGGCACGACCCACATCGCCCGGATCGGCTCGGTCGGACGGTCGAAGGTCTCGGGGGCCGCCGGAGGCGTGCCGTCACCGTGACCCGCGTCCGCCGCTGCCCCCGCCCCGGCAGCAAAGCCCTCGGCAAGACCGGCACCGAGCGCGAAGGCGCCGTTGCATGCGCCGGCCGAGCGCTCGTGCTGAACCGCAGCCCCCGGGACGAAACAGGCGCGGTCCTCGTCGTAGGTCGGCCGGCCACCCGACTGGGCGTGCAGGTGCACGGCCGGATTCCAACCCCCCGACACCGCGACAAGATCTGCCTTGAGATAGTGCAGCGGCCCCTCCACTCGCTGACCGTCGGCGTCGAGCCGCATGATCTTCACGCCCTCGACGCGGGAGCCGCCGTTGACGTCCACGACCGCGTGCCCGGCAATGACCTGGAGACCTCGCTCGGACACCCGGGCCTGCGCATGCCCCTCCGACGGAGGCCGCACGTCAATGATGGCACCGACCGTGACCCCGGCTGCCTGCAGATCCAATGCGGTCTGGTAGGCCCCGTCATTGTTGGTGAAAACCACCGCGCGCGAGCCCGGCGCCACCGCATACCGATTCACGTAGGTGGACACCGCGGAGGCCAACATGACCCCGGGACGATCGTTGTTCGAGAAGACGAGCGGGCGCTCGATGGCTCCGGTCGCGAGCACTACCTCCTTGGCCCGCACCCGCCACAGGCGTTGGCGCGAGCTCGAGCCGGAGCCCGGCGGCAGGTGGTCGGATCGACGCTCCAGCAGGGCGATGAAGTTGTGCCCGTAGTAGCCGAACGCGGTGGTGCGCGGGAGCAAACGAACATTTGGCAAGGCGGCAAGCTCCGCCGTCGCCGCGCGCACCCAGTCGAGCGCCGGCGCGTAGTCGATGCGCTCACGCATTCCGAGCAGCGAGCCTCCGAGCTCGTTCTGCTCGTCCGCCAGAACCACCCGGGCGCCGCAGCGCGCGGCCGCGAGGGCGGCGGCAAGACCGGCCGGCCCGGCCCCGACCACCAGCACGTCGCAGTGGGCATTGCGCTTGTCGTAATGATCGGGGTCCGGCCCGCTCGGGACCGTGCCGAGACCCGCGGCCCGGCGAATGTAGTGCTCGTACCACATCCACAGCCGCGGTGGCCACATGAAAGTCTTGTAGTAAAAGCCGGCCGGCAAGAGCCGGGCGAACACTCCGGTCAGCGCCCCGAGGTCGAGGTCGACGCTTGGCCAGCAGTTGACACTGCGCGCATGCAGTCCGTAATAGAGCTCGATCTGGGTCGCCCGGTAATTGGGGAGCGCGCCGACGCCTCGCCCGAGCTGAACGATCGCGTTCGGCTCCTCCGCCCCGCCGGCCACGATGCCGCGGGGGCGGTGATACTTGAAGCTTCGACCCACCACCTCGACGCCATTCGCGAGCAAGGCCGAGGCAAGCGTGTCGCCCCCATAGCCGTGGTAGCGACGACGGTTGAACGTGAACTCGAGGGTCTTCGTTCGATCGATGCGCCCGCCGCTCGGGAGACGACGGGGCTGCCGAGCCTCGCTGCTATCGCCCATTGCCATGATCCCCTGGCGGCGGCTCGCCGATCTTGTACACGCGATGGATCTCGTCGGTCACGGTGTCGCGCTGGACGTTGAAGAAGCGCCGACAGCCGGCCGAGTGGCACCACTGCTCGAGGTGCCGGCCCTTCGGGTTCTTCCGATTGAACAGATAGTCTGCCCACTCCTCATCGGAGAGTGCGAAGGGATCCTTGGGCCGCACGATGTGCGCTTCACCCGAGTACGAGAACTCACTCTCGTCCCGAGGTCCGCACCATGGACATTTGATCAGCAGCATCTCGAAGATCGTTCCCGGTCGGCGGGCGCGTCGGCTAGCCCGGAGGTCTCGGTAGGTTGGCTGAGCCACGACGAGGAAAAATCGGTACCATCATCCACTCGCGGGTCAGTGCGCCACGCCCGCGGCGCCATGCTCGTCGATCAAGTGGCCGGTCGTGAATCGATCGAGTGAGAAGGCCTCGTTCAGCGCGTGCGCGCGATCCTGCGCGATCGTATGGGCGAACACCCAGCCCGATCCCGGGGTTGCCTTGAACCCGCCGGTCCCCCAACCACAGTTGAAATACAGCCCCTTGACCGGAGTCTTGCTGATGATCGGGCACGCGTCGGGGCAGACGTCCACGATCCCGCCCCACTGGCGCAGCATTCTCACCCGGCTGAAAACGGGGAACAGCTCGTTGATCGCAGCGAGGGTTCCCTCGATGATGGAGAAGCTACCCCTCTGAGCGTATCCGACGTACGCGTCGATCCCGGCCCCGATGACCAGCTCGCCCTTGTCCGACTGGCTCACGTAGGCGTGCACCGCATTCGACATCACGACCGTATCCAGGATGGGCTTGAGTGGTTCCGAAACCAGCGCCTGCAGCGGGTGACTCTCCACCGGGAGACGAAGCTCGGCCATGTTGGCGAGCACGCTGCAGTGGCCCGCCGCAACCACCCCGACCTTGTTTGCGTTGATGAAGCCCTTGGTGGTCTCGACCCCGCTCACCCGCCCCTTCTCGCGGCGGATGCCGGTAACCTCGCACTGCTGAATGATATCCACCCCTCGCGCACTCGCGGCCCGCGCAAACCCCCAGGCGACCGCATCATGACGGGCAACGCCGCCGCGCGGCTGGAATGACGCTCCGAGAATCGGATAGCGAATGTTGGGCGAGGTATTGATGGCCGGCGCCAGGGCCTTTATCTGCGCCGGCGTGACCACCTGTCCATCGATACCGTTGAGGCGGTTAGCGTTTACGCGCCGCTGAATGTCGCGCATGTCCTGCAGGGAATGACCGAGGTTGAGCACGCCGCGCTGAGAGAACATGACGTTGTAGTTGAGGTCTTGGCTCAACCCTTCCCAGAGCTTCATCGACTTCTCATACAGGTGGGCTGCTTCGTCCCACAGGTAATTCGAGCGCACGATGGTGGTATTGCGACCCGTGTTCCCTCCCCCGAGCCAGCCCTTCTCGATCACCGCCACGTTCGTAATGCCGTGCTCCTTTGCGAGATAGTAGGCGCTCGCGAGACCGTGGCCGCCGCCCCCGACGATGACCACCTCGTAGTGTTTCTTCGGCTCGGGGCTACGCCACGCCTCGGGCCAGTTCTCATGGTGACTGAGCGCATTGCGCGCGAGGCTGAGGATCGAATATTTCTTCATGCTTGCAAGCGCACTTGATGAGATTCGAGGAGAACCGCCCCCGAGCGGATCACAACTCGGCCGTCGAACGGCTCAACCGCGATCCACCCTGCGACGAGAGTCAGGCGCGTGCCTGATGCGGCAGCTCGCTTCCCTCGCCCTGCGCAACATAGACCGGGTAGCGCGCGCACAGCCGCATCACCTTCGCTCGCACGCTCTCGATGACGTCTTCACTTCCGAGGTTGTCCATCACGTCGCACATCCACCCGGTGAGCTCGCGCATCTCGGCTTCCTTGAAGCCGCGCGTCGTCACTGCGGGGGTGCCGACACGAATGCCGCTGGTGACGAACGGCTTTTGCGGATCGTTGGGCACCGCGTTCTTGTTGACGGTGATATGGGCCCGCCCGAGCGCCGCATCCGCATCCTTGCCGGTGATACCCTTGGCAATGAGGCTCACCAGCATCAGGTGGTTGTCCGTGCCGCCCGAAACGATGTCGTAGCCCCGCTCGATGAAGACCTTGGCCATCGCCCGCGCATTCGCCACCACCTGCTTCTGATAGTCCTTGAACTCCGGCATGAGGGCTTCCTTGAACGCCACCGCCTTGCCGGCAATCACGTGCATCAACGGCCCACCCTGGGTGCCCGGAAAAACCATCGAATTGAGCTTCTTCTCGATCTCCGGATTGGCCCGGGCGAGGATGATGCCGCCCCGAGGCCCCCGCAGAGTCTTGTGGGTGGTGCTGGTGGTGACATCGGCGATCGGAACCGGATTCGGGTAGATTCCCGTCGCCACCAGCCCGGCGACGTGGGCCATGTCGACGAACAGATAGGCACCGACCTCGTCGGCAATGGCGCGAAAGCGCGCCCAGTCCATCACTCTGGAGTAGGCGGAGAAGCCGGCCACGATCATCTTGGGTCTATGCTCTCGGGCCAGCGCCTCGACCCGGTCATAGTCGACCTCGCCGGACTCCGCGTCGAGGCCGTACTGGATCGCGTTGAACAGCTTGCCGGAGAAATTGACCTTCGCGCCGTGGGTGAGATGCCCTCCATCGGCGAGGCTCATGCCGAGGATGGTGTCCCCCGGCTGGCACAACGCGAGATACACCGCGACGTTAGCGCTCGAGCCAGAGTGGGGCTGGACGTTCGCATACGCCGCTCCGAACAGCTCCTTCGCCCTGTCAATGGCGAGCTGCTCCGCCACGTCGACGTGCTCACACCCGCCGTAATAACGTTTCCCGGGATAGCCTTCGGCGTACTTGTTGGTCAACACGGACCCCTGGGCCTCCAGCACGCGCGGGCTGGTGTGGTTCTCCGACGCAATCAGCTCAATGTGCTCTTCCTGACGTCGCTGCTCGGCCTGAATCGCCGCCCACAGCTCGTCGTCAAAACCCGCAATCCGGTCCTCGGTGCTGAACATCTTCAATCTCCTAAGAGGGAGGCAGGCACTGCCGCCGCTGGTCACGCCGCCGCCAGAACCCGGCGACTCATCGGGGGAAGGTTATTATAAATCGCGGCAGCGCGGTACTCCTCGACAGGGTCACAGCCCAGCGAGGCGGCGCGACAACCGGCTAAAGCGATACCGGCTACGACCCGCTATTGATCGGGTGGCGGCAACGATGAAGCAGAGCTCGAACGGTCGGGACCCCGGTGTCGCGGGGCGCGGCCCATCGACACGCCGGGGTACGGCTTGCGCACGGCTCAACGCCCAGGCGCTCGTACGGGACGTCTCCGGCCTGGTCTCACCTCCCCACGTCTGCGCGCGGGTGTTCGAGCTCATGCGATCGACCGATGCGTCCGCGAAAGACTTCGGGCACGTGATCGGGCAGGATCCAAATCTCACCGCTCGCCTGCTGCGGGTGGCGAACAGCTCCTTCTTCAACTTCAGCTGCCGCATCGACACCGTCTCCCGGGCGGTCACCGCCATCGGACTCAACGAGCTCTACACCATACTCATCGCCGTCAGCGCGGTGCAATCGTTCTCCCGTATCCCGAATCATCTGGTCAACATGGACACCTACTGGAGGCACAGCGTCTTCTGCGGACTGCTCGCCCGAGGAATCGCCCGCCGCGCGAACGTGCTCCACCCCGAACGCCTGTTCGTGGCCGGGCTGCTCCACGACATCGGCAGCCTGGTGCTCTTTCACCGCATCCCCGAGCAGTGCGGAAAGCTCTTGCTGGCGGCGGACGGCGATGAGCAGGCACTCTACGAGGCCGAGATCGGTGCGCTCGGCTTCAGCCACGCAGAGGTGGGCAGCTTGCTGCTCACGCTGTGGAACCTGCCCCCGGCCCTGCCGGGAGCGGTGCGGGGCCATCACGATCCATCGCGGGCCTCGGTGGGCGCATTCGAGGCGGGAATCGTAAAAATCGCCGATACCCTCGCCAACCAGATATCGTCCGCCGCGCTGCATCTCGGCGGCTGCCCCGAACGGGAGATAGCGCCCAGCGCGTGGTCGGCAATCGGTCTCGATCCCAGCGAAACCGGCGCGCGTGAGATTCTCGATACCGCCGAGGCACAGCTCTCCGATACGGTCGAGGTCATGATGGTCGCGCTCTAGTCGCCAACGGGCCAAGGACTGGCGCCAACTCGCCACCCGCCCGATCCTTTCAAGTCTCCACTCACGCTGTGCCCCATCGTGAGCCCGACTTCGACTAGAATACCGGCGCACTTTGCCGACGCTGAGAAATTGCTCAGATGCGCTGGCCCTCTTTCCGGCATGTCTTCTTTGATTGCGACTCGACGCTCACCCGGGTCGAGGGCATCGACGTGCTGGCCGAGCAGCTTGGAAAGGGAGCAAGCGTCAAGGCCTTGACCGAGGCAGCCATGGACGGAGCGATCTCGCTCGAGAACGTGTACGCGAAGCGGCTTGAGGTGATCGCCGCCACCCGGGGTGAGATCCTCAAGATACGTGCGCTGTACAAGAAGAACATCGTCGAGGATGCGGCGGCGGTGATCGAGGTATTGCATGGGCTCGGCCACAAGGTGTACATCATCAGCGGGGGGCTCATCGAGCCGGTTCGTGAGTTCGGTTGCCACCTCGGCGTGCCGAGTGAGCGCATCCGCGCGGTGGCGGTCGAGTATGACCAGCTTTCCGGGCAATGGTGGTCACCCGACCCGGATGAGTACGCAGACAAGAAGCAACGCTACCTCGCCTATCGTGCGGACGCCCTCGCGGTGAGTGATGGCAAGGCGGACATCGTAGCCGAACTACTGGAGAGCGAGACCGGACGCAGCCTGCTTATTGGGGACGGGGTCAGCGATCTGCTGGCCCGCCGCGCGGTCGACCTGTTCGTCGGCTTCGGCGGCGTGGTGACGCGCTCCCGCGTCGCGAAGGAGGCCCCGGTCTTCCTGCGCACCTCGAGTCTTGCGCCGGTGCTCGCGCTCGCAGCGGGCCCGTCGGGCATCGAGCGCACTAGCGAGCCCGCGCACCGCGCGTTGTTCCGCAAGGGGCTCGATCTCCTATCGGCCGATGCGCTGTCGTTCAATGACCAGCACCTGGGCCGCAGATTCTCGCGCGCGCTCGAGGCCGTGAACGCGGGAGGCACCCGAATGGACATTCGCGCATGAGTCAATTCGAGATCTTGGTGAGCGATAGACTGGGCGAGGCGGGACTGAAGCTCCTCGAGCAGGCCCCCGATGCTCACCACCGGGTCGAGACCGGTCTCGACAAGACACGACTGCTCGAGACAATTCCTCACTTCGACGCCCTGATCGTGCGCAGCGCCACGCGAGTCGACGCGGATGTCCTGCAGGCGGGACGACGCCTGAAGGTGGTCGGGCGGGCCGGCATCGGCACCGACAACATCGACGTCAAGGCCGCCACCGCCCGCGGGATCGTGGTGACCAATACGCCCGAGGCGAACGCGACCGCAACCGCCGAGCACGCGATGATGCTGCTGCTCGCCGCGTGCCGCCACGCCGTCCAGGCCCACGCGTCGGTCAAGGCCGGCGAGTGGCAGCGCTCGCGCTTTCTCGGCGTTCAGCTTTATCGCAAAGTTCTCGGTCTGATTGGATTCGGGCGCATCGCCCGCCTCGTGGCGGCCCGAGCCCAGGCATTCGGCCTCGAGGTGCTCGCGTACGACCCCTACGTCTCGGAGCAGCTCGGTCACGATCTCGGGGTCACGTTGGTCGACCTGGACGATCTGCTCGCCCAAGCGGATTTCATCAGCCTGCACGCGGTCTCCTCGCCGGAAACCGCGCAGATGGTCAACGCCGAGGTGATCGCGGGCATGAAGCCAGGGGTGGTGGTGGTGAACGCCGCGAGAGCCGAGCTGGTCGACGAGGCGGCGCTCGCCGAGGCACTCGTCGACGGTCGGGTGAGAGCGGCCGGGATCGACGTGTTCAGCCAGGAGCC
>JBFHLI010000068.1:0-14691 GCA_041594935.1 Gammaproteobacteria bacterium | reverse complement strand
CGGTCAGGCCGGCCGGGGGTGCGCGCGGAGTAACGAACGCGAGCCAGATCCGCCTGGCGGATCGGCCGCAAGTCGTTCTGGTCGTGGGGCTGCTGGTGGCGCTCGCGTGGTTCACCCTGTGGATCTGGGAGCAGTCGCCGTACGGACGCTATCTCGACCACGGCCGCTGGACGGAAATCGGTCTGGCGGGAGACATCTGCCGCACGTTGCCGATGGGCGGCACCGTCTTTCCCGCGCTGCTGTACGTGGGGGGGTGGGTCCTGATGACGGCGGCGATGATGTTGCCGACGACGATACCCTTGCTCGATGTCTTCGACCGACTCACCCGCACGAGATCCGACCGCCGGCGTCTGATCGCGCTGGTGGTCGCTGGCTATCTGACCGTCTGGTTCCTGTTCGGCGTAGCCGCCCACGCGCTCGATTGGGGGGTCCACGCGATCTTTCAACAGAGCTTGTGGCTGACCTTCAACGGCTGGGTGGTCGGTGCAATCGTGCTCGGTCTCGCGGGTTTGTTTCAGTTTTCGGAGCTGAAATACCGTTGCCTCGACCGGTGCCGGGCGCCGTTGAGCTTCGTGCTTCGACACTGGCGAGGCGGGGACGTGCGGCGAGAGGCGCTTTCCATCGGAGTGGACCACGGGATCTACTGCGTAGGCTGTTGCTGGGCGCTCATGCTCTTAATGTTCATCGTTGGTACCGGCAGTGTGGGCTGGATGTTGCTGCTGGGTGCGGTGATGGCAATCGAGAAGAACGTGCCCGCGGGCCGTCATCTGAGTAAGCCCCTGGGCGGTGCGTTGATCGCCGGCGCCATCGCCGTGACGTTTCAGAACTCCGCGCTATCGCTCTCGTGAGGGAGGACACGCCACCCTGGAATTTTGGCTCCGAGATCGGAGGTCAAGGAGTTCGCTCGATCGGACAACGCCAAGGAAGATGGGTGATACTCCCGAGGCGCGGGTAGAGGCACATGTTATCTGTTGTCCGCCTTCGGGACCTAACCTTCGATCTCCCGACCACGGCTCCCAAGATTTCGTGAACCGGGGCAACGTTGACGGTGTCACCGGGAGAATCGAGGCCGCACTGTAGATGCTGCAACCCATCGCGTCATGTCGCTTCAGAAATCCATCCGCAGCACTGCGCTGATGCTGTGTGAATCGGTGTCTTCCCGTCCATACGCCCTGTTCACCTCCACGCTGGCATACAGCTCCGGTTGCTCTGTCACATACGTGATCCCGAAACCCACCTGAAGCTCTGTCTTGTCAACCGGCGGCCTGGCTTGCCCCGCACCCACAACAATGGGTGTTTGCTTGAAGTCGTGCACCAGATAGGCGTTCACAAAGGGCTCCCAGCCGTTCAGGAAATAACCGAGAGAGAAACCGGCGCGACCCTGTCCGAGATACACCTTCCTCGAGCCATTGCGGAGCCCGCCGGGGATACCGGTGTCTTCAATGAAGTCGCTTTGAGTGTCGCGCACGTAGAGGTAGCCGACAGAGGGCGAGAATGACAGATCGCCGATGGAGTAAAAGGCATTCAGATTCGCTGCCCCGAAGATACGATTCGAGTGCAGGTGGCTGGAAATCTTTTTGCCGGTCAGCGTTCTGGTTTGGTCGATACTGGTTCGGGTAAACCCAAGGCTGAGGTCGGCGCTGAAAGTGTCGTTGATCTTGTATCCGACGTAGGGCAAGAGCGTGATCGACTCACTGTCCTGGGTTCCTGCATTGAAGACCGTGGTGGTGTCTTGCTCTTCGTACGACACGGCGAAGCCCATGACTAAGTCGTCCGTCGGTTGGATGTCAGCCCCAACCAGGACCGTCACGATGTCGCTGCTAGACTGGACGGTCGCAAAGTCGTTCGAAACGTTGGCAGACCCGATGCTGACCCAGCTCCCTAAACGCACGGTGCCCGAATCACCCGCAGATTGACCGGTTTCGTTACCGCTGGCGATCGGAAGCGCTCTCGAAGCCACCGGGCCCGAAATGGGTGCCGGGCCAAAGAAATTTTGCAGCACCCGTTTACCCACGGTCAGCGGAACGCCCGCGCTTGTTTGCGCGATCTTGCTTGCGGTCGTAACGTTCGAGGACGCGGTCAGTGTAGTGGTGGTGGAGACCACAGTGACACCGGGGAGACTGAAGCGCTCAACGGGGGCACTCACGAATACCTGGCCCATGCCCGGCGTATCAAAAGCCAGGGCCACGAATGTACCTCCACCTCCGGACACGAAGTCGCTTGGATCGAGCGGCGCCGTCGGTAACGCGTCGCTGGTAAATGCGGTTCCCGTGAGGTCGATCAGCTGCATCAGAGCGGTTTGGTTACCCAGGGGTAGTCCCGCCGCGCTCGGTCCTGAAACGCCGATGAGATCGATTCGGTAGAGATCCTGTCCGGAAAGATCGTTGAATACGGTGATTACCGAGGATGTGAACGTCGGCGAGGCCGTGTACGTGCCTACCGTCACTTTCAGGCCAGATATCGAATTATGGTAGTCGCCCCGATTGGGACTCGCGTTTGAATCCGGAGTCGTTGATTCGAACGTATACTCGAGGCGATAAGGGTCACCTAGCTTGAATGCGGTGCTTAGCTGAGGACTGACAAAGTTCGCAGTGCCTTCAACCACGAAGGAAACTGGAGAGGCATTCGCAGCCAGTGGTCCGAGCGCCATCAACAGAACGGTCGGAATCAAGCCGACTGACAGTAGCAAGATCACACTTCTCATTGACTTCCCCTCGTCAGGAACCGCTGGGAAGAAGCTTCAGCAAGCAAACTCACGCCACATGCCCAGACGGTCGGACTTCTCGACTGCGCGACGCCGAGGGCCTGCGGTTGAACCTTTGGCGGAAGCTAGAGCGAGACTCTCTCAGCCCATGTCTCATCTGCACATCACCTAGCTGACGCCTGCGTGTCAATCTCGAGGGTGTGCCAATTGAAACATGCAGTCAACGGAGAAAGCCGCCGATGCCTTGTCGCACCGCAGCTCGATGTCTGAAATACCGACTTGCCGTAGCGCCGCAAGCGGACTCGGTCGAGCTTGTTCGCCCGGCACCTACGGTTTCAGTATCTTGAACAGCGCCATCACGTTCTCCTCACCATAACCGGCTTCTACCGCCCGATTGAAATAGCCCGCAATGAAATCGGGGATCTCCGTGCTGATGCCTGCGTCCTTTCCCTGTTGCCGGATGCGCTCGAGTGCCGCGCCCCAGACTCGAAGGGTCGCGGTGCACTCGTGGTAGCTCCCGTCCTCTATGACCTGTATGTACCGCTGAAAGACGGGATCGTCGGGAAAGAGAGCGATGAAATCCTTCAGGCTGGCGCCTTCTGACCCGCACACATTGGCGGCATGAACAACGGCCATGAACCGGCCATAGCGGGTCGTCAGCCACGCGAGATCGAGGGCAGAGGCATCGCCGACATGCGTTCCGAGATAACGTATCTCTCCGCCTAGGCATGCCATCAGTGTGGCGGACCGCTCGTAAGCGGCGCGCTCGCCCGACAGCAGTACTTGTGCCGCGTCGGTGCCGATGTCGTCCGGTCCGCAGAGTATCGCCCCGTCGAGATAAGAAACGTCGTGTGCCTTCATCCATTCGGACGCTTCGCGTGCCTCTTTCGGGGTGCCGGTGCTCAGCTGAACGACGGTGCGCTTGGCCAATAGGGTTGGAATCTCTCCCGAGCCAAGGAGGGATTCCGTCGCAGCATAGTCATTGATGCAGATTAGGATGACCGGGCTAGCAGCGATAGCGGTAGCGGCATCCGCCGCCGTCGTCACGCCGTCTTTCGAGAACGGCAGCAGCTTGTCTCGCGACCGGTTCCACACCGTCAGACCATGGCCGCTCGCGTGTATCGCCCTCGCCAGGGCGGAACCCATGAGGCCAAGGCCGATGGCAGTGATGTCGGTCATATTGCTCTCCCATCCCTCAGGCGGCTTTCGAATCGGGCGGCTCGGTGGAGACTAACCCCAATCTCCGAGCCAAGTCACTTGATGCCGCGCCGCGTCAACGATCGGCTCGATATTCTCGGGGTCGGTGTGCCCAGCCGGCGACGAGAACTGCGGGGTGCGTCACACCCCCGCGGTACAGCTCGTGACCGCGGTCACAGCGCTCGCGTGGGTCCCGTGCGACGCTGCATCTCGAGTGCCACACTTTCCGAGACCCAAATGGATGATCTGGAGATGAACCTTGCAGTGTCCGACAACGACGGGCCGGAACCCGTCCTCGAGCCCGGCGCTCCGGGCCGGATGCACGGGCTCGTCTCGCCGATCAAGCGGATCCTTCGCATGGTGATGCTCCTCGGCTTCGCATCGGGGGTTCTCGCGCTGCTCGTCGCCGCGACGCTTCGCGAGCGCTGGCGCAAGTGCTCGGGGTGAGCGCCGCTCCCTGACGACCTGACCCGTCCGCCTCACCCCGCGCGATCGGTGACCCGCTCGATGAATTCGATTATCCGCGCCCGCGCGACGGGGCTCGCGAGGACCTCGTGCCGATCCCCGGGTACTACGAGACGCTCGTCCGCCCGGCTGCAGACTCGCCCGAGCAACCGCTGATCCTGTTCGGAAGCAACCGCAAGCGACGGGATCTGCAATCGGTACTTCCAGCAGCCCGAGCTGCTGATCACCGCCCCCCGGAAGGCACCGCCGCGGTAACGGGTTACCGCGACCCCGCCCTCACTGTGCCCGTAGAGCACGAGACTGCCGGAATCAACCCAGCCGAGCTCCCCTATCCTCTCGAGCGCATAGTCGATCTCCGCGAGTCGCGCCGCGTATGTCCAGGTGCCCTGGCGCCCGCACTTCTGGACTCGGTACTCGCGCGAGAAGCTGTCCGGCATGAAGATAGCGTAGCCCTGCCGGGCGAGCCCTTCCCAGAAATCGAGCTGCGCGCGGCGGCGTAGGCCGTCGCAGCCGTGCACGTAAATCACTGCGGGGCGCTTCGGTCCCGTCGCAAGCCCGGCGAGCCGGGCCGCGGTCGCGGACTCGGCGAATGCACCTCGAATGATCTCGCCCCGGTCATAGACGATGACCTGGGCTGATTCCCATGTCCGGGCAAGCTCGGCGCGGTCGCCCGGGGCGCGATGGGGCGGCGAGGGGCGGAACGAGCCGGTTCGCTCGCAGCCCCCCAGCGCCAGGGCAATCGTCACTGCGCAGAGGAGAATCCTCAAGGCGTCTTCGATGCCTCGCGTAGTGTTCGTGGATAGAGTCGCACGATGACCACTAGGGTCGAGGCCCCGGTCGGTCACCGTCAGCTCCCTCCATGGTAGACCAGAGAATTGCGGGTAATCGAGGGGGCTGGGGAAGGCAAGCTCGGTCCGGTCGCGGTCCGAGTGCGGCCCGCTCATCCTTGTTTGGGGCCCCGAGGATTGCGATCCAGATCGGTCCACCCTGGCCCGAGACGTTTCATTGATGGTGAAGATACGGAACAATCGAAGGGGTGCCGCGGACCGAGGTAATCTCGTCGCTCTACGTTCCACCAAGATGACCGTGACCATTCCTTGCAACGGCTGAGCGTCCGGCAAGCCAGGCGACTCGCATTGGCGTGCGCGGGGCTGCTCGCACCGTCGATGACCGGGCTGCCGACGCGGGCCAGCGGCCCCGGCCGACGCGCGCGCCGCTCATGCCATCGGGTCATCGACCGCTTCGGCTATCTGCAGCTCGACTCCGTGTCGGTGAGCGGGGCGCGAACCCATAGCATCGTGCTCGGGTCCCGGCTCGAAGGCTTTGACGCCTCGCTCGGCGAGCGCCTGCTCGCGCCCGGGGAGCCGCTGTTCGAGTACTGGGGTCACGAGGCTTCCTGGATGCCGATGGCGCTCTATTCATGCTTCGCGTTCCGGCGGCGGGAGTACCGCGTCCATCCCTGGTGGGGGGACGTGCTCGGCGAGCATCGAAGGCTCGCGGACTCGATCCTCGATCGGGTGGAGCGGGAAGGTCCGATCCGATCGATGGACCTCGAGGGCCCGGCTAGCTCGGGCTTCTGGGACACGCGGCTCGCGAAACGGGTTGCGGAGGCGCTGTGGTCGGCGGGGGACCTCGCGGTCAGGGAGCGGCAGGGATTTCAGCGTCGGTTCGACCTCACGGAACGCGTGATACCCCGGCAGATTCGCACCCGCGAGGTCGGAGAGGAGTACGCCATCGATGCGCTGCTGCTGAAGGCGATCGATGGCCACGGCTTCGCGACGACGGGCACCCTCGCGTCCACCTGGCGTCTGGCAAACCGCGGTAACCGAGTGCGCGCATCGCTCGAGCGCCTTCAGGAATCGGGCGCAATCGTGCCCTGCGTGCTAGAGACGAAGGACCGCGCCATCAGCGGCTGGGTGCGGCCCGCTCACCTGGCGTGGTTGCCGGCGCTCGAGAGGCTCCGCCCGCGAAGGGGCCGAGGTGTGTTGCTCTCGCCGTTCGATCCGCTGCTCTGGGACCGGAAACGCGTCCAGGTCCTGTTCGGCTTTGAGCAGGCGCTCGAGATCTACAAGCCGGCCCACCGCCGTCGCTACGGCTATTACTGCCTGCCGGTGCTGGGAGGAGACAACTTGGTGGCGCGAGTGGATCTCAAGGCGGACCGCAACGCCGGCCGGGTCACCATCCTCTCGTGCCACTTCGAGCGGCAGCGTCGATCGGGGCAACCCCACGCGAGCGATGTGGCGGCGGTCCGAAGCGGATTCCTGCGGTTCGCCGCCCAGGTGGGCCTCGAGCCCGCTCCGGGCGAATCGTTCGACCTTCCCACCGACTTGCAGGGTTGATCGTGCACTCCGGGACGCTCGCCGGGCCCGGGGTGCGACGCCCCGCGGATTGATAGGGTACGCAATCTCACACTGGTTCCTGCGCTATCTCCCTTCCTTGCGGCTGCGCGCTGACCACTCCCGGAGGACTTTAGCCGCCTCCTTTCGCCCGAGAATCTCCGCCTCCTCGAGCGGCGTTGCGAGATCGTCAATGCGAGTCCTTGCGTCGGGGTCGGCTCCCCTTGCGAGGAGCTGCTCGACGGAGCCCACATCGTTGGCGCACGCCGCAAAGTGCAGAGGGCTGTAGTCGTTGAGCCCGCGCTGTTCGAGGTTCGCCCCGAAATCGAGTAGCAGGTCGATGAGGGCGGGCTGGTCGACCCGACGGACCGAAAGGGCTGCAATCAGCGAGGGAAAGCCGTCCGTCGCCTCGTAATTCGGGTCGGCGCCGAGCTCGAGGAGGGTTCGAACGAAAGTGAGCGGGCTGTGATAGATCGCATATTCGAGGATCTGTCCGATCGCCGGCGGGCCGCAGCCGGCGGGGAAGTCCGGCGGATCGCCGAGCTCTCGCCTCAGCTGTTCGAAATCGCCGCGGCGGAAAGCATCGTGGATTGCACTCGGATCAGACACGCTCGACACCCCCGGGCGTTTGGTCGCAAAATCGGCGCCTGCCATCCTTACCGAACATCAAGATGGACGCGTTCTCGAGTGGGCCCGCCAACGACCGCCCCGCCGCCGGGATCACCGCGATCGTGCTCGGACTTTTTTTATTCTCGTTGCAGGATGTGGTCATCAAGTCGTTCAGTGACCGTTACTCGGTGCTGCAGATCGTCTTCATCCGCGGCGTCGTCGCCCTGATCCCGATGGTGATCGCGGTCCTCGCGACGACCGGCTGGCGCGGGCTTTTCCCGCTCAAGCCGGGGCTGATGCTGTTGAAGGGGATGTTCGGTTTCCTCTCCTACTGCACCTACTACCTCGCGATCGCCGCCCTGCCGTTGGCCGCGGTGGTCGCCATCGTGTTCACCGCGCCGATCTTCGTCACCGTGCTCTCGGCGCTGCTGCTCGGAGAGACGGTGGGTCGAAGGCGCTGGTTGGCGGTCGCGGTGGGCTTCCTCGGGGTGGTGGTGGTGATCGGCCCCTCGGGGCACGTCTGGAACGCGGCCGCGTTTCTGGCCCTCGTCTCGGCGCTCTTTTACGCTTCGTCCACCATCACCACCCGCTTCATCGGTTCGGTGGCCGAGCCTTGGACCATCTCGCTCTACTCGATGTTGGTGTTCATCACGGGCAGCGGGCTCGCGAGCGTGATCATCGCGGGCGGCACCTTCGCCGGGCACGAGCACGCCTCGTTGCAGTTCCTCCTCCGGCCCTGGGTGATCCCCGCTACCCGCGATCTGCTGCTCATGATACTGCTCGGGTTCAACGCGGCGGTTGGTTTTTACTGTATCACCAAGGCTTACTGGATCGCGCCGGTCAGCGTCGTCGCGCCGTTCGAGTACACGTACATCATCTGGGCGGTGCTGTTCGGCTACGTGTTCTGGTCCGAGGTGCCTCGTCCCACCACCGCGCTCGGGGTCGTCATCCTCATCGCGAGCAGCCTCTACATCCTGCGCCGCGAGCTCGCGGAGAGCCGCGCGCGCATCCGCGTGAGCGAGCCCGCTCCGCCCCCCGTAACCCTGCCCGCGCCGCAAGCCCGGGGGCCGGGCTGAGGAAGGCCCCGGTGGTCATCGTTCCGCCCGCGCCCGGGTCGGGCGGCAGAGCGGAGCCGAGATCAGATTTTGCCCTTGTCCAGGTGAGTGTGCAGCCGCGCGTCCTTGGTACGAAAGTGGGCGCCGAACCACTGCTCGAGATCGCTCGAGAAGTTTTCGAGGTCGACGTAGTTGCCGTCGTCGTGGGCATCCATCAGATCCCGAATTCCATCGAGGAGGCGCTCGTGGTCGTCCTTGTGGTCCCGGTACTCGTCGTAGCGGCGCTCGACCATGATCTTCTCCTCGAGCGCAAAGTGGGCCGAGATCTGGGCGTAGAGCTCGCCGAGGAATTCCCCCACCGGGGCCGAAGCGCCGGAACGCTGGAGCTCCGTATGCAGCTCGTTGATGAGCTCGACGAGTTCCCGATGCTCGTGGTCGACCTCGGGGATCCCGAGCGCGTACTGCTGCTTCCATTCAATGAGGGTCATGATGACTCCCCCCTACAGGAACTTGAAGCCACCGTCGGCGCGAAAATCGATCACGAAGTTCTGTCGCGGCGTGAGCTCGATCTCGGCTTCGTGCTCGTAGTCGTACCCTTCCGCGCGGTTGGTGTCACGCAGGCGGGCGCGCAGCCGATGCGGGCCGGTGGCGACGACGAATCTTTCGTAGGCGCTGGAAGGGCCATCGCCGGCGAGGCCGAGCGGCGGCAGCGCGCCGCGGAAGAGAAGCTCGCCATCCAGGGTGAGCTCGACCACGAGCGCCACGCGCTCGCGGGGACAGTCCAACGGCCGGCGCATGTTGGGTGCCATCGCCGCCAGCTCCTCGGCCGTGAAGCGTCGGCACTCACCCTTTGGTTGGCCGGCATGACTGAAGCTGAGCTGGATGAGCGCCCGGTCGGGCGGGATCACCTCGTAGCTCGGAGCGCTCGAGAGATAGCCGATGCCGAGTGCGAGCACCGCGCAGGTGCCCACCATCCCGACGGTCTGGGGCACGTTAGCCACGTCGCTCGACCGCGGGGGTGGCCGACGCGCTCGGCCCGCTGGCCCGGTAGGGTCCCAGCTCGCGAAGTCGGGTCGCGAACGCCTCGATCCGCCGGTGCAGCGCGTCGTGCCGGTCGACGCCGGCCCAGTACCAGTCGATGCGGTTGCGCGGAACCCGGGCTCGAAGATAAGGGTCTCGAACGCCCTGGATGCGCTGCTCGGTCCACGCGATACCGTGACGCTCGTGGCAGTCGCCGGCGCGGCAGCCGGTGAGGAACACGCCGTCGGCATGGCGTCGCGTGATCGCGAGATCGATGAACGCGGGCGGCAACATCCCGACGCAGGGCAGGGTCAGCACCGCAACATTCCCGGATGAGAGCGAATCGTTCGCTACGCCGTGCTCGCAGCGGAACAGCACCATCCGCGACTCGCCCGCGAGCCGGGCGGTGGCCTCGAGGAGCTGCTCGCGCAGGGCGCTTACCGGCGTCGCCGGCAGATCGATCCCGGGGACGAGCTCCGTCGTGCGCCGGAACGGGGTCGCGGTAGGGCAGGCTCCCACGCACAGTCCGCAGCCCACGCAGTTGTCCGCTCGCACTACCGCTTGTTGCAAGAACGGGGCGCCGTCGGTGCGCGGCCCGAGCTCGACCGCGCTGTACGGGCAGTCGGCCACGCAGCGACCGCAGCCGTTGCAGTTGCCCAGATCGACTTCGGCCACCGCCGGCTTTCGCCCCGGCGGTAGCCATGGGGCTGCGAGCAAGAGCAACGTGCCGAGCAACGTGCCCACCCAAAGCGGCCCTCCCCCGAAACGGTCCTGTAGAGGCAAGTAGCCGAGATAGAACCAGTCGAGACCGAGTCGGCCGGGCACCGTGCTGAGATCCGCCGGACCCTGGCTGAGAGCCGGGTGGGCGAGCGAAAGGGCGAGCAGCGTCGTCAGCATCCCGATCGCGAGTCCTCGGGGCGGGTTCACCCGGGGGCGGGACAGGCGCTGAATGTGAAGCCACATCAGAAACAGCAAGACCAGCGGCACCGCGATGTGAATGAACACCAGGAGGGTAAAGAACCTTCCGCTCAGGGTGGTGTCGTGCAGGAAGTTGCGCGCGATCGGCTCGCCGAACAGCGGCAGGGTGTCCAGCCATTCGGTGGTGCCGAGCGCGACGTACTGGGCCAGCTTGTCCCAAACCACCCAGTAACCGGTGATCCCGCAGGCGAACACCAGCCAGATGAGAGGCACGCCGGTGAACCACCCGAACCAGCGCACTCCGTGCAGCCGGTCGAGCACGAACTCGCGCAGCAGATGCAGCATCATGACCACCAGCAGCGCGTCGGAGGCGTAGCGGTGGAAGCTGCGCATCACTCCGCCGGCAAACCACTGGGCGTGGGTGAGTTGCTCGACCGACTCGTAGGCCTGCGTCACCCCGGTGTCGAAGAAGATGTAGAGGTAGATGCCGCTCACCACCACGATCCAGAAGAAGAACCAGCCGAGCGCGCCGAGCTGATAGAGCGGGTTCCACCGCGGGCTGACGGCGGTGTCGATGAAACTCTCGACGCCCTCCAAGGTGGCGCGGGCGACGGATTTCAGGCGGCCCATCTGCGTCAGGGGACCGCGGGGCGAGACGGCTTGGACTCGCGCCAGGACCGTACGATGAAGATCGCGATGCCTCCGAGACAGAGGATGCCCGTGGCGAGGACGACGAATATCGAATTGTCGAAGGTGTAACGTCCGCTCGCGGGATCATAGACGGTGCAGAACAGACGCACGCTCTCGATTAGGCCCTCGATCCCCTGCGCTCGTGATGCGGGGTCGAGCGCCAGCTCTTTCAGCGGTTCCACCAGAGCCGGTGCGTCGAAGGACTCTCCGTAGATCTGGCGGTACACGCGTCCGCCCGCATCGACGATCGAGACCTGGGCCAGATGGTCGAACCCGCGCGGCGAGGGAAAATAAAGGAAGCCGAGATCCTGGGTCAGTCCCTCGATCGTCTCGGGGTCTGCGCTCAGCAGCCCCCAGCCCCGCTCCGTCACCCCGTGCTCGCGCGCGTAGTCGCGCATGCGCTGGGGATTGTCGACCGCAGCGTCGAAGCCGACCGACACCACCGCGAAGCCGTCCGGACCGAGCGCCTCGCGGGCGATCTCGACCATCTGATCGAGGCGGCGGGTGATGAGCGGGCAGGTGTGAAAGCAGCTCGTGTAAATCAGGCTCACCACCAGCGGTTTTCCGGCGTAGTCGGAGAGGCGCACCCCGCGCCCGGCCGCATCGACGAAGCGATAGTCGCCAACCTGCCTTCCGATCGCCGCCTGGCTGTAGGCGAACGCGGCCTTTCGGTCGAGACTGGTCTCGGTCGCGGTGTGGGCAAGGCTGGGTCCGCAAAGCGCCATCGAAAGCGCGGCACCGACCACCCAGCGCCGCGACCGATACGGCTTCACCGCACCCGCTTTCAGATCCACGAATCGATGATCGCCCCGCTCAGCAGGAGGCAGAGCTGGCCCAGGGAGGCGCGAAAATTGAGCATCGCGTTTCGGGTCGAGGCATCGCGTGCGAGTCGCAGGCTGGCGTGCACGAACCAGGCACCGCCGAGCGCGGCCGTTAGCAGGTACACCCAGCCCATGCCGTAGAGCGCCGGCGCCAGCGACAGGCCCACCAGGACCACGCTGTGGGCCAGGATCACCCGGGCCGCACAACGAGGGCTCACCACCACCGGCAGCATCGGTACGCCGGCCGCGGCATACTGCTCGCGGTAGGCGAACGCAAGGCTCCAGAAGTGCGGCGGCGTCCACAGGAACAGCACCACCGCGAGGATCACTCCCGCCGGCGAGAGGCTCGGATCCACCGCGGCGGAGCCGGCGAGCACCGCGAAGCTGCCCGCGAGCCCCCCGAGGACGATGTTAAGCCAGGTCCGGCGCTTCAGCCACAGGGTGTAGACCACGCCGTAGGTGAACGCGCCCAGGAACACATTGAGCGCTGCCACCGCGTTGGTGGCCCAGGCCGCGGCGGCGACGGCGACGAGCAGGAGGAGGCCGAACAGGGTTGGCCAGTACCAGCCCGGCCTCAGCCGGCCGGTCACGAAGGGCCGTCGCAGGGTGCGGGCCATACGCGCGTCGAGATCGCGCTCGACATACTGGTTGAAGGCGCCCGCGCTTGCCGACGAGGCGAGCACCGCGAGGGCGAGAGCCGCGACCTGCCAAGCTTGCAGCCCGACGCCGGGGGTGACCGCGATGCCGGCGAGCGCACAGAGCGTTATCGCTACCCCGATCCGCAGCTTGAACACCGACGCGATCATGCGCGCGTGCTCGCCGACGTCGATCCGGCGTCTCGCGAGCGCGGTCGTCATCTGAGCGGCCAGACTTCGGACAGATACTTCCAGTTGACGAAGTAGTAGAGCACGAAGGCAGTGAAGAAAACCGCCACCAGGGAGATGGTTCCCGGGATGTGCAGCGTCCCGGCGCTGCCGTAGTGGCCGACCGCGCCGCCCACCGGCTCGGCCCGGGGCGCGGGCTTGGGCTCAGTCTCGCCGATGCGCTTGCCGAACAGCACCGAGCCAACGACCACGATGATGTACATCGCGCCGCCGATCGCGGCGAGGATCGCGAATATCCCGTTCAGACCCATCATCAGAAAGGCCGCGGCTGGATAGTCGAACTTGAGGAGCGAGTCGGCGAAGGTGATGTCCCAGTGCCTTCGCGAGACGCCGAGCGTCCCCGCGCCCATCATGAATATCGAGATCCCGGCCGCGCCGAGACCGAAGACATAGGGCTGGTACTGAGCCCACTTCTTGAGCACGAGCTCGCGCTGGAAGATGAGCGGGATCACCAGGTAGGTGATGGCCATGAACGCGAGCGTGGTGCCCGCCACCACCGTGCCGTGAAAGTGTCCGGGCACGTACAGGGTGTTGTGCATGATGAGGTTGATCTGCTCGGTGCCGAGCACTACCCCCGAGATCCCGCCGATGAACCCGAACATCAGCAGCGACAGGAACATGCCCGAGAAAGCGGGATTGCTCCACGGCGCCTTGCGGATCCACTCGAAGAGCCCGTTGTTGAGTCCCTTGGCGCGCTGCGCCGCCTCGATCGAGCCCGGTACGGTCATGCCGTGGATCAGGCTCCCGAGCACCGCGAGGTACATCGCATAGCTGGTGTTGAAGATCTTCCACTCCGAGCTTAGCCCCGGCTCGGCCAGCAGATGGTGGGCGCTTGCGAGCTGCAGGAACAGGATGTAGAACAGGAACGCGAGCCGGCTCACCTTCTCCGAGATCGGCTTGGCCCCGAGCACGATGGCGGCCACCGCGTACCACACCGCGACGTGGGCCGAGACGTTGATCTGCTGCGAGGAGTGGCCCATCGCCCACCACACCGTCTTGTACATCAGGCTGTCGATGTGGCTGATGTAGCCGACCGACCAGAGAAAGGTCGGAATCAGGATAATCGCACCCGAAGCGATGGTGAACACCGCGATGATCGCCGCCGTCAACGCCCCGAAGGTGACGAGCGGAATCGACCCTTCGTAGGTTCGCTCCTCCTTGGCGATCACCAGGGTGCCGAAGAACACGAAGCAGCCGATGAGCGCCCCCACCGCGAACAGCAGCAGGCCGAGGTAGAAGTGGGGCGCCGCCTGCATTGGCACGTACGAGGTGAACATCACGCTCGATTCACCCTGCAGGACGGCCACGTTGGTCATCACCGCTCCCACCATCATCATCGCGAACCCGGTCCAGGCCGCCTTCGGCGCAGCGAGGCGGGAATTGAGCAGCACCGCGGAGGCGAAGTAGAGCAGGGCCATCTCGAAGAAGATGATCCACACCAGCAGCACGTCGAGGCCGTGGGCGGTGAGGGCGAGATAGAACCAGTGCGACGCCATCATCGGCGGATACGAGGTGAACATCACGCTCGAATCGCCCTGCAGCACCGCGACATTGACCATCACCGCGCCGACCACCATCAGGATGAACCCCAGCCAGCCCAGCTTGGGCGCCGCCAGGCGGCAGTTCAGCAGGATCGCCGAGGCGAAATACAGCACCGCGATCTCGAAGAAGATGATCCAGAACACCAGCACGTTGGCGCCGTGCCCGGTCAGCACCAGATAGAACATCTCGGCCGGCAGCAGATGCACCGCCGGCCAGCGGGTCAGCGCCACCCCCAGCCCCATCAGGCCGCCGATCAGCAGGAACACCACCGCCGCGACCGCGTTGGCCTTGATCAGCCACTGCGCCTGGCTGTCGACCTTCAGCCCGGTGTAGCGGCAGGTGCGGAAGATCGCGTCCTTGAAGCCGCTGACCGATCCGGCATCGATTGCAGTCATCTCGTCCTCCTCAGCCTATTCGGTCACACGGATGCGGCCGGTCATCGCGTGATGG
>JBFHLI010000067.1:0-15117 GCA_041594935.1 Gammaproteobacteria bacterium | reverse complement strand
CGTGAATGACACTCCGGCGGCGAAGATTGCCCAGGCGGAAGCACCCTACTTCGAAGGAATCGACCCGGACGTGCTCACTGCGACGATCGCGCGCTACCAGGGTCTCGGATGCTGGAATCCCGATCCTCGAATCACGCAAGAGGCTTACGCGGCTGCACTCGAGGTGTTCCTGTACGCCGGTTTGATCACGAGACCCCACCCCTATGACGAGGTGGTGGTGGCCCCACCGGACGGCGCCTGAGGTGACCCGAGCGCGGAAGGTCCCCGTCGAGTGCCACCTTGACCAAGGGTTGAAGGCATTGTCGGGTCCGGCCGGTGACGCCCCGGCGCTCGATTTCCCTCCCGGGGACCTATGGGTGTTCGGATACGGCTCGCTCATGTGGAACCCGGGATTCCCTCACCTGGAGATGCGCGCTGCGCGGGTTCGCGGGTATCATCGTGCGTTGTGCGTGTGGTCGTGGGTCTACCGGGGCACCGAGCAGAAGCCCGGACTCGTTCTCGGCCTGGATTCGAGAGGTTCCTGCGTCGGGCGTGCATTTCGGGTGCGCGCGGCGGACAAGTGGGTCGTCATCCGGTATCTTTATGAGCGCGAGATGGTAACCGCGGTGTACCGTCCGATGTTGAGGAATGTCTGGCTGCGAGGGGGCAAGAGGGTCACGGCGCTAACCTTCAGGGCCGATCGCACCTCTCCCCAGTATGCCGCCCCGGTTACCCCGGAGCACGCCGCATCCGTGGTGGCCGAGGCCTCTGGCCGACATGGTGCTAATCTGGAGTACGTCACGAACACGGTGATTCATCTGGCGACGCTCGGAATCGAAGACACGTCCTTACGGGAGATACAAAGATTGGCGCAAGAACGAACATGCTAGCCGGACTTCAGATCGATGTTTCACGTTCGGCGGCGCTCGGGTGGTGCTGGCGCGTGGAGCGTCACCGAAGACTGAGCCACCGCTCGCGCTGGGCCGCTTGGTGTTGGCTGGCACTCGCGCTGAGCTGTTTCCCCTTCCGCCTGCCGGCGGCAGAGGCCGATCCGATCGAGGTGGTCAAGCGTACCACCGAGCAGATCTTCTCCGAGGTCAGGAGCCAGCGCGCTGCCATCGACGCCGATCCGGCGGTCGCGCGATCTCTGGTGAGCCGGCTTCTCACGCCCCATACCGATCTCGAGCTGACCGCCCGCTGGGTGCTCGGCAAGCACTGGAATCGGGCGACCCCCGAGCAGCGAAAGCGTTTCACCGAGGAGTTTCACACCCTGCTAGTGCGCACCTATGCGACGGCCGTGACCCAGTACTCGGAGAAGGAGCTCAAGTTCTTCCCGGTCAGCTCGGAAGGCGACCCCGACGACGCGACGGTACGCACCCAGCTCATTCTCGATAGCGGTCCGCCGGTCGACATATCCTACCGCATGCGGCGCACCGACGACGGCTGGAAGGTCTACGATGTGACGGTGGAGGGGGTCAGCTTGGTCACCACCTATCGAGTCTCTTTCGGGGAGGAGGTGCGCAATCGCGGGCTCGACGGGCTCATCGAGCGACTGGTGGAGAAGAACCGCACCTGACAGGGGCTCGGGCCGCCCGCGTCACGTAACTGTCCGAGACGCGGCGCTGAGGTTCACCGAATCGAAATCTCGTGCATCGTCTAACCAGAGACTCGTTCACCGCGACGGCTACTGCGCCGGTGTCCGTGGGGCACGGCTTGCCGATTGCTCGCACTGCCCTCGCGCGCCCGCCCCCTAGTCCGTGAAGGCACCCGATCTTCAGCCCGTTTCGCCGCGTCTCGTCGAGTTTGCCGAGCGGCTCGCCGATGCGGCTCGACCCATCGTGAAGCGTCACTTCCGGCGCGACCTGGCGGTAGAGCAGAAGAGCGACTCGACGCCGGTGACCGCCGCCGACCGCCAGGTCGAGGGCGGGATCCGCCGGCTCATCCGCTCCGAGTACCCCGACCACGGCATCATCGGCGAGGAGTTCGACACCGAGGGCGACAACGCCGAGTATGTCTGGGTTATCGACCCAATCGACGGGACCAAGGCTTTCATCTGCGGTATGCCCACGTTCGGCACCCTGATTGCGCTCGCCAGAGGCGGAGACCCGGTGCTCGGAGTTATGGATCAGCCGATCATCGGTGAGCGCTGGGTTGGGGCTCGGGGATCTCCGGCCCGATTCAATGGTCGGGTGGTCCATACCCGCCGATGTGCTTCCATGGCCGAGGCCCGGCTGTGCCTGACCTCGCCTGACCATTTTCGGGGGCCGGACGAGGCGCCGCTCGCGCGCTTGCGGAATAAGGTGAAGGTGGTGCGTTGGGGCGCGAGCTGTTATGGCTACGGGCTGCTTGCGATCGGCTGCATTGACCTAGTCCTCGACACCGGGCTCGATCCCTACGACTACATGGCGCAAGTCCCGATCGTGCAGCAGGCAGGAGGGCTGATGACCGACTGGGAGGGTCGTGAGCTATCGTTGCAGCTCGGCGCGAGCCGGGTGCTCGCGGCCGGAGATCCGGCGCTGCACGCCGAGGTCGTTGCGTTGATCCGAGCCGAATTGAGTTAGCGGCGATAGGTCGAGCGCGGAGTATTCGAGTGTGAAGAATTGTGGAGCGTGAACGCCGAGCGGGGCGGGACGCGACGGTAGGGCTCCGGAGGGGGATTTCTCATGATGGTGATGCTCTTTGGCGAAGACTCGGGAATTCAGCCTAGTTTGACGAGCGTCGTTGCGCTGCTTGCGCTGCTTGCCGCGTGCCCGGTGGGTGCGGCCGAGCAGCCCTACGATCGCTTCTATGGCCGCTACGAGGGGGAGGCCCTGTCGCAGACCGACGACGACCTCGAGAAGCGCGATCTAAAGGTGGAGATCGGGCCATGGAAGGACGGGTTCAATGTCACTTGGGTCGCGGTCACCACAAGACCGGGCGGTAAGGTGAAGCGCAAAGAGTATTCCATCAACTTCCAGGGTTCGGACCGAGACATGATCTATCGCTCAGCCATGCGCAAGAACCTCTTCGGCCAGGCCGCGCCTCTCGATCCCCTCAAGGGTGACCCCTACGTATGGGCCCGGATCGATGGTGATGCCTTGATCGTCTATGCGCTCCTCATCAGCGAGGACGCCGGCTACGAGATGCAGACCTACGTGCGAAGGCTGATTCCGGAGGGCTTGGCGCTGGAATACTCGCGGGTGCGCGACGGTGAGGTGCTGCGAACCGTCACCGGGGTGCTCAAGCGTCGCTGAGGGCACACCCAGAACGTCTCCCGCCTGACCTGCATGTTAGCTGTCCCGGCGAGGGTCTCCCGCCGGCAGGCCGGGGCCCGGCTCCGGGGCGATCGTAAGCCCGGGCACTCTCGACATCCTCTTGAGCTCCGCCCTGAAGATGGTCGCGAACGCTTTGGCCGCCTTGGAGAGTGAGGCCCATCGGCGAGCCGCGAGGCCGATCGGTAGGGTCTTGAGGCCTTCTACCCGGAGCGCGCAGATCTGGGCCGACCTCGCGAAGTTCGCGGCCTGCACCGCGGGGACGATGGCGTAGCCGAGCCCAAGCTCCACGAACACCCCCGCGGTATCGAAGTCGTTCACGGTCATGGTCTGCTCGATGCGGATTTGACGCTCGGCGAGCGCCTGCTCGATGTAGCTGCTCGAAGCGGTGTGTCCTGAGAGACCGATGTAGCGCATCCCCTCGAGCTCACGAAGCTTTACCCGCTTTCGCTTCGCCCATGGGTCATCGGTGGGAACGAGAAGGCGCAGGTCCTGAGTGGCCATCACGCGTTGCTCCACTCCGCGTTGCGCGCGGTCGACCGTGACCAGGGCAAGGTCGGCCGCTCCGGTGCGAACGAGCTCCAGGCAGCGGGCGGTCGTGTTGGCGGTGAGGAACGTCAGCACCACCTGGGGGTGGTCGCGGCGAAATCGAACCACACTCTGGCGCAGAAAATGGCGAACCGTCGTTCCCCCGGTGGTGATCGTGAGCTTCCTGAGCGCCCGACCGCGTAGCTCCTCGATGCGCTGAATGCCGGCATTGATCGCTCCCAATCCTTCCAGGGCCGCGTCGCGCAGCTCCTCCCCGGCCGCGGTGGGGGTCACTCCGGTCACTCCGCGCTCGAGCAACGCGGTGCCGAGCTCGCGCTCCAGGCGCGAGATATGCTGGCTGACCGCGGGCTGGGTGCAACCGAGCTGGCGGGCGACCGCACTGAGGTTCCGTGCTTCGCAAGCAGCAACGAAAAAGCGTAGATCTTCCAGGGTCATGGAGCGGAGCCCTCCTCTAATAGATAGCTTATGACGTCTTACATTTTATATCATTGACTTATGGCTTGGCGCTGGCAACATGAGACCGTACCTGATGCCCGGTCGTTGGGATTCGGTCTTGCGACGGGGCCACGGCTCAAGGAGGGAAAGTCGATGAGCAAGCCGGTTACGATTCAGGACCTGCAGGCGATGAAGGCGCGCGGTGAACGCATCGCCTCGCTGACTGCCTATGACTACACCTCGGCGCAAATCGTCGATGGAGCGGGTGTGCCGCTCATCCTGGTGGGCGATTCGCTCTCCATGGTGGTGCTCGGACACGAAACCACGTTGCCGGTGACCCTCGAGGAGATGATTCATCACACCCGGGCGGTGGTCCGCGGGACGAAACGTGCCCTCGTGGTCGCTGATTTGCCTTTTCTCACCTATCAGATTTCGGCCGAGCAGGCGCTCGAGAGCGCCGGGCAAGTCATGCGCCAGACCGGCTGCCGAGCGGTGAAGGTAGAGGGCGGAAGCGACATCGCGCCCACCGTGAGGCGCCTGGTGGCGTGCGGAATTCCGGTACTCGGACACATCGGGTACACCCCCCAGTCAGCGCATCTCTTCGGGCGCAGCCGGGTGCGGGGCCGGGAGTTCGATGGCGGTCTGCAGCTGGTTCGCGACGCGCTCGCCATCGAGGCGTCGGGGGCGTTCGCGGTGGTACTCGAGCTGGTCCCGCGTCAGCTGGCGGCCGAGATCACGAGACGCGTGAGCATCCCGACCATCGGCATCGGCTCGGGCGTCGATTGCGACGGGGAGATCCAGGTATTTCACGACGTCTTCGGATTGTTCAACGACTTTTGTCCCCGCCATACCCGCCGGTATGCCGAGTTGGCAAAGCAGATCGATGATGCGGCCCGGCGCTATTCCGCCGACGTGCGCGCGAAGGCGTTTCCGGGCGTGGCTCAGACCGCCTCTATGGACGGTGACGTGATGGCCCAGATTCGAGCCTGTCTCGATCGCGATCAGATGGCATCGCCCAGCGTGGTCGGCGTCTAGTTTCTATACTGGAGGTGGCAGACTCCTCGACCCGCAAACCACATCGCCAGTACCCGCAGGCGACGGCTAAGGAAGGGTGGATTTCGCTCGTTGCCATCTGAAGGCGGTACCGTGATCCTCTATAAGATCGTCCACAAGGCGAGTCCAGCCGCGCTCGAGGAGGCGGTCCAGAGCCATATCGATCGGGGTTGGAGACCGACGGGGGGCGTTGCCTACTCCCAGACCACCGTCCATGAGGGCTCGATCGAGTGGGCTCAGGCGATGGTCATGGAGGTGGAGGACCGCGAAGACTCCACGGCGGACTGGTGAGTCCCGTAATGTGCTCGCGCCCCGCGGGCTTTGTTGGACGAGAAGCTGGACCGTGCGCTCGGCGCGTTTCCGACGTTCCGCGATCGTCTCCTCCCCGAGACCGAATAATTCTCAAGACTTTCATTTAGTTAGACCGCCGTCGCGGCGCATCCGGCGCCGATCTCCCGGCTAAAGCTCACACCTTCCAAATCCGATATAGCTCCGACACACCGGGGGGGTGCCTCGGTCGGAGCCCCTTTCAGTCGTCCAGCGAACATGAAGAGCGAGCGCCTTGGATTGTTGATGATCGCGATGTCACTGCTCGTCATCGCGTTGACCGTGGTGTTCTTGATGGAGTACGACCAACGCAGCCGCCTCGAGCAGATTCGTTCCCAGGGCGCGAGCTTGACGCGACTGCTCTCGGAGCTGTCCTTCGAACGACTGGTTGCGGGCCCAGATCGGCAAGGCCCGCTCGATCTGATCAGGTCCACCCAGTCGAATTCGGCTTTTGCCTACGCCCTGGTGGTAAGCCCGGAGAATCGTCCCATCGCGCAGGTGACGGTGCCCGAGGTGGTTCCGCCGATGGTTCCCCTCGACCCCGAGCCTTCCGCGTGGTTCGGGGAGCGGTCGCTCGCGGCCGGGCCCGGCGCCGGAGGGTTTCGGGAGTTCTACGCACCGGTGGTCCAGGCCGGAAACCTCCTCGCGCACGTGCGCATCGGGTATCGCGAGCCGGTATTTGCCCTCGCCTATGAAGAGTTGCCGTTCTTCGCCTGGGTCGCGTTGCCTATCTTCCTGATCGCACCCGCCTTCTACTACCTGATGCGGCGCGAGATAAGCCCGCTCGGCGAGGCCAGCACACGCATCCAATCGCTGCTCGAGGAGAGCGAATCCGCCGGCGCCGAGCTGAGCGCATCGGGGGATATTGGTGAGTTTGTGCGTGACCTGAACCAAATGATCGAGGCGGCGCACAAGAGGGTTCGTCACCTCGAGAGGGAGCATACCGGGATCCTCGCCTCGTCGAAGATCCTTTCGTACCAAAAGGCGCGCCTCGAATCGGTGCTCTCGTCGCTGCCCGAGGCGATCATCGTTCTCGATGAGTCCGGCGCGGTTACCTACGCCAACCAGAAGCTGATCCCGATGATCGGCATCGATCACGAGAGCATCATCGGATGCGAGCCGGAGAAATGGTGCGAGCATCCGGAGCTTCTCGCGTTCCTCTCCAGCTTCAGTCGTTCCACCGCGCGTCAGAACGCGAGCGAGTTCCTGGAGATCGTCCCGCCCCACAATCCGAGCAACCAAGTGGCGGTGAGCGCCTATCCGCTCTTCTCTCCTCGGGACCGCTCCGAGATCTACGGGACGTTGATCGTGTTCACCGATGTCACCCTGGAAACGCTTGCCAAGCAAGCCCGCAAGGAGCTCGTCGCCCAGCTTTCCCACGAGCTCAAGACCCCTCTCCACGTGATCGGAATGTACAGCGAGATGCTGCTCGAGCCGGAGGAGGACTCCAAGGAGCTGCGGATCGAGGCCGGCAACGTCATCAATGATGAGGTGGAAAGAGTCACCGCGCTGATCAACAACATGCTCAACCTCTCCCGAATCGAGATGGGCAGCGTCAAGCTCGATCGCAAGCGCACTCGGGTCTCCGATCTCCTGAAGGATGCGATGGAAACGGTTTCCCGGCGCACTAGCGAGCACGATCTGCACTTCAAGCTGGAGCTGCCTCGCGAGCTCAACCCGATCAACGTTGATAAGGAGATGCTCCGGGTAGCGGTCAACAACCTGTTGACCAATGCGATCAAGTACAACCGCCCGGGGGGCTCGGTGGTGCTCGGCGCCGAGGAGACCGAGGAGCAGGTCCAGATCTACGTGCGCGACACCGGCTGCGGCATCGCGCCGAGCGATCAGGCCCGCATCTTCGACAAGTTCTACCGCGCCGATACCGATGAGATCGCCAACGTGCGCGGGCACGGTCTGGGGCTTGCTCTCGCCAAGGATATCGTCGAGATGCACCTCGGTGAGCTGAAGGTCGCGAGTGTCCCCGGAGAGGGTACGGAGTTCACGATCGTGCTCAAGAAGACCCCCGTCTTGCTCAAGGAAGCGGTGTAGCGAAATGAGGCGAATACTACTGGTCGACGACGAACCGCACGTGGTGCGGGTGATTAAGCTGGCGCTGGACCGAAAGGGCTATTCGGTGGATGTGGCCCGCAACGGCGAGGAGGCGCTCGGCAAGCTTCGCGCCCGGCCTTACGACGTGCTGATTACCGATTTTCAGATGCCGCGGATGGACGGACAGGAGCTGTGCGAGGCGCTGCACGCGAACGGGCCGATACCGAAGCCGCTCACGCTGGTGGTGACGGGCAAGACCGATGTCACCCTTCGTGCCTGGGCCGAGCAGCTGCCGAGCACCGAGTTCCTCGAGAAACCTCTGAGTCTGAGACACTTGACCGCGCGCCTCGAGAGCTACTTCGACGGTACGCCGGTGGCCGTGGAGGACGACCGTGACCGTCTCATCTCTGAGCGACCTTAAGCTCGAGAAGTACGATCGGCTCGCCGCCGAGGTGCTCGGGGCCCCGACTCCGCTTGCACTCTATGACGCGTCCGGTGAGCTCGTGTGGGCGAGTGCGCCGCTCGGCGTGGAGGATCTCGGCAAAGCCATCGCCGGGCTGGAAGGCGAACGTGACGGGGCCGAGCCGGACCGTGAATCCGCGTTCCCGCTGTTCGAAGACGGGGAGGCGACTGTGCTCTGCGCCACCGTCGGCGCGGACCGCACCACCGCCGTCGGATATCTCGTCACCCGGATTGAGCCGGGCGGGGAGCGGCTACGTCGCGGTCAAGTCGCGCGGGCCCAGCGGATCCTCGGCCACATTCGCGACTGCCTGCTCGACGAGTACACGCTCAACCGCGAGCTCGACGACATGGCGCAGGAGCTGGGAAGCCGCTACGAGGAGCTCAATCTGGTCTATCGCATCGACGAGCAGGCCAAGAAGTACGACCCCGAAAGCGGCCGGGGGGCGCTCGAGCACCTCGTGAAGGATTGCGTCGAGCACCTCGGGGTGGATGGGGTCGTGTTCTCACTGCCCGGCGAGCAGCTCGAGATACAGCGGTTCGCGGGGCCGCCCGCCATCACGAGCGAGCAGTGGGGGCCCGTCAGCTTGCCGGTCAGCCGGCTCGTCGAGGAAAGCGGCGAGACGCTGGTGTTGAATGACGGCGACGATCCGCGGTGGCCCGAGGCGGAGGCTGCCCTTCCATTTCGGCTGATCGTTGCGCCCGTCGTGGACGTCAAGGCGCGGATTCGGGGTTTTCTCGCATTCTTGAACGGTTCCACCCAGCGCGAGTTCAACAACGGCGATCGTCGCCTCATCAACGTGTTGGCGGAGCAGAGCTCGGCCATCCTGCAGGCGAATCAGGACGTATTGACCGGGCTGCTCAACCGCCGCGGGTTCGAGTACCGCCTCAACCAGTGCCTCGGAGCGCGGGATGCGAGCGGAATGGCCCACGCGCTGCTGTACATGGACCTGGATCAGTTCCAGCTGCTCAATGACACCAGCGGGCATACCGCGGGAGACGAGCTGCTGAGGCAGGTCGCGGCCCTCCTCGGCACGCACACCCGCAGCACCGACATTGTCGCCCGGCTCGGGGGGGACGAGTTTGCGGTGCTGCTACAGCACTGCCCCCTCGAGCAGGCAAGCGAGGTCTCCCGCAAGCTGATCTCATCGGTCCGCGATCACCGGTTCTGGTGGGACGGCAAGCCGTTTGATACTGCGGTCAGCATCGGAATCGTTCCCATCGCGGCCGGGGTGACCGACATCTCCGAGCTGCTGAGCATTGCCGACACCTCCTGTGCGGTGGCCAAGCAACGCGGGCGGAACTGCTTTCAGATCTACGACGATAATGATCTCGAGTTCGCCCGTCACCACGGCGAGATGCAATGGATCCCGCGATTAAGCCGAGCCCTCGAGGAGGATCGGCTGCGGCTGTTCGCGCAGCCTATCGTGCCAGTATCCCGGCCCCGCGATCCGCCGACCCACTTCGAAGTGCTGTTGCGGCTCATCGACGAGAGCGGCGACCTGGTAGCGCCGTCTCGCTTCCTCCCGGCGGCGGAACGTTACCAGCTGATCACCGAAATCGATCGGTGGGTGGTGCGAAAGACCCTCGCGATGCTCGCGCGGACCGCCGACCCGACTTACTCGTGCTCGATCAATCTGTCCGGTCAGTCGGTGGCGGCGTCCAATTTTCTGGAGTTCGTCGCGGATGAGCTCGACCGCTCCGGTGTCGCCTTCGATCGGGTCTGTTTCGAGATCACCGAGACCGCGACGATTTCGAACTTCAGCGCCGCCCAGCAGTTCATCGCCTCCCTCCGAAGAAAAGGCTGCCGGTTCTCGCTCGACGACTTCGGCACCGGACTCAGCTCCTTCGCCTATCTCAAGAACCTTCCGGTGGACTATCTGAAGATTGACGGCGGCTTCATCAAAGAGGTGCTGAGTGACCGAGTGAGCGCCGCGATGGTGAAGTCGATCAGCCAGATCGGCCGCGTGATGGGAATCAAGACGGTGGCGGAGTTCGTCGAGAACGAACGCATTCTGGCCGAGCTGCAAACGTTTGGAGTGGACTTTGCCCAGGGCTACGGGGTCGGCAAGCCGGCGCCGATCGATGACCAGATCCCGGTTCTAGCTCCCGGCGAGGGTGCGTCTCTCCCGCGAGCCGCGACCCATGGCTGAGGTCGCGCGGTCCCGGATCGGGGTTGCCACCTACCTGACACCGAGTGGATCGCTGACCGACCGATCCTCGGTTGAAGAGATCGGCTCGATGCTCGAGGCGTGCCTGGAAGCGAGCGAGATTCAGCTCGTCATCGACTTTGCCGACGTGTCCCTCATCAACAGCGCCCTGCTCGAGGTGCTGCTCGATGCGCAGGATCGGCTCACCCGCGTAGGCGGGTCGTTGAAGATCGCTCACGCCAACGCCGCAATCAGCGATGTCATGCTGCTTACCGGCCTCGATGCCTATATCACTCTCATCGACGGGGCATCGGCCACCGAGCAACCGCACGGTCGCGGGCCGCGGGCGCTCGGCCGCGAGAAGCTCGGCGACCTGCTGGTCAGCCGGGGTCTGGTGAGCGCTGACAAAGTCATCCGAGCGGTCGACCTTCAGCGATCGAGCGGGAAGCAGCTCGGTCAGATTTTGGTCGACGAGGAGATCATCTCGGAGCCGGAGCTGCTCGGCGTGCTCGCCGAGCAGTTCTCGATGCCCTACGTTCGGGTTCGAACCGGCGTCTTCGACCCGCAGGTGGTGCGTCTGATCGACGCCGAAACGTTGACCCGACTCAAGGTCGTGCCGTTGTTTCGGGTGCGCGGCGTCATTTTTCTCGCGACCTCCCACCCTCAGCTCCTCCCCAGCTTCGATGCGGTGAAAGAGCTGACCGGCTGCAAGGTCAAGGCGGTGCTCGCCGGGTCTCGCGAGATCACGGAAACGATCAAAGAGGCCCACTGCGAAGACCACAATCTGAGTGAGTACATCGGTGAGCTCGACAGTGAGGCCGAGGTCGAGGTCATCGAGCACGAGACGCCCGATAGCTACACCGCGATCGACGAGATGGCGTCCGGGAGCCCGGTCATCAATCTCATCAATGGGTTGATCCAGCGGGCGGTCCGAGACGGGGCAAGTGATATACATATCGAACCTTCGCGCACGCGGTGTCGCATCAGATTCAGGGTCGACGGCGTGCTTTACGAGGTGATGAAGCCGCCGATTGACGTCCACCCCGCCCTCGTTTCCCGCTTAAAGGTCATGTCGAATCTGGACATCTCCGAGCGGCGGCTCCCGCAGGACGGCCGGGTACAGGTCTACACGCACGGGCGCACGATTGACCTTCGGTTCAGCTCCTTGCCGGGAATCTTCGGCGAGAAGGTGGTGCTCAGAGTGCTGGACAAGGCACAGTCCATCATGGAAATCGAGAAGCTCGGCATGAGCACGGAGAACCTGGCGAGCTTCGAGTCCCTGCTGCACAAGAGCTACGGTCTGTTGCTGGTCACCGGGCCGACCGGAAGCGGCAAGACGACCACCCTGTACGCCGCGATCAATCATCTCAACAGCATCGAGAAGAGCATCGTCACCATCGAGGATCCGGTCGAGTACCAGGTGGATATCGTGAATCAGAACCAGGTGCGGGAACGTATCGGGCTGGGATTTGCCAAGCTGCTGAAGCACGTGCTTCGCCAGGACCCCGATATCGTCATGGTGGGCGAGATCCGAGAGCGGGAGACGGCGGAGATCGCGGTGCAGGCGGCGCTCACCGGGCACCTCGTGCTTTCCACGCTGCACACCAACGACAGCGCCGGCGCCGTCTCGCGGCTACTCGACATGGGGATCGAGCCCTTCTTGCTGTCATCGGCTCTGATCGGTGTCGTGGCCCAGCGCCTGGTGCGGACCGTTTGCACCAGCTGTGCCACGTCCTTCGTGGCCCCCCCGGGCTCGCTCGCGAAGTTCAACGTGGACGAGTCCGAGACGGTGCGACTGGTGCGTGGCCGCGGCTGCGAGCTGTGTTACGACTCGGGCTACAAGGGCCGCGCGCCGATCCACGAGCTGCTGGTGTGCGACAGCTCTACCCAGCAGCTGATGGTGTCGAATCCCTCCCGCGAGGCGCTCGCCGAGCATATCCGAAACCGCGGCATCAAGACGCTCCTCGATGCCGGGGTATCTCAGGTGCTGGCGGCCAAGACGACGATGGAAGAAGTTACCCGGGTCGTCAACGTATAGCGCGATGGCCATCGAGCTCGGACACACCACGCCTGTCACCCGGCCCTCGGCTCCGGCGCTGCGGCTCGGCGGGCTCGGTCGCTTCGCTCGCCCGAGCCCGGCTCGGGAGCGGATGCTGTTCACCGAGCGTCTGGCGCTGCTCCTCGAGACCGACAACCCGTTACACACCAGCCTCAGTATTCTGGGGCGAGAGTCAGGCGGGTCGGCTTTCGAGCCGATCGTGCGCAAGATTCACGAGGATATCGGCTCGGGCCTTCCTTTCTCGCAGGCTCTCGCGCGGCATCCCGATGTGTTCTCGAGCACCTATGTGAACCTCGTGGCGGCGGGTGAGCAGGGGGGGTTTCTGCCCGCAGTGCTGAGCGAGCTGGTTTCGATGGAAGACAAGGCGGCGCAGCTGCGCGCCACGATCGCATCGTCCTTCGCCTATCCCGCTTTTCTGGTCGTTTTTTCCATCGGCGTGGTGCTGTTCGTGCTGACGGTTGTGTTCCCAAAGTTTCGCGAGCTCTTTCAAGCGATTGCCGACCAGCTGCCGGTTACCACGCTGGTGCTGATGACGCTCAGTGATGTGCTCCGGCAACACTGGGCCGCGATTCTCGGTGGCCTCGGCGCGACGGTGGGGGTTCTTGTCTTCTGGCTTCGACAGCGGGTCGGCGTCGAGGCGCTGGACCGCTTGAAGCTTGCGACGCCTTTCATCAGGAACATCTTCATCGAGCTCTACCTGACCCAGTCCATGCGGGTCATCGGGCTCTCCCTTGGACACGGGGTGAGCGTTCCGGACACCCTCCGGGCGTGCCGTGAGGTGGTGCGAAATCACCTCTTCACGCAGTTCATGGACAGGGTGGCGACGGAGGTCAACGAGGGTCACGGGCTCGCGGCCGGCTTCAGCGCGAGCGACCTCGTTCCCCCGCTTGCACGGCAGATGCTGGTTGCGGGGGAGGAGTCCGGAAAGCTGCCGCTGGTGACCACCCGCCTGGCAGACTTCTACGAGCGCGAGCTCACCAAGCGTCTGACCGTTTTCTCCAAGATGATCGAGCCGCTCATGCTGCTGGTGATGGGCGCCGTGGTCGGCCTCATCGTCGCCTCCCTCATCCTCCCGATATTCAAGCTCTCTCGCGCGGTGCACTGAACTTTCGAATTCGGAAAGAGGTCTCGCGCGAGCTCGGCGGAGCACGATCGCGGGCGAAGTTTCCCCTGCCTCCGCGATGGCAGCGTTAACCTGGATATTTCACCAAGGCGCCTCGCGGCTCGTCACTAAGCGTCTGAGAGCGACGAGAAAACGAACCGTTCCGGGCAGCCTGAGCTCGGTGCAATTCGTTTCCGCGGCAAGTCTACCCGGGCGCTGGCTCGCCGATGCGTGCCCCGACTTGGGGTTCGGCCAAGCGATAGCTACGGCCATCCCTCGCGCTCCAGCCCGGCGTCCAGACTCGCTTATCCGTCGCCATCGTCCCGGGTCCTTGGTGAAATATCCAGGTTAAAGATCTCCGGCGCTCGGCCGATAGCTACCGCCATGCCCTTGCTCTGATTGGAACCGATGGGAGTTACCGCCATGCAAGCTCGACCGCATCACGCGACCCGTCCCCGCGAAGTGGGATTCACCCTGGTGGAACTGCTGGTGGTGGTCGTCATCCTGGCCATCATCGCCGCCATCGTGGTGCCGCAGTTCAGCTCCGCCACGGACGATGCCAAGGAATCGGTACTATCCAGCAATCTGACCCGGATGCGATCCGCGGTCGCGTTGTACCGCGAACAGCACGGACACTACCCGGGTGATGCCACCGCGAGCGGGGCGACCTGTCCGAACAGTGGCACGGCCGGGGTCGGGGACACGACCACCGCCGCTGCCCGCGAGGAGGCATTCGGCTCGCAGCTCACGATGTACACCAATGCGGCGGGCCAAGCATGCTCGACCACGGACGACGTGTTCAAGTTCGGCCCCTATCTCAAGACCACGGCCCTCGGCAAGGCCGGAATCCCCGAGAATCCGATCACCCAGAGCAAAGCGGTCGCGGTCGTCACCGCAGGTGATCTGACGATGAGCTCGGCCAGCACCACCGGCGGTTGGAAGTATGACGCGAGCATCGGGAAGCTGATAGTCGACCATCAGGACTACGACGACCGCTGACCGGTGCCTCCCATGGCTCAGCCAGCGGACCCGAATCAGTGGATCACGGAGGCGCGTCACGCGGCTTCACGCTAGTCGAAGTCCTCATCGTCACGTTTCTCCTCGGGATCGTCGCGCTCGCGTCGGTCCCGATGCTCGACTCCCCCCAAGAGCCTAGCCTCGACCTCGCGGCCGCAGAGGTGGCCCATGCCCTGCGCTTCGCGCGCGCGGAGTCGATACGGACCGGTCTCACGCACGGGGCCGAGATCGCGGCTGGGCAGAATCGAATGCGCATGTTCCGGCTCGACCTCGAAACCTCGCCCCCGACGCGGCGCTACGACGTCTACGAGCCCGTCAGCAAGCGGGTCTATGTCTTCGATCTCGACCGCCATCCGTTTGTGTCGGGGGTTGCCCTGAGCAACCCAGGCAACACCTTCCGCGGCGCTTGCACCGACCTCGACGCGATCGTGTTCGACGCTCAGGGGCTGCCGAGGTGCCCAGATCCGATCGCGGTCATTCTCGAAGCGGGCACGCTCGAGCTGGCGGCGGGAAACTCGAGCCGCACCGTCCGCGTGCACGGCTACACCGGCCGGGTGACGGTTCGTTGACGGCTCGTAGCGGTAACGGCCGGGCTCGGCAGTCGGGCATTTCCTACGTAGAGGTGCTGGTGGCCACGGTGTTGATCGCGGTGACGCTGGTCCCGGCGCTGGAGGCGGTACAGAGCGG
>JBFHLI010000066.1:0-15171 GCA_041594935.1 Gammaproteobacteria bacterium | reverse complement strand
GGGCCGCGAGCGGCTGGCGGCGGGGTGCTGGGTGGTCGTCTTTCCGGAGGGCACTCGGGTCGCGCCGGGTGAGCGGGGACGATATCGATTCGGTGGCGCTAAGCTGGCCCAGCGAACCGGATGCCCGGTGGTTCCGGTCGCGCACAATGCCGGCGATTATTGGCCTCGGAACAGCTTCCTGAAACGCCCTGGCAGTATTCGTGTGGTGATCGGACCACCGATAACGAGCGAGCGGCGCCGAGCCGTCGACATCAATCGGCTCGCCGAGGAGTGGATCGAGAGCACCGTCGCGAGGATACGCTCGGAGGAGGCAACCGACGCCGAAAACGTGGAGGCAACCCAGTGCGTGACTCCCGCCAAGTAACCATCATCGAGCCGAGAGCTCGCGAGACGTGAGGAGCGCTATGTCTGGAGAACCGATCATCATCATTGGGACGGGTCTGGCTGGCTACTCGACCGCACGTGAGCTGAGAAAGCTCGATTCCGAGATTCCGCTGCACATCGTCTCCGGGGATACCGGGTACTCCTACTCCAAGCCGATGCTTTCCAACGCGATTGCGCGCGGCCAAGAGCCCTACGACCTGCCGAACGCGACCGCCGAGAAGATGGCGGACAGCTTGAACGCCAAGATCTGGACCGAACGAGAGGTCACCGGAATCGGGCCGGCTGACCACGTCGTCGAGCTTGGAGGCGAGGGTATTCGCTATCGAAAGCTCGTGCTCGCAGTGGGGGCTCGCCAGATGCGGCTCGAGTTCGAAGGCGACGCCGCAGATGCGGTGATGTCCGTCAACGATCTCGAGCAGTATGCAGCGTTTCGCGAGGCGATAACGGGCCAAAGACGGATCGCGATCATCGGCGCCGGCTTGATCGGGAGCGAGTTCGCCAACGACCTGATCGCGGGAGGCTACGAGGTTGACGTGGTGGAGCCGTTCTCGCACCCCTTGGGGCGATTGGTTCCGGCGGCGGTGGGAGAGGCCCTGCGCAAAGCGCTCGCGGACTTGGGGGTTCGTTGGCATCTCGGCCTGACTTGCGAAAGCATCGAGCGAGGGGCGAAAGGATATCGTCTGACGCTGTCGGACGGGTCAACCCTGGAGGTCGATGCGATCCTGTCGGCGGTCGGTCTCGTGCCGCGCACTGAGCTTGCCAGCGCGGCGGGGCTTGCCACCGGCCGTGGTATCAAGGTCAACCGCAACCTCGAGACCAGCGCGCCCGGTATCTTTGCCCTCGGGGACTGCATGGAGGTCGAAGGGCTGCTCTTGCCATTCGTGATGCCGATCATGCACGCCGCGCGCGCGCTGGCGAGAAACCTGACCGAGGACATCACCGCACTTCGCTATCCGGTCATGCCGGTCGTCGTCAAGACCCCCGCCCACCCGATCGTCGTCTCCCCGCCCGCGCCCGATGCCCCCGGTCGTTGGGAGGTCGAGTCGAGCGAGGAAGGCGTCCGCGCGGTGTACCTCGACGCCGCCGATCGTCCGCTCGGATTCACCTTGACTGGCACCCGGGTCTCGGAGAAGAACGCCCTCGCGCGCGAGGTCCCGCCGGTGCTCGAGTAGCTCCCGCGTAGTCCCGAGGTTGCCCCGGGCGACGGGCGCCGCGCCGGGTGGCTATGGGCGGTGCGGGCGCGCTCGCCCCACCCGATTTTTCGGGCGATAATGCCGCTCCACGCTCACCGGCCCCGAAAGCTGCATGTCCGTACTCGACCACCCCCGGCGTGCTTTCCCCGGCACCCGACTCCGGCGGATGCGCAAGGACGATTTCTCGCGCCGGCTGATGCGCGAATCCACGTTGTCGGTCGACGACCTCATCTACCCGATGTTCGTGTGCGAGGGAACGAAGCAACGCCAGAGCGTCGAGTCGATGCCGGGAATCGAACGGGTTAGTGTTGACGAGCTCCTCGGTGAGGCACGGCGGGTCCTGGAGCTCGGGCTGCCCGCGGTCGCCCTGTTTCCAGTGGTGCCGGAGCCCAAGAAATCGGCCGACGCGGCGGAGGCCTATAACCCGGACGGGCTTGCACCGCGCGCGGTGCGTGCCCTCAAGGAAGCGTTTCCCGAGCTCGGGGTCATGACGGACGTGGCCCTCGACCCGTTCACGAGCCACGGGCAGGACGGGCTGATTGACGCTTCCGGCTACGTGGTGAACGACGATACCCTGGCGGCGCTCGAAAGGCAGGCCCTGACGCTCGCCGAGGCCGGCAGCGACATGGTCGCGCCCTCGGACATGATGGACGGCCGGGTCGGGCGGATCCGCCAGGCCCTCGAGGGGGCGGGTCTTCACGATACGCGCATTCTCGCCTACTCCGCGAAGTACGCATCGGCCTTCTACGGCCCCTTTCGTGATGCGGTCGGATCCGCCGCCAATCTTGGCAAGGCGGGCAAGCAGACCTATCAGATGGACCCGGCGAACACCGACGAGGCGCTTCATGAGGTCGCTCTCGACCTCGCGGAGGGAGCCGACATGGTGATGGTCAAGCCGGGCCTGCCCTATCTCGACGTCGTGCGACGGGTCAAGGATGAGTTTGGCGTCCCGACCTACGTCTATCAGGTCAGCGGCGAATACGCGATGCTGATGGCCGCGGCGCGAAACGGCTGGCTCGACGAGCGGGCGGTGATCCTCGAATCCCTCATCGGCTTCAAGCGTGCCGGGGCGGACGGGATCTTGACCTATTTCGCGAAACGGGCGGCGGGATGGCTCCGGGCGGGAGCCTGAATACGCTTCACTCGTCGATCTCGAGACTCTGCATCTTGCGAGTCATCGTGTTGCGGCCCCAGCCGAGCAGCGCGGCCGCGCGCTGACGCTTGCCTCCGGTGTAGTCGAGAGCGGCCCTGATCATCGCCCGCTCGAATGCGGGTAACGCTTCATCGAGGAGCCCCTGCGCGCCGCCCCGAAGGCGGGCGTCGGCCCATCGCTTGAGCGAGCTCGACCAATCCGGCGACGATGAGCGCTGCGGATCCGTCTCGCGCAGCTCCGGGGGCAGATCTTCGAGCTCGATCTCGTTGCCGGCGGCCATCACGGTGAGCCAGCGACAGGTATTCTCGAGCTGGCGCACGTTACCGGGCCAGGCGAGCGTGCAAAGATAGGCCTCGGTCTCGCGCGATAGGGTCTTGGTTGGCACTCCAAGCTCTCTCGCCACCGTATCGAGGAAATGCCGCAGCAGAATCGGGATGTCCTCGCGTCGCTCCCGCAACGCCGGGACCCGGACCTGGATGACATTCAAACGGTGATACAGATCTTCCCGAAACCGGCCCTCCTTGACGTTGGCTCCGAGCGCCTGATGGGTAGCCGCGATGACCCTCACATCCACGCGCAGCGGAACATGCCCGCCCACCCGATAGAACTCGCCTTCTGCAAGTACGCGCAGGAGCCGGGTTTGCAGCTCGGCCGGCATGTCACCGATCTCGTCCAGGAACAAGGTGCCGCCGTCGGCCTGCTCGAACCGGCCCCGGCGCTGCGACTGGGCGCCCGTGAACGCGCCCCGCTCGTGACCGAAGAGCTCGGATTCGAGCAGCTCCCGAGGGATCGCGGCGGAGTTGAGCGCGATGAATGGTGCTCGGCTGCGCGGGCCGTGCCGGTGCAAAGCACGGGCGACGAGCTCCTTGCCGGATCCGGATTCGCCGGTGATCAAGACCGTCATGTCGGACCGCGAGAGTCGGCCAACGGCCCTGAAGACCTCTTGCATCGCCGGGGACGACCCGAGAATCTCCGGGGCGGGTCCATCGGTCGGAAGGGCGGAGCTCGCTGGCGGTAACGCGCGGTCGAGGGTCGCCTTTCTAACCAGGCTCACCGCCTCGTCCACGTCGAACGGTTTCGGCAGAAACTCGAACGCCCCGCCGCGATAAGCCGATACGGTGCTGTCGAGATCGGCATAGGCGGTCATGATGATCACCGGGAGCCGCGGGTGGCGCCGCGAGATGGCATCGAGCAAAGCGATACCGTCCAATCCGGGCATTCGGATATCGGTGACGATCGCCGCGGGTGACCGCGTGGATAGGGCTTGCACTACCTGCTCCCCGCTCTCGAACTCGCTGACCCGCATGCCGTCTCGCGTGAGCGCACGCTGAAGCACCCAGCGGATGGACTCGTCGTCGTCCACGACCCAGACCTCCGGGGGCTCGTTCAAGGCGCGCTCTCCACGGGGATCAACAAGCTGAAAATGGTCTCGCCCGCTTCACGAGCAAATTCGATCAACCCCCCGTGCTGACCGACCAGGGATTGGGCGATCGAGAGTCCGAGCCCGGTGCCGTCCACCCGGCCGGTGACCATCGGAAAGAATATGCTTTCGCGCAGGCCCTCGGGCACCCCCGGGCCGTTGTCGATGATGTCGATTGCCACCACCAGGCGGTGCCGGCGAGTGCCGATTGTCAACTGGCGGTGGACTCGCGTCCTCAGCCTGACCACGCCACCGCCGTCTAGTGCCTGTACCGCGTTTCGCGCCACGTTCAAGGTCGCCTGCATCAGCAGCTGCGGATCCGCCCGGATGTCGGGAAGGCTCGGATCGTAGTCTCTCACGACCTGTACCTTCTCGCCTGATTCTGCCCCGATGAGCGCCGCTACCCGTTCCGTGATCTCGTGGACATTCAGGCTCTGAAACTGCGGCAAGGTATGGGGCCCAAGCATCCGGTCCATCAGGCCGCGCAGCCGGTCCGCCTCGCGCATGATGATCTGGGTGTACTCCCTGAGCGCTTCATCCGGGAGCTCTCGCTCGAGGAGCTGCGCGGCGCCTCGCAACCCCCCGAGGGGATTCCTGATCTCGTGGGCGAGGCCGCGGACCAGCGCCCGGACCGACTCACTTTGCACCACCAGCTGCTCCTCACGGGTGATGCGGCGGTAGCGATCGACCGGCACCAGCTCGAGCAGGATGCCTCCATCGAGCTCCGGCAGCGGGGTGATCGTGCAGTCGACGATCACCACCCGTCGCCCCGGCAAGACCAGTCGCGTCTCGCGCTCGGTGAGCGGCTGCTCGCTCTCTCTCACCCGATTGAGCACCCGAGCGTAGGCCCGCGCCCGCGGCAGGAGTCTTGTCAGCGTTACCCCGCGCACCTGCTTTGCGCTCATCCCCAACAGCGCCTCCGCCGCTGGATTCATCGCGAGCACCCGCAGCGCGGCGTCGAGCGCCACTACCGCCGCGCTCAGATTCTCGAGCAGCAGGTCGCCGGTGACCGGATTCCCGTCAATCAGGTACTACCCCCGTCAAGGCCGGTCATTGGCGATTCGCCGTCCATTCCAGTGAGGGGAAGCATCCTACGTATGAGCGGCCGCTCGCGCGGGTCTCGATTCAGTATGCACCAAATTGGTGCAGATGGCCATGGCCCGGGCGACGAGGTGAGCCGACCCGAGGTCATCGGGAGTCGGACTTTTCTCCCACCGCGGCCTGAGCCTGGGCCATCGCGGCGGGGCGCCTTGGTGAGGGATGGGGGCTAGGGCGAGGGAGGATTCGCCTTGGGCTTGATCAGCCTTGACGTTCGATGCAGATGGAACGTCACCGGATCGGTGCGGGCGACCTGCTTGCCGTCGCCATCGAGCACCGCCGCGTAGATGGTATGTGACCCGCGATCGACGTCCTCCAGGGTCAAAGAGGTGGTGCGACCGTCGCCGCCGAGGTCCTTCCCGTCCATGAAGATGCTGATGCTGTGGTCCGGCCCCAGCCCGGGCGATATCTTGAGGCTGACCGGCACCGTGCCGCCGTTGTCCCTCAGGGTCTCGTCATCGGTCGGGGTCACCACCGCAAACACTTCGTAGCCAGGCACAACGGCTTTTTCCACGCTGCTGGGCCCCGGCGCCGGCAAGCTCGGCGCCTCGTAGGTCTGGACCGAGCCAACATCCACCTCTTCGGCCCCGGGCTGGGGCCGGTCCGAGTAGGTGATGTTGCCGTCGGCGTCCACCCATTTGTAGACGCCCGCATGCGCGGTGCCGAGAACCGCGCTCAGTACGACGGCGACGAGGAGGCGTTGCATAGAGTGCTAGGATAGACAAGCATCCAGGGGGCAACAAGAAAAAGGCCCTCGACGCCGAGGGCCTTCGAACCCCTAACCAAGCCGTCCTAGAGGCTGTAGTACATGTCGAACTCAATCGGATGGGTGGTCATGCGAAAACGCGTGACCTCGTCCTTTTTGAGCCCGATGTAAGCGTCAATCGCGTCACTCGAGAAAACATCACCCGCGAGCAGGAATTCTCGATCCTCGTTCAGAGCACTGAGGGCCACATCGAGCGATCCCGCCACGGTGGGAATATCCTTCTCCACTTCCGGCGGCAGGTCGTAAAGATCCTTATCGAGTGGTGCGCCGGGCTCGATCTTGTTCAGCACCCCGTCCAAGCCGGCCATCATGATCGCCGCAAACATGAAATACGGGTTTCCGTTGGAATCCGGGAACCGAACCTCGATGCGCCGGGCCTTCGGTCCGGAGACGTGCGGAATGCGAACCGCGGCGGAGCGATTTCGCGCCGAGTACGCTAGCAGCGTAGGCGCCTCGAAGCCTGGAACGAGCCGCTTGTAGCTGTTGGTGCCCGAATTGGTGAACGCATTGAGGGCGCGTGCGTGCTTGAATATCCCGCCGATGTAATGCAAAGCGACCTCCGAAAGCCCGGCGTACTTCTCGCCTGCGAACACGTTGGCCCCGTCCTTGGCGAGCGAGCTATGAACGTGCATCCCGTTCCCGTTGTCACCGACGAGCGGTTTCGGCATGAAGGTTGCGGTCTTCCCGTAGGCGTGGGCCACGTTGTGCACACAGTACTTCAGGATCTGGAGCTCGTCGGCCTTGCGCACCAGGGTTGCAAACTGGGTACCGATCTCGCACTGACCGGCGGTGGCCACCTCGTGATGGTGCACTTCCACCGTGAGTCCCATGTCCTGCATCGCGAGGCACATCGCGGTGCGGACGTCCTGCAGAGAATCCACCGGCGGCACCGGGAAATAGCCGCCCTTTACCGAAGGCCGGTGCCCGATGTTGCCGTCCTCGTACACTCGCTGGGAGTTCCAGTCCGCCTCCTCCGAATCGACCTTGTAGAAGCAGCCCGTCATGTCGGCGCCCCAACGGACGTCGTCTAGCACGAAGAACTCGGGCTCCGGGCCAAAGAAGGCAGTGTCCGCGATACCCGTGGATTTGAGGTAGGCTTCCGCCCTCTTCGCCACCGAGCGCGGGCAACGACCGTAGCCCTCCATGGTGCTCGGCTCGAGCACGTCACAGCGGAGGATGAGCGTGTTCTCGTCCGAGAACAGATCCATCACCGCGGTGTCCGAATCCGGCATCAGCACCATGTCCGACTCGTTGATACCCTTCCACCCGGCGATGCTCGAGCCATCGAACATCTTGCCCTCTTCGAAAAACTCGGGATTGATGACGCTCGCCGGCACTGACACGTGCTGCTCCTTCCCGAGCGTATCGGTGAATCGTAGGTCGACCATCTTGACCTCTTCGTCTTTGATCAGCTTGAAAACGTCTTCCGCGGACATGACTTCCTCCAGTGCATTGAACATGCCCTCGCATCGCTCGAGGGCCCGAGAACCTTCCTACGTTGGACTATCGACTGCCGGTGGCGGACGTGAGAGGAGCGACCCGCAGTTGCGGAGATGCCCGGTCACCCGGCCGAGGTCACGACCGCTCCATCCGCGACAATCCATGATCGTTCTCCCACTGCCTCGCGACGGGCGCCAAAGTCGGACAGGACTGCAACCAGCAGAATTCGTGCCAAGCACACGAACCCGAGGTGCCCTCCCGTCAGATCCTCGGCCGAAGGCGGTTGGATGAGCCCGGGCCAGCCCGGGCCGATTATGCACGACGGCCGCCCCAATTGCCGGGAATCTGTGTCCGCGCTGCGCAACTTTGGGTCGGAAACCGGCTTTCATGCGGCTAGATGGGCGGTTTCCTTGTATCCCTCCCCGCGTCATACCCGGTTCGTCAAGACCCGGCGGACCCCGGTGCAACGCACCCGGATGGCTCAACGCCGCGCACACTCGCACCGTTTTGGTGCTGCTCACTCGTAGAGGAGCCGGACTCCCGCCACGTCGGCCTCGCCGTCCAGGGCCGCCGTGAACGCGGCCGCCCGCGCCTGCGTTCGCCCCGCCTCGCTGGCCAGAGCCAACGGCAGCACCACTTCGACGTGCACGCGGCCATCGAGATAGTGCAGGATGACGTCCTCGATCTGATCCGCACCGTCGAGTCCTGCCCAGCACGGCTCGAGCCGACGCAGCAGCTCCCGGCGCAGCGGCAGGTGACGGTTCGGCGCGGCGTGCTCATCGTCCTCGGGGTCGATGTGGACCGTCACGTCGATGATGTCGTCATCGTTTCTGATGAGCCTCGATCGCACGGTTTCGCTGATCTGGTGTCCCTCCGAGACACTCACGGTGGGATCCTCGAGAATGAGGTGAACATCCACCAAAGCCTTTCCCCCCATCTGCCGGGTACGCAGCAGATGGAGCTCGCGCACTCCATCGACCGACATGATCGTGTCTCTGATGTCGGCGACCTGTTCGGCATCCAACGCCGTGTCGACCAGCTCGCGAACACTGCTCCAGCCCAGGTCCCAGCCGATCTTGGCGATCATCAGGGCGACCACCACCGCCGCGACCGCATCGATATAGGGAAGTCCCGCCATCGCCCCCGACACACCCACGATCACCGCGATCGAGGAAAGTGCGTCGCTCCGGCTATGCCATGCGTTGGCATGCAGCAAACTCGAGCGCAACCGGCGGGCGTAACGAATCGTGTAGCGATATATGATCTCTTTGCTCACCACCGATAGTGCCGCCACGAGCAGCGCCCCCGCGCCGGGATGCAACAACCGCTCCGGGTGGAACATCCGGTCGACCGCATCGTAGGTGATGACCGCGCCGACCCCGATCAGCACAACCCCTAAACCCACCGTGGCCGCGGTCTCGATCCGACCATGTCCGTACGGGTGCTCCTCGTCGGCTTCACGGTGGGCGTGCTTGGCGGCAAAAAGAACCAGAACATCGGTCGTCAGGTCCGACAGGGAATGGAATCCGTCCGCGATCAACGCTTGAGAACTTGCGAGAAAACCGACGATCAGCTTCATGACGCCAAGGATCAGGTCGACCACCGCGCCGACGAGGGTGACCTTTCGCACCTGCCGATATCGATCGGTTCGCGCCGCTGCGCTCGAGAGGTGCTCTGACTGAACCGACATATCGGTGAGCTCGTCGAGTTTGGTCCGGCGTAAGGAAGGGGTGCCCGACGCGGTCAGCCGGGCAGAGTGGATTCGCCCGCGAACAGCTCCTCGACCGTCTCCCGGGCTCTTACCAGATGCGCGTCCTTGCCATCCACCATGACCTCACACGCTCGCGGTCGCGCGTTGTAGTTGGAGCTCATGCAAAAGCCGTAGGCGCCGGCGGTGCGAATCGCGAGCAAGTCCCCCGACTGTATGTCGAGCGTGCGCTCCTTACCGAGAGCATCGGCCGACTCACAGACCGGACCCACCACGTCATAGCAAACAGCCGCAGAGCCGTCGTTGGTTCGGTGGATGGGTACGATTTCGTGCCACCCCTGATACAGGGCCGGGCGAATGAGATCGTTCATGGCCGCATCAACAACCGCAAAGCTCTTGATTCCATTGTGTTTGAGGTACGCGACGCGGGTCAGGAGAATCCCCGCATTGCCAGCAATTGCGCGGCCGGGCTCCACGTACAGCTTGACATCGCGGCCATCGAGCACCCCGAGCAAGGCACGCGCGAACTCATGCGGCTCGGGCGGGCGCTCGTCGCGATATCGAATCCCGAGCCCGCCACCGACATTGAGCTTGCTCAAGCGTATGCCGCCACCGGCAAGCTCGTCGACCAGAGCGAGCACCCGTCGCAACGCATCCACGAACGGCTCGAGCGATGTCAGCTGCGAACCGATGTGGCAATCAACCCCCTCGACCACGAGATTCGGCATCTGCGTCGCTCGGACATAGAGGTCCCTGGCCTGCTCGATCGGGATCCCGAACTTGTTCTCCCGCAGGCCGGTTGATATGTAGGGATGGGTATTGGGATCGACGTCGGGATTCACCCGGATGGAGGCCGGCGCCCTCACTCCGAGCTCACCTCCTATCTCATTCAGGCGCTCGAGCTCCTCGCCTGATTCCACGTTGAACCCGGCGATGCCGGCGGTCATCGCGCGGCGCATCTCGTCGGGACGTTTTCCGACACCCGAGAAAATAATCCGCCCCGGATCGCCGCCGGCCGCAAGCACTCTTTCCAGCTCACCCACCGATACGATGTCGAAGCCGGAGCCCAGTCGCGAGAGAACGTCGAGGACCGCGAGATTGCCGTTTGCCTTGACCGCGAAGCATACCTGGTGCGGTACTCCCGAGAACGCTTCGTCGAAGGCGCGCCAATGCTTCTCGAGAGTGGCGCGGGAGTAGACGTAACACGGCGTAGCGTAGGCGTCGGCGACATCACGAAGGCTGACATCCTCGGCGAATAACCAGTCATCTCGATACTGGAAGTGATCCATGTCAGGCGGCGCGCCCGGGTAGCCCCCCCGACCGCGACTGTTGCTCATCGTCCGAGTCTCGCGGCGAATCCGGGAGGTAGAGCGGTCCCTTCTGGCCACAACCGGCGATCAGCACCGCGAGCGCCGCGATGATCGCAATGCGCCTGAGTATCCCGTGCATAGTTTTGTCCTGCACTCGGTCCGCCCGACCAGTATACCAACGCCGGTCGTGGGGCGGGGCCAGACTTTTTGCTATCTTGCGCGCGTACTAGCGCCAGCGAGTTTCTCGGAGGGTTGCCATGGAACAGGAGGAGGCGGTCATCGCGGAGCCGCCCGAGCGCGCGACCGCGAGCATCATCTGGCTCCACGGGCTCGGAGCGGACGGGCATGATTTCGAGCCGATCGTGCCACAGCTAAGCTTTCCGAGCGCCCGCGCCACGCGTTTTGTTTTTCCCCACGCACCGCATCAGGCGGTCACGGTCAACGGGGGGATGGTCATGCGGGCCTGGTACGACATCCGGGATGCGCAGCTGCCGGGGTATGTCGATGAGGCCGGGATCAGGCGTTCTCAGGAGCGCCTGACGGCCTACGTCGATCGAGAGCTGGCGCACGGCATCGACGCCGAGCGAATCGTGCTCGCGGGGTTCTCGCAGGGTGGCGTCATCGCGCTACGAACCGGTCTCGCCTTCGAGCCACGTGTCGGCGCCATCCTCGCCCTCTCGACGTACCTTCCCATGTCGAAGTCGAGCGAGTTGGAGACGGAGCCCGGCGGCCGGACGATCCCGGTCTTCATGGCCCACGGAAGCGCCGACCCCCTCATTCCAATGTCGGCGGCCGAGGAATCCCGCGACCGGCTCTTGACGATGGGGTACTCCGTCGAGTGGCACGACTACCCGATGCAGCACGCAATGTGTCTCGAGGAGATCCGAGACATCGGGAAGTGGCTCTCAGCTATCCTGGGGTGAGGGGGCGCCCGCGGAGCGACGCTTGGATCGATTCTGGCCGCCGCCCTTCCCCCCGGGCTTATGCCGACCCCGTGGTGGTCGCCGGGCTCCGGGCTGGCGGCGGAACTCGCTGAACTTCGGTCTTTCAAGCTTCGCGAGCAGGTCGTCGGTCGCGCGACGAGTCTCGATCGATTGGCCGATGAATTCCTCGATCTCGCTGAGCGAGAAAACGTACTCCTCGCAGGCAAAGCTCACCGCGTCCCCGCTTGCGCCGGCCCGCGCAGTGCGCCCGATTCGGTGCACGTAGTCCTCGGCATCCTGCGGAAGGTCGAAGTTGACGACATGACTTACGTCCGAGATATGCAATCCTCTGGCCGCGACGTCGGTGGCAACGAGAATCGGCAACTGACCGTCCCGAAAACGTTCCAGCAAACGCAATCGCTTCTTCTGCGGAACGTCCCCCGAGAGCATGTCCGCATCGAACCCGTTAGCCCGCAAGTAGGCACAAACTCTCTCCGCCACCCGCTTGGTGTTGGTGAAAACCATCGTGCGCGTCGGATCGATGCGCCGGAGCAACCCGACCAGCAACGAGATCTTCTCGTCCTTCGAGACGTGATACAGAACCTGAGCGACTTCAGCCACCGTCACCCGCTCCGGCGATGCGTTGACCACGGTGGGATTGTTCATGTGCTCGTAGGCAAGCTCGGTGACGCGAAATGACAGGGTTGCAGAGAACAGCAAGTTAAGACGTTTCTCCGGCGGCGGCATCCGTCGCAGCAGATAGCGAATATCCCGAATGAAGCCGAGGTCGAACATTCGGTCGGCCTCATCGATGATCGCGACCTGGATCGCTTTGAGATTGAAGATGCGTTGTTTGAAATAGTCGATCATGCGACCCGGCGTGCCGATCAAGATATCGATGCCGTCGCGAAGCATCTCGCGCTGGCTGTCGTAGCCGGTACCCCCGTAGACAACACCGATACGAAAGGCCGTGAATTGACCCAACACCCTGGCATCCTCGTAAATCTGAACCGCGAGCTCCCGAGTCGGCGCGAGGATCACCACTCGAGGCTGATTGCGCTCACGCGCGCCCGATGGCTCGTGGCGCAGCAACCAGTTCATCGCCCCGAGTAAGAATGCCGCGGTCTTGCCGGTCCCGGTCTGGGCCTGCCCCTCCACGTCACGCCCGGCGAGCACGAGCGGCAGGGCCTGCGCCTGGATTGGAGTGCAGAACTGAAATCCCGCCTGGGCCACGCCCTTCAATAGCGACGGCTCCAGGTCTAAGCTGGTCAATGGAACATTCGTTAGGGGCTGGTGCTGTGACATCTAACCTCGCGTTTGCGCTGGGACGAATTTTTGACTTGAAATGGGAAACAAATTGCGCTCAAGATCATGCTTAGCCCTCTGGAGAACATCCCCATGAGCGATAACATCGTTCACGTCACGGACGAAACGTTCGAACAAGAGGTACTCAAATCCCAAGACCCGGTCCTGGTCGATTACTGGGCCGAGTGGTGTGGCCCCTGCAAAATGATTGCACCGGTTCTCGAAGAAGTCGCAGAAGAATACGCGGGCAAGCTCAAGATCGCAAAGCTCAACATCGACGACAACGCCGAAACGCCGCCCAAGTATGGAATCAGGGGAATCCCGACGCTGATGCTTTTCAAGGGGGGTAACGTCGAGGCGACCAAAGTCGGGGCCGTATCGAAATCACAGCTCTCGGCGTTCATCGACAGCAACATGTAAACGTGGGCGGGGACCGGGCTGTCCGATATTCGCCGCGCGGGCTAGACGAGTTCCGCGTCGCGTGCTAGTTTACTGGTAAGCGGCGGTCCTCCGCCGGTCTTTGCACATCTCGAAACTTTCATAACATCCAGGATCCTTTCTGAGTCAGTCGACGCGCAGGGCTGCGCCTGCAGTCGGTCATCCCATGCTCAATTCGCCTACCGCTAACGCCACATGAATTTAACGGAGCTTAAACAGATGCCCGCCCCCGAGCTCCTGAACCTGTCTCAGGCAATGGGCATCGAGGGCATGGCCCGGGCCCGCAAGCAAGACATCATCTTCTCGCTGCTCAAGGCGCACGCCAAGAAAGGCGAGGACATTTACGGCGACGGGGTGCTGGAGATCCTACAAGACGGTTTCGGCTTTCTGCGCTCCGCGGATAGCTCTTACCTGGCCGGCCCGGACGACATCTACGTCTCACCGAGTCAGATTCGTCGATTCAGCCTGCGAACCGGCGACACCGTGGCGGGTAAAATTCGCCCCCCGAAGGAAGGTGAACGTTACTTTGCGCTGCTCAAAGTAGACGAGATCAATCTCGACGCGCCGGAGAACGCCAAGAACAAGGTTCTATTCGAGAATCTCACCCCGCTGTTCCCCGATGAGCGATTTCAGCTCGAGATAGGAAACGGCAGCACTGAAGATCTGACCCCGCGAGTCATCGAGCTGATTGCCCCGATGGGCAAGGGACAACGCGCCCTCATCGTTTCTCCGCCGAAGGCCGGCAAGACGATGATGTTGCAGAGCATCGCCCACTCGATCATGGCGAATCACCCCGATGTCTATCTGATTGTACTGCTGATCGACGAGCGACCCGAGGAGGTAACGGAGATGACGCGCTCGGTGCGCGGCGAAGTTGTCTCCAGCACATTCGACGAGCCGGCAAGCCGGCATGTCCAGGTAGCTGAGATGGTTATCGAAAAAGCCAAGCGCCTGGTCGAGCACAAGCGCGACGTGGTGATCCTGCTCGATTCGATCACTCGCTTGGCAAGAGCGTATAACACGGTAGTCCCCTCATCGGGGAAAGTGCTGACCGGGGGTGTCGACGCGAACGCGCTGCAGCGCCCCAAGCGATTCTTCGGCGCTGCCCGCAACATAGAGGAAGGCGGCAGCCTGTCCATCATCGCCACCGCGCTGATCGACACCGGATCGAGGATGGATGACGTTATCTACGAGGAATTCAAGGGCACCGGCAACAGCGAGCTTCACCTTGAGAGAAAGCTACACGAGAAGCGCATTTACCCGGCGATCAACATCAATCGCTCGGGCACCCGGCGTGAAGAGCTGCTGACGAGCCCCGACGTCCTGCAAAAATGCTGGATCTTGCGCAAGCTGCTGCATCCGATGGACGAGGTAGCGGCGATGGAGTTTCTCATCGATCGATTGAAAGCTACCAAGACTAACGACGAGTTTTTCGATTCGATGAAACGCTAGTCCGGGCAGCCGCTTCCACTCGACATCCCGCGAGTCTGATCGCTTCTTTTTTGCCGCGGCTACCACCAGTAAAGACGTCCGATGACTGCCGAGCGCTGTGAGCCCATGGGAATTTTCGGGCCCGCGATATCGATGGCCTGCGCCGAAAACTCGATGAGTGCCAGGCGTGTCTCCTCTGGCCCGGCCGACGCGCCTTACCCCGAGCGTCGTGCTGCGCCTCCTGGCCGTGAGCCGAATCTCCACCCGGGTAGCTCGCCCCCCATATGTTGCACCAAGGTGCCCTGGCGCCATGCATCCCGCTCGTGAACCGGGGACAAGAACACCGGTTTGCAATCATCCCGGGTTCGCCCACTTCGTCGCCGCAGCGCGTCTCGCCGGAAGCTGGATCTCCTCCATGTTGCAGCATAGGGGTTAGCGCGTGCGATGGCTCTTGCCGGCACTGATCCTGATCGCGGGGGCAGGCGTCTTCGCGGCGCTCAAGGCGAGCCGTCCAGAGCCGCCGCCGGTTCGCGCTGAGGAGCGCACCTGGGTCGTCGCGATCGAAACGGTTTCACCCGCGAACCTCTCACCGACCTTGACGC
>JBFHLI010000065.1:0-15275 GCA_041594935.1 Gammaproteobacteria bacterium | reverse complement strand
GACGAGAGCATCATCAGCATCAGCGCGGCCCTGCACGCCGCGCTGGCCTCGCCCGCGACGCGCTACCTCGACCTCGACGGCAGTCTCGACCTGGCGCGGGACGTGGTGGAAGGCGGGTTCATCCTCGAGGGTGGGTACATGAGCACCACCCAGCACCCGGGTCTCGGGGTACGGCCAGTCGGCTAAGCTCGTCGGGCGATCCGCTCGTGGTATAGTGCGCACCGGTTAAGAGATTTCACGCTGGCAGTTGCACCGGTGACGAAAGTCAAGTCTACCGTCAGCCTGCCAAAGGAGGTAGCCACATGCGCCTGGTCATCGACGACAAGGACTTCCGGCGCCTGCCCCCGGAGGTTCAGACTGCGCTGTTCAAGCAGCTCTCGGGACGCGAGTTGCCGAAGCCCAAGCGGCGCGCGGCGCACGCAAGCTATGGTTGGAAGGAGCCGATCGACCTCAACCACGACCTCACCGTCAAGCTGATGCACGGCCTCGGTAAAGATCACCGCCAAAGGCTCCATTACCTTGCGGAGCACGGTGGGCGGGCCACCATGAAGGAGCTTCTCAAGCTCACCCGAGACACCGACTGGCACGTGCTCTCGTACTTCCAGACGGTGGTGACGAGAAAGCTTCGCCGAATTCTCAACGACGACGAAAAACGCGCGTTCCTGATCGGATGGGACTACGGCGCGGTCAAGTGGAATCAGGATCGCACCGAGATTCTGGACGGCGTCTACTACGTCTCGGACGCCTCCGCGCGGTGTCTGCACGAGCACTTCCACACAAGCTGAGACACCGCTCACCGAGCGCTCGGAGAACGCACGGCGTCACCGGCTCGGCGGGGACCCCCGCCGTCGCCTCCGGTTACCGGTTGCTGGACGTTCGCCCGCATCCTCCACCCCCGCCTTACCGTCCACCCGCACCGTCGGCCTCACCCGCCGGCAGCTCGGTTGGTTGATGTAAACTGATAAGAAGCTTGATCCAATCCGGGAATCTACAGAGGTCACTCACATGTCACCGAGCACCAGCGCCAGAACCGAGGAGGAATTGCCTCGGGTGCCCGACATCACCGTCTCGGTCCGCCAGACCTTTGGGTTGGACAGCGATTTCGAGGTGCCCGCATTCAGCCAGACGAGCGAGCACGTGCCATTGATCGACGAGGCCTATCGCTTCGACCGCGACACGACGCTCGCGATCCTCGCCGGTTTCGCCTACAACCGCCGGGTTCTCATTCAGGGCTATCACGGAACCGGCAAGTCGACTCACATCGAGCAGGTGGCCTCGCGCCTGAACTGGCCGTGCGTGCGGGTGAACCTGGACAGCCATATCAGCCGGATCGACCTCATCGGTAAGGACGCGATCGTCATCCGAGACGGCCAGCAGATCACCGAGTTCAAGGAGGGGATCCTGCCCTGGGCCTACCAGCACGCGGCCGCGCTGGTGTTCGATGAGTACGACGCCGGCCGCCCCGATGTCATGTTCGTCATCCAGCGGGTGCTCGAGGCCGAGAGCGGTCTCACCCTGCTCGATCAGTCCCGGGTACTTCGCCCACATCCTTCCTTTCGACTTTTCGCCACCGCCAACACCGTGGGCCTCGGCGACACGACCGGGCTTTACCACGGCACTCAGGCCATCAACCAGGGCCAGATGGACCGCTGGAACATCGTCGCCACCCTCAATTATCTCGAGCCGGAGGCCGAGGCGGAAATCGTTCTGGCCAAGGTGCCTCAGTACGACACCGAGAAGGGCAGAGACACGATCAAGGCGATGATCGCGATCGCCGACCTCACCCGCTCGGGATTCGTGAATGCCGACATCTCCACCGTGATGAGCCCCCGGACCGTGATCACGTGGGCCGAGAACGCACTGCTGTTCGATGACGTCGGATTCGCCTTTAGACTGACGTTCCTCAACAAGTGCGACGAGGTCGAGCGTCCGATCATCGCCGAGTACTATCAGCGCTGCTTCGGGGTGGACCTGCCGGAGACGGGGGTGGCCTCCTCGCTGATATGACCGCTCCGGATAGCTCCTTGGATGAGTTCAGGCGAGCGCTCAGCGCGGCCACGCGCGCGATTGCAGATGACCCGGACGTCGACGTTCAGTTCGTAACCGATCGGCCCTCGGTGAGCGGCAAGACCCTCAGGCTGCCCAAGCCGGGACGCGATCTCGCCTACCGGGAAGTCAGCCAGGTGCGCGGCGAAGCCGACGCGGTGGCGTTGCGTCTTCGCCATCACGATGCCGCGATTCACCAGTCCTTCGTCCCCGACGGTCAGGTTGCAAGAGTGAGCTTCAATGCCTTCGAGCAGGCGCGCTGCGAGGCGCTGGGGGCGAAACGCATGGCGGGGGTGCGGAGCAATCTCGACGCGGCGCTCGAGAGCTATTGCCTCGGGCGGGGATTTCATCAGGTGGTCGAGCGCGAGAACGCCCCGCTCCACGAGGTGTTGAAATTGCTTGCCCGGGAGGTCATGACCGGCGAGCACCCCCCGACCTCTGCCTGCAGGATGGTGGATCTCTGGCGCCCCGACCTCGAGCAGAAGGTCGGTACCGGTCTCGCCGACCTCGCCAGGCACATGCACGACCAAGCCGCCTTCGCGCGCACGGTGAGAGAGGTGCTCTCGTCGCTCGGGCTGATCGAGCCGGCGCCACCCCAAGAGGAACAGAACGATGAGGATGGGTCGGACACCGAGGACTCGGGCAACGGGGAGGGTCAGCAAGACGGCGAGGAGGGGCCGATGCAAGGCGAGCCCGCCGGTCTGCAGGAGTCGGGCGAGTCGGACGCCGACGAATCGGGCGAGGCGAGCCCCGACGATCTACTCGACCTGAGTCAGCTCGGGTTTGACACCGACTCGGCGACGACCCCGGGCGGGCGCTGGCGCCCGACGTTCGACGGGCGTAACGAGCCGGCGGAACCGGCCTACCACCCGTACGTCACCGAGTACGACGAGATCGTCGAAGCGAGTGAGCTGTGTGACGAGGAGGAACTCGCTCGACTGCGGCGAAACCTCGATCAACAGCTCTCGAACCTGCAGGGCCTGATCGCGCGTCTCGCGAACCGGCTCCAGCGACGTCTGCTTGCCAAGCAGCTGCGGGAATGGACCTTCGACATGGATGAAGGGCTGCTCGACGCCGCGCGTCTCGCAAGAGTGGTGGCGAGGCCGCTGAACCCGCTCGCCTACAAGGTCGAGAAGGAGACCGCGTTTCGCGATACGGTCGTCACCCTGCTGCTCGATAACTCGGGGTCCATGCGCGGGCGCCCGATCATGGTCGCAGCGATGAGCGCGGATATCCTAGCAGGCACGCTGGAGCGTTGCGGAGTCAAGGTCGAGATTCTCGGCTTCACCACCCGCGCATGGAAGGGCGGCCATTCCCGCGAGCGCTGGATCGCGGACGGCAAACCGACCGACCCGGGCCGCCTCAACGACCTGCGCCACATCGTCTACAAGTCGGCTGATACCCCGCTGCGGCGCGCTCGCAAGAGCCTCGGCCTGATGCTGCGCGAAGGGCTATTGAAAGAGAACATCGATGGAGAAGCGCTGCTCTGGGCGCACGAACGACTCGTGGGACGGCCCGAGCAGCGCCGGATCCTGATGGTGATCAGCGACGGCGCGCCGGTCGACGATTCCACCCTGTCCGTCAATCGGAGCAACTACCTCGAGCGCCATCTGCGAGACGTCATCGAGTACATCGAGACGCGAAGCCCGGTCGAGCTGCTGGCCATCGGCATCGGTCACGACGTCACCCGGTACTACCGGCGCGCGGTGACCCTCGTAGACGCGGAGCAGCTCGGGGGCACCATCATGGAAGAGCTCGCCGACCTGTTCGACCGCGAGCCGGTCGCGGCGAGAAGACGCACCCCGCCGAGGCACCGTCGGATCCACGCAATCTGACCGAGGGCGAAAGCGCGCCGCTGGCCCGCAGCGCGGCGATCCGCGGGCAAGTTCCTTCAGACGGGCCCGACCGGCCGCGTATGTCGGCACCGGCACGACCTCCGGATTGAGGCCAACGCCACGCGCGCCCCGCCCCTGCGTTTGGGTTGGCCGGCCCGTACGCTCGGGATAGACTGCGGCGGCCATGATCGATGTACGCGCAGGAGCACGCTTCGATGATCTCTAGCCACGAGCCGCCCGCGTACGACCTTCTTCGCGCAGAAGTCTCCGCACCCTACCGCGCGGACGAGACCCGCGCCGTTGATGTCGCAGCAGGAGGAAGATTGACTCACGCCCGCGGCCACGGCCGGCACCGGGCGGCACCCCAGCTCGAGGTAAGGTCGGCGACCACGAGCCGATCGATGCAACCCGGACCCGGACGTTGATCCGACGCCTCCTCAACGCCGCCACCGCAAGCCGGGCGCATCGACCTCCGGCCGAGCGACTCATCAAGCACTATCAGGCACAGCTTCAGGCCTACGGGCCGACCCATCAGGCAGTCCAGTGGAGCTCGGTCGACGCTCAGCAACGCCGTTTCCGGGTGCTCAGCGCGGTGGTAGAGCCGCACGACACGGTGGTTGACGTGGGCTGCGGGGTGGGTGACCTGCTCACCTTTCTACGCGGCAACGCCGGCTTTCGGGGCAACTACCTGGGTCTGGATTTCGTGCCCGAGTTCATCGCCCACTGTCGCAAGCGATATGCCGACGATGAGGGCGCGGAGTTCCGGACCTTCAACCTCTGGAGCGACCCCTTCCCCGCCGGCTACGACTGCTTCCTCACCTCCGGCACCTTCAACAACCGCGTGAGCGGGGCGGAAGATCACCTGACCTGGATGCGACTGGCCATTGCGAGCATGTTCGCGAGCGCGCGCAAGGTCGCGGCCTTCAACTCACTCTCGAGCCACGTGGATCGACTCGAGAGCAATCTCTTCTACACCCGGCCCGAGGAAATGCTCGAATGGTGCGCGAGGCACCTTACGCGGCGATTCACGCTGCGCCACGACTACAACATCCCCCCCCAGCTCGGACTGCCGATCGACTACACCATGTTTCTGTTCAAGGACTGAAACGCCCCGACGCGCGGCGCGGGCGGGCTCGGCTCGCGAGGGCACGTCACTCAGCGTCGAGCATCGGCAAGTTCAGGCCCTGCTCGCGCGCGCACCGCTTCGCGAGTTCGTAGCCCGCGTCCGCGTGGCGCATCACCCCCGATGCCGGGTCATTGGTGAGGACCCGCTCGATGCGCCGCGCCGCGCCCTCGGTGCCGTCACATACGATCACCATCCCGGCGTGCTGCGAGAAACCCATGCCGACCCCGCCCCCGTGATGCAGGCTCACCCAGGTCGCTCCCCCGGCGGTGTTGAGCAGGGCATTGAGCATCGGCCAGTCCGACACCGCATCGGAGCCGTCCAGCATGCCTTCGGTCTCACGATTGGGACTCGCGACCGACCCGGAGTCGAGATGATCGCGCCCGATCACGACCGGGGCCCGCAACTCACCGCTCGCGACCATCGCGTTGAATGCGAGACCGACTCGTGCCCGATCTCCGAGCCCGATCCAGCAGATGCGCGCCGGAAGGCCCTGGAACTGGATTCGTTCCCGCGCCATGTCGAGCCAGTTGTGCAGGTGCGCATCCCGCGGCAGGAGTGCCTTGACCTTCTCATCGGTACGGAAGATGTCATCGGGCTCGCCGGACAGCGCTACCCAGCGAAACGGGCCCACTCCGCGACAGAACAACGGCCGGATGTACGCGGGCACAAAGCCCGGAAACGCGAACGCGTCCTCGACGCCCTCCTCGAACGCCATTTGTCGGATGTTGTTCCCGTAGTCCACGGTCGGGACGCCCTGGCGGTAAAATCCGATCATCGCCCGCACCTGCACCGCCATCGACGCCTTCGCCGCCGCGACCACCGCGTCGGGGTCCGAGGCCCGCATCGCGACCGCTTTCTCGAGGCTCCAGCCGGCTGGAAGATAGCCGTTGAGCGGATCGTGGGCGCTGGTCTGATCGGTGACCACGTCGGGGCGCACCCCGCGGCGCAGGAGCTCGGGAAATACTTCCGCCGCGTTTCCGAGCAGGCCGACCGACACCGCGGACCCTTCCGCGCCCGAGCGTTCGATCATTTCGAGCGCCTCGTCGAGACGCGTGCACATCCGATCGAGGTAACGCGTCTCCAGGCGTTTGCGAATGCGAGCCGGGTCACACTCGACCGCCAGCAGGGAGGCGCCGGCCATCGTCGCCGCGAGCGGCTGGGCACCACCCATCCCGCCCAGGCCGCCGGTGAGGATCCACTTGCCGCGTAGATCGCCGCCGTAGTGTTGCTTGCCCATCGCGGCGAACGTCTCGTAGGTCCCCTGCACGATGCCCTGGCTGCCGATGTAGATCCACGAGCCCGCGGTCATCTGCCCGTACATCATCAGTCCCTTTCGGTCCAGCTCGTGGAAGTTGTCCCAGTTGGCCCAGTGGGGCACGAGGTTGGAGTTGGCGATGATCACCCGGGGGGCGTCGGGATGAGTGCGGAATACCCCGACCGGCTTTCCCGACTGGACCAGGAGCGTCTGGTCCTCCTCGAGCGACCTCAACGCCTCGCAGATTCGGTCGAAGCACTGCCAGTCGCGAGCCGCCCGGCCGATGCCTCCGTAGACCACGAGCTCCTGCGGCTTCTCGGCCACCTCGGGGTCGAGATTGTTCATCAGCATGCGAAGCGGCGCCTCGGTCAGCCAGGTTCGGGCGGAGAGCTCGGTGCCGCGCGGGGCGCGTACGACACGATTGGAGATGCGATTTCCTGCGGTCATGCTGGCTACCTGCAAGTCTTGGGTCCGGCCCGGAGAAAGGGGCGAATGGCTGGTCTCGTTCGTGGGATCTTTGTTAGCGTAACCACCCTCTGGCAAGTCCACCGGTCAGCGGACCGAGGAGCGCGCGGTGACACACTACGTCTACCAGCCCGGAAGCAGCCCGCTCCTCATCAGTATGCCGCATAACGGCACCGCGCTCCCGGACGCGATTTCGCAGCGCATGACCGAGCGGGCCTTGCGCTTGCCCGACACCGACTGGCACGTGGCCCGGCTTTACGAGTTCGGCCCGGAGCTCGGCGCGTCCGTGCTTAGCCCGGTCCATTCGCGTTACGTCATTGACCCTAATCGTCCACCCGATGGCCGCGAGCTGTGCCCGCTCACCTGCTTCGACGGTTCACCCGTCTACCGGCCGGGGCAGGGCCCGGACAAAGATGAGATCCGGGAGCGTACCGAGCGCTAGTGGCGGCCCTATCACGACAAGCTGGAGGAGGTCCTGCGCTCGCTCCGGGACCGCCACGGCCGGGCCTTACTCTACGAGGCACATTCGATTCGCTCCGAAGTCCCGCGATTCTTCAGCGGCACCTTACCCGACCTGAATCTCGGGACGGCGGACGGCACGAGCTGCGCGGCTGGGATACAGCGTCGCCTGGTCGAGGTCCTCGAGGGCGCGCAGCCATTCGGCCACGCGGTGAACGGCCGCTTCAAGGGAGGCTACATCACGCGCTCGTTCGGCGATCCGCGAGGCCGGATCCACGCGGTGCAGCTCGAGCTCTCGCAAGCCACCTACATGGAGCAGGACCACCCGTTTCGCTATGTCGAAGCGAAGGCGGCGATCATCGTCCCGGTGCTGCGAACGCTGGTCGAAGCGTTGCTGAGCGAGAGCCCGGACTGAGCCAGCCGCAGCGCTCAGTCCGCCCGGCCCGGCGCGCGGGAGGGCATCGGCGCCCCGCCTTTCACCACCTGGTGGCACGGGTTAGCGCCGATGCCATAGGCAAGCTCGCCCGGGCGCTCGATGTCCCACAGCACGAAGTCGGCGCATTTGCCCACCTCCAGGGTACCGGTCTCATCCGCGAGCCCGAGGGCGGCGGCCGCGTTTCGGGTGACTCCGGCGAGTGCCTCCTCGGGGGTCAGCCCGAACAGGGTGCAACCCATGTTGAGCATCAGCAGCAGCGAGGTTGCCGGCGAGCTGCCCGGATTGCTGTCGGTGGCGAGCGCGATCGGCAACCGGTGCTTGCGAAAGAGAGCGACCGGCGGCTTCCCGGTTTCCCGCAGGAAGTAAAACGCACCCGGCAGCGGGACTGCGACGGTGCGGGCCGCCGCCATCGCCTTGACCCCCGCCTCGGGAACGTACTCCAGGTGGTCGGCGGAAAGCGCCGAGAACCGCGCCGCGAGCGCGGCGCCGCCACAATCCGACAGCGGCTCGGCGTGTAGCTTGACCGGAAGGCCGAGCGCGCGCGCGGACTCGAAGACCCGCTCGGTCTGGCCGGCGGTGATTCCGATGCGCTCGCAGAAGACATCGACCGCATCGGCCAGGCCCTCGCGGGCGACCGCCGGCAGAACTTCCCGGCACACGAACCCGATGTAGTCGTCCGCCCGCCCTTTGAACTCCGCGGGCAGGGCGTGTGCTCCGAGGAATGTGGTCTTCACGTCGACGCCGTGGCCCACCCCGAGGGTGCGGGCAACGCGCAGCATCTTGCACTCGGTGTCGAGATCCAGACCATAACCGGACTTGATCTCGATGGTGGTGACCCCCTCCTCGAGCAGACGGCGGACTTGACGTAGGCTTTGTGCATACAGGCCATGCTCGTCGGCCTTGCGGGTCGCCTCGACCATCGCAACGATACCGCCACCGCGACGCGCAATCTCCTCATAACTCGCCCCGCCGAGGCGCATCTCGAACTCCTGCGCCCGACTGCCCGCATACACCAGGTGGGTGTGACAATCGATCAATCCCGGGGTGGCCCAGCGGCCCCCGGCGCGATAGTGGGGCAGGCCCACCTGCGCCCCGTGGGGCATCGAGGCACGCGGGCCCAGCCATTCGATTCGACCGCCCCTGACGAGCAGAGCCGCGTCACGCACCGGCGCGTAGGGCTGCTCATGCGCCGCGCTCATCGTCGCAAGGTTGAGGTCCGTCCAAACTCCATCGGCGGCCGGCGGGGAACTCGGTTGCACCAGATCAGAGGCTCCATGAATGGCCGGTCAGGTACCGCGTTCAGCGCGCCCCGTCCATCCGCGCGCGGCGCCGCTCTCATCCGGCGGGGGACGAAGACTCGCCCGCGCGAATCGCGACGGATGCTCCGCCGGTTGCGGAAGTGTCTCGCGAGCGGGCATCAAGCAACTACAGTAGTCCGCGGATCGAAGCACGAGCAAGCGGGACCTCATGCAGCTCTACGCAGCCCGAGCACTGCTCCGGCAAGGCTGGGAAGCCAACGTCGTCTTGCGCATGGTCGTTTCGGCAACGGCTCGGACAACAATGTCTCGGTGAGCCCGGTCGAGGAGCTGCGCTGGCTGGAGTACGGGCAGCGCCTGCTGCATCGTCGCCGAGCGCTGCTCGCACCCGTCGGAGGCTCGGTGGGGCGGCACCTCTACGAGCACGCCGCCCGCGGCGGTACCCAGGCCCTCGGCCTCGGCACGGGGACCATCGAGACCGGGCAGCGCGCCGACCTGATCGTGCTCGACCCCGCCCACCCCAGCCTCAACGACCTGGACGGCGACGCCATCCTCGACGCGATGGTCTTCGCCGGCAACCTCAATCCGGTCAAGGACGTCATGGTCGGGGGGCGGTGGCAAGTGCGGGACGGGCATCATGAGCGTGAGGAGAGTGCGATCACGCGATTCCGGGCGGCAAAGCGCGAGCTTCTTCGAAACCCGCGCGATTAGTGGTTGCCTGAGCGGACCACGGACGCATACCCTCGGGCTCTGATCTCGGCTCGGAGGACACTCGCGCGCCATGCTTTCGAATCGACCCTGGCATTTGCTCACCATCGCCGACCTCTCTCGCAGTCTCGAGTCCGGGGAGCTCTCCTCTCTGGACCTCACCCGCCACTTTCTTGACCGGATCGCGCACCTGGACCCGGCGCTGAATGCCTATCGACTCGTGGACGAGGAGCGCGCGCTGGCGCAAGCGCGCGCAGCCGACCGCCTTCGAGAGACCGGCGCCGGAGGCCGCTTACTCGGCATTCCCCTCGCGGTGAAGGACCTCTTCGACGTCGCCGGTTGGCCGACGAGCGCGGGGACTCATCTGTTGGCGGAAGCCGCTCGAACAGCCGACGCGGGGGCGGTAAGACGACTTCGCGAGGCGGGCATGGTGCTGGTGGGCAAGACCAACACGGTGCAGTTCGCCTACGGCGGTGCCGGCATCAATCACGACCAGGGAACGCCCCGAAATCCCTGGCACGAGGCGCACCACGTACCGGGCGGGTCGAGCAGCGGCTCGGGCGTAGCAGTGGCGGCCGGCTTGACGCCGGCGGCGCTCGGCAGCGACACCGGCGGCTCGGTGCGCATCCCGGCTGCCTTGTGCGGCGTCTCCGGGCTGAAAACCACGGTGGGACGGGTGAGCCGGGCCGGGGTATACCCTTTGAGCTGGACGCTCGACTCGGTCGGGCCGCTCGCCCGCTCGGTGGAAGATCTGGGACTCCTCTACGATCGCCTGCAAGGCCCCGACGTCGACGACCCGAGCACCTACGGACACCCCAGCGACGCTGCGTTCGAGACCCTAAAAACGGGCATCGGAGGTCTGCGGCTCGCGTTTGCGGAGTCGGTGTTCTGGGACGAGGTCGACCCCGAGCTACAGGCGGCGGTTCGAGATTGCGCCGACGTATTCCGAGACCTCGGGGCCGAAGTCTCGAGTCTCGAGTTCTCGGTCGCGAGCTCGGCCCAGTCCCTCAATCGCCAGGGGCTGATTATCGCGGGAGAAGCGTGGGCCTTGAACCGCGGCTGGCTCGAGAACCACTTCGAGGAGCTGGACCCAGTGGTCGCGCAGCGCATGGTCAAGGGCCGGGACGTCACCGCCGAGGAATACTTCCGCATCAACCTCGAAATGCAGCGCCTGAGAGCCGAGGCGGTGCGATCGATGACTTCCGTCGATGCCCTGCTCGTTCCCACCACCGCGATCCCCGCCCTGCCCCTCGATCAGGTGGACGCCAGCGCCGAGGCGTACACCACTCACAACCTCGCTTATCTGCGCAACACCGCGATCGGGAACGTGCTGAACCTTTGCGGGCTGTCGGTCCCGTGCGGCCTGACCACCAAGGGCTCACCGATCGGCCTCATGATCTATGCCAAGCCCTTCGAAGAGGCGCTCGCGCTGCGCATCGGGCACGCCTTCCAGACCGCGACCGACTGGCACCTCCAGACCCCGTCGCTTAGCCATATCGACTGACCGTTGGTCCGACGCGACGGCCTCTACCGGCTCTCAGTCAAGGCGGTCGAGGAAGGGGGCGAGCTCGCGCAGGAAGTCATGGGCGGCATCGATGTCGGGGGCCATCTCCCGGTCATCGCCCCGGTAGCGCACGCACTGGCGAAACGCGCGGTGCACAGCCTCGAGCTCGTTGCTCGATCGGAGGGGCCGCAGCAGATCGATGCCCTGCGCCGCCGCGAGCAGCTCGATGGCGAGGATCCGGCGCGAATTCTCGAGCACCTTCTGAAGCTTGAGTGCGGCCCACATGCCCATCGACACGTGATCCTCCTTATCCGCCGAGGTCGGGATCGAGTCGACGGCGGCAGGATGACACAGGGTCTTGTTTTCGCTCGCGAGCGCAGCCGAGGTGACCTGCGCCATCATGAACCCCGAATTGAGGCCGGCATCGCTCACCAGGAACGCGGGAAGCCCCGAGAACGCCGTGTTGGTGAGCTTCTCGAGGCGACGCTCGCTGATCGCACCCAGCTCGGCGAGCGCGATCGCGAGGAAGTCGGCCGCCAGGGCCATCGGCTCGCCGTGGAAGTTGCCGCCCGAGAGCACCGCGCCGTCGTCCGGAAAGACGAGCGGATTGTCGGTGACCGAGTTGAGCTCGACCGCCACCTTGGCGCATACATCGGCGAGGACGTCCCGGACCGCACCGTGGACCTGCGGGGCACAGCGCACGCTGTAGGGATCCTGGATGCGAACGTCACCGGCACGGTGGGACTCCCGGATCGATGAGCCCTGCATCAATCGCCAGAGATTGGCCGCACTCACCTGCTGCCCCGGGTGCGGGCGCAGCGCATGCAAGCGCGGGTCGAACGCAGTATCGGTCCCCCGCAGCGCCTCGGTCGAGAGGGCCGCGACCAGATCGGCGATCTTCACCAAGTCTCGCGCGCCGAGGACCGCGAGCGCCAGCAGCGCGGTCGTCGCCTGGGTGCCGTTGATAAGGGCGAGACCCTCCTTGGCCTGCAGCGTGAGCGGCTCGAGACCAATGGCCGCAAGCGCCTCTCGGCTCGGCATCTCCCGTCCGTCGCGGCACACCTGCCCCCGCCCGATGAGGGGAAGAGCGAGGTGCGCGAGCGGCGCCAGATCTCCGCTCGCCCCGACCGAGCCCCGGCTCGGAATCACCGGCAGCAGGTCGGCGTCGAGCAGCGCGAGCAAATATCGGATCAGCTCGACCCGCACGCCCGAGTTGCCCCGCGCGAGGGTGTTCGCACGCAGCAGCAGCATGCCCCGTATCACCGGCGCGGGCAGCGGCTCCCCGACGCCGGCGCAGTGGCTCAGGATGAGCCGCTCCTGGAGCTGTTCGATGTGGTCGGCATCGATGCGGACCCGCGCCAGGTCGCCGAACCCGGTGGTCACCCCGTAGATCGCCTCCCCGCCGGCGAGCGCGCGCTCGACCTCACCGCGACTCGCCTCGATGCATGCGATCGCCTCGGGGCTGAGCCGGCACTTCGCGCCCCCGGAGACGACTGCCCCGAAGTGGTCGAGGCTGAGTGAGCGTCCATCGATCGGGATCGGATTCTCGGGGCGCGCGCTCATCCTAAGGATTGTCTCAGGCTGCGTGCTCGTGGTGCCAGTGCTCGAGCCGAGCGATCACATCGGGCGGCTGGAGCACGGCCGCCCGGATCAGATGATCGAAGTGCCCGGTCAGAACTCGAATGTGCAGGGTCGAGTTGAACACGAAGTACATGTTGCCGAGATAGAGGGCTGCGCGCTTGGGCCCGAAGATGCTGAACGGCGGGGAAAAGCTACGCCGCCCGTCGTAGAGGAACCAACGCACGGTGGGGTATAGCTCATCGAGCAGGCGGGCCATGGACTCGAGGGCAGCCCCGCGCACGGCCCGATCGAGGTGTCGCCAGATGCCCTCGCCCCGGGCGAAGGCCTCCACCGATTCGAGGGAGCTGCAGATCTCCATGTCCGTCTCGGGACGACGGCTGTAAGCGAGCCGAGCCTCCGCCTGCTCCACCCGGGCCGACGGAGGAAAGTTACCCTCCTCCGGGTACTCGTAGCGGATGACCTCCTCCGTCTTGAGCAGATCGGGCAACGTCGTGGGGACATATCGGATCTTGTAGCCGACCGATTCCGCGTGCCAGCGCTGCAGCCGCGCGTCGTGCGGATTGCCGGCGCCGGCTTCGATTTCCAGCGCCTCATTGAAGACGTCGGTATTGAGCTGCCCTTCCTGGCTCAACCCGAGCAGCCAATCCACGCTCACCTGGGCCTCGCCGGCGATGCTCGCCAGCGTCTCGGCTCTCGGCAGCCGCAAATTCTCCGGCGATAACAGCTGGGTCAGTGTGGAGCGGTCCACCCCGATTCGCGCCGCGAAGGCGGAACGGCTCTGCCCGGAACGCTCGATGACCTCGTTGAGCCGCTCCCTGAAGGTCTCCACTCGTTGTTGCCGACGCAGGAGCGTTGTCATGAAATTGGGAAGGTGATTACCAATTGATGTTAATTATAAACATAATTTATTAAAAGTTAACAACTGTCACGCAATGTGCGCATGATCTCGTTGTCTCTTTGCCCCGCATCCGCTGCAATGACCGGGTGGAGTCCAGGGCACGAATGCCATGCGCCAGTCACGACGCCAGCTGTCTCGGGTGGAGTGGCCCACCATCACGGTGGGCGCAGCCGTCTATGGGGGCTTCGGACTGCTCACCTGGCACCATGCCAGCCTGCCGTGGTGGGCGATCGTCGCGCTCGGGGGCTTCCTGGTCGCGTGGCACGGCTCGCTCCAGCACGAGACGGTGCACGGCCATCCCACCCGTTCGCGGGCGCTCAATGAGGCGTTGGTGTTTCCCAGCCTGTGGCTGTGGCTTCCCTACCGTCTCTATCGAGCGTCGCACCTCGCTCACCACGACGCCGGGCAGATAACGGACCCCCGCGAGGACCCCGAGTCCTACTATCTCACTCCGGAGGCCTGGCAGCGCCATGGATGGCTTGCCCGCGTGCTGCTCGAGTGGCAGAACACGTTGCCAGGGCGTTTGCTCTTGGGACCCATTCGAGTGGTGTTGAACCTGCTCGCGGCTGAGCTTTCGCGAGCGTGGCAGCGCGACTTTAGCCACGCCAGACAATGGGCTCTGCACGCGCTCGGCTGCGCGCTGACGCTCGGCTGGGTCATGGGGGTATGCGACATTCCAATTCTCGAGTACGTGGCGCTCTATGCCTACCCCGGCATCTCGCTCACCCTGCTGCGCTCGTTCCTGGAGCACCAGGCGCACGCGGATCCCGCCGCACGAACCGTGGTAGTGGAAGCGGGTCCAATCACTTCGCTGCTGTTTCTTAACAACAACCTTCATGCCCTGCATCACGCCGAGCCGTCTCTGCCCTGGTATCGACTGCCGGCGGTCTACGCCCTCCGGCGCTCGGAGCTACTCGCGGCCAACCGCGATTACCGCTACCCCGGCTACGCCGCCGTGCTCGCTCGGCACTCGCTGAGGCCGAAGGAGCCGGTCGTCCATCCCCAGGCTACCGAGCCGGCCTGAGAAACCGTTCAAGCTCGACCTCGCAGACCCTGACCGCGAGACGATCGTGCGTCCCGCCTTTCGCCATCGATGCCGGAACCGGCGCGTTACCGTACCCCTAATCATCGGTTGAACCGCTGATCGCATTCCGTTATGTTGGCTGCAGGCTCGGAGAAGCTCCCCGGCGATTCCAACGTTGCCGAAGCATCCCCAAATAAGAAGCCCCCTTTCACGACCACGGAGGAAGCTCGAGATGGCCCGCAAACGCAAAGATGGTCTACACCCCTATGTCCCGGAGCTCGCAGAGGAGCTACGGCAGGAGAAGATTACCCGGCGCGAGTTCGTGAGAACCGCGGCCCTGCTCGGCGTCTCGGCGACCGCCGCCTACACCATGGCCGGCCAGATTACAGGCCAACCGTTCATGCCGACCGCGAAGGCGGCAACCGGCAAGGGCGGCACCCTGCGGGTGGCGATGCGAGTGCAGGAGATGGCGGACCCATCCACGTTCGACTGGATTCCCAAGTCCAACGTGTCACGCATGCTCGTCGAGTACCTGACGGAGACCGGCGCCGACAACGTCACCCGGCCTTATCTTGCCAAGAGCTGGGAGGCCTCCGACGACTTGAAGACCTGGACCTTCAAGCTCAACCAGGGCATCAAGTGGTCGAACGGAGACGACTTCAATGCCGACGACGTGGTGTTC
>JBFHLI010000064.1:0-15275 GCA_041594935.1 Gammaproteobacteria bacterium | reverse complement strand
TTTCACCAAGGCGCCTCGCCGCTCGTGACTAAGCTTCTGAGAGCGATGAGAAAACGAACCGATTTGGGCGGCCCGGGCGCGGTGCAATTTGTTTGCGCGGCAAGTCTACCCGGTCGCTGGCTCGGCTACGCGTGCCCGGACTTGGGCTTCGGCCGAGCGATAGCTACGGCTATCCCTTGCGCTCCAGCCCGGCGTCCAGACTCGCCTATCCGTCGCCATCGTCCCGGGTCCTTGGTGAAATATCCGGGCCAGGTTGTAGGTTGCAGCTTGGACCCGGGGCGCCCCGGTGAAACAACGACGCTAAAGGTTTCGCACTGCCAGCACTTCCCGGGCCGGCGTGCGGTCGCCGGTGCAGCTGATCATTCGGGGAGCGTCGAGCGTTCGCAGCCTGAAACCGAGTCTGCGGTAGAGCTTCAGGATGCGGCTGGTCGCCTGATTCGACAACACCACCGGCCCGGGATGCTTGGCGAGCCATTCGGCCAGGCGCACCTGCTCGGACCAGTCGAAGCCCTCGGCCGAGTACTGCCGGAACTCGACGTCATAGGGCGGATCGGCGTAGACGAAATCGCTTCGTGAGAGCGAGAGCGACTCGAAGTCCGCGGCGGCGAACTCCCACCGCGAGAATGTCTCGCAATAGACGCTGAAATCCCGCCGATAACGAATGGAATCGTAGCGGCCGAAGGGCACGTTGAACGCGCCCTTCCGGTTGAAGCGGCACAGGCCATTGTAACCGGTTCGGTTGAGATAGTAGAAGATCTCGGCCGCTTTCTTGCTGTCGCGCCAACGCCCGCTCACCAGGCGGTTGAACGACGCGCGGTGCTCGTAATAGAGCGTCCGCTCATTTCGCATCGGAATCCGGATGCGAAGCCCGGCCCGGACCCAACGGTAAAAGTTGACCGGGTGACGATTCGCGTCGCTCATCAACGCTCGCCTTGGATTCAACCCGAGGCCGACGGCAAGCCCGCCGCAGAATGGCTCGACCAGGCGACGCTCAGCGTGAGGGCGCCACAGGCGCATGAGCTCCGGTACCAGCCACCGCTTGCCCCCAGCCCACTTCAGTGGCGGCCTGAGCGGCGGACCGGATTCCCGGCCCGCGCCCGTCGCGACTTCGTTAGATGGCAAGGGGCGGGGCGACGGCATGCGCGGAGTCTGCCAGAGTCTGCCGTCCCCCCCAACTATGCGTGGTGGCCAGATTTCACCTACTCTGACGCCGCCACCCTCGACGCGGCATCTAGCCGGGTGCCGGCAAAGAAGCGCTCCACGAACGTCTCATGGATTGAGAGCAGGCTCGGGATCAACAGCAGGACGAGCACGGTCGAGAATGCGAGTCCGAAGGAGATCGAGACCGCCATCGGAATCAGGAACTGGGCCTGCACCGAGGTCTCGAACAGCAGCGGGGTCAGGCCCCCGATGGTGGTGAGCGATGTGAGCAACACCGCGCGCAGTCGCTGACAGGCGGCTTCGACGATGGCCTGGTCGGTCTTCACCCCTTGCTCTCGAAGGCGCTTGTAGAAGGTGACGAGGATGATGGAGTCATTGACCACGATGCCCGAGAGCCCAAAAATGCCGAACAGCGACAGCACCGTGAGGTCGATGTTCATCAGCCAGTGCCCGGTAAGCGCCCCCACCAGACCGAAGGGGATGGCGGACATCACCACCAGCGGCCAGCCGTACGACGCGAAGACCCAGGCGAGCACCAGGTAGATCATGGCGAGCGCGAAGAGGCCTCCCCGGCGCATATCGGCGAGCGTCTCGGTCTGGTCGGCGCTGCGCCCTTCGAATGAATAGTCGATGTCGTAGCGTGTCCTGAGGTCCGGCAGGGCCTCCGCTCGCAGCGCCGCCATCACCGTATTGCTATTGGTGAGCGCCGGGTCGATATCAGCGGACACCTGCACCGCAAGCTTTCCATCGGCTCGGCGGAGCACCGAGAAGCCTCGTCGGCGGTCAATCTCGACGACGCTGAGCAACGGAACGGTGTTGCGATTTGGGAGCAAGATGCCGAGGGAATCCAGGCTGGAAGCGTCGTTGCGCTCGCGGTCGGGGAGCACGACCCGGACCTCGATTTCGTCGTCGCCGGTTTGGTAGATCTGCGCAATGCGTCCGTCGTAGGCCGAGCGCAGCTGTTGCCCCACCGCGTCGACGGTGAGCCCGAGGGCCTCGCCGAGCGGGGTCAGACGATAGATGAGCTGTTCGGGGCCGAACGGCAGGTCGTCGTCGACGCCGGTCACGCCGGGCATCGAATCGAGAAGCTCGCCGAGCTCGAGGGCGGCCTCCTTGAGACGTGCGGCATTCTGGCCCTGGAGGCGCACCTCCACGTCTCTCCCCGGCGGTCCCGGGCGGCGCTCGAAGATCGAAAAGCTCTCAATGCCCGGAGGCAGCCGCACCCGCTGCTTCCACCCATCGATGAACACGGAGTTCCTCACCCGACGCTTGTCAGGCTCGATCAGCTCCACCTTGATCGACCCGTACTGATCACCGCGCGCGGTGGAACGCTCGTCGCTCGCGGTGGCGCTGCCGAGCCTGGCGATCGCGGTGGCGACAAGCTCTTCTCCGAAAGCGGCCTCGGTTGCCTCGAGCTTCTCTTCGAGATGGCGGATGAACGCGGCCACTTGCTCCGGGGGAGTACCGGACACGAAGCTCGCGTTGGCGGTGATAATGGTGCTTTCCGGGGACGGAAAGAAGTCGAAGCTGAGTCGTCCCCCCGCGAAAAGTCCGGCGCTAAACAGCAGCGCCGCCACCGCGGCGCTTAGCGTGGTCGCGGGCCGGCGCACGGCCGCGGTGACGACGGGGCGAAAGAGGTGGTCCCGAAACCAGGCGAAGCCGCGGTCGAGATGGGTGCGGATCGTCCCCGGGGGGCGATGTTGCATGCGATGAAACGAATGTCTCAGATGACCGGGGAGAACGAGGAATGACTCGATGAGCGACGCGATGATCACGCACACGACGACCAGTGGAATGTCGAACAGGATGTTGCCGATGATGCCGCTCACCAGCATCAACGGCAGAAATGCCGCGATCGTAGTGAGAGACGAGGACATCACCGGCGCGAGCATGCGTCTTGCTCCCCCCTCGGCTGCTTGCAGCGAGTTCTCGCCTGTCTCGTAGTGGGCCAGCGCGTCCTCGCCGACCACGATCGCGTCGTCGACGATGATGCCAAGGGTCATGATTAGCGCGAACAAGCTGATCATGTTGATGCTGCCGCCCATCAGGTATAGAACCCCAAGCGCGGCCATGAAGGAGACCGGGATGCCGACCGCGACCCACCAGGCGACGCGCCCGCTCATGAACAGAAACAAGACTGCCACGACCAGAACCAGGCCGCCTGCCCCGTTCTTGAGGAGCAGCTTGATACGCTGCTCGATGAGCGACCAGCTCTCGTCGTAGACGTGCAGTGTCACTCCCGGCGATAGCCGCGGGCGCGTCTCCTCGAGCCAGTCGCGCAGGATCTTGGCCGACTCGAGGCTGTCCCTGTTCTCGGCTCGACGCACCGCGAGCTCGACCGCCGGGCGCCCCTCGAACACTATCTTGGTCTCGCCGGTGCGCGCCCGCCGCTCCACCTTTGCCACCTGACCGAGCGTGAGCAAGCGCCCGGATTCATCGGCGACGAGCGGCAGGCTCTCGAACTCGACCTCTCGGCGTTGCTGCTCCAGCGCACGCAGCTGTCTTGCGATATCACTGCGCCCGATGGTGCCGGCCGGAAGGTCGCGGCTCAGCTCCGAGATGCGATCGGCAATGTCGTCCAGCGACAGATCGAGCTCGTGCAATGCGGCGGCGGAAACCTGGACTGCGATCTCTTCCTCGGGGAGACCGGTGATGTCGATGCGGGCAATTCCCCGATCCAGTAGCTCGCGCTCCATCCGGTGCACGAGCGCTCGGATGCTGCGTAGGTCCGCCTCGCTCGTGACCAGCACCCGGGCGACCGGCTCATAGCGAACCACCTTCGTGATCTCGGGGTCCTCCGAGTCGCTCGGAAGATTCCGGATGAGGCTGACCCGCTCTTTGACCTGATCGAGCGCCACCCCCATGTCCGTCCCTTCCTCGTATTCGAGGGTGACCGCGGACACGCCCTCGGCCGAGGTCGATGTCATCTTGCGCAAGCCGTCGAGGTTGCGGAGCTCTTGCTCGAGCGGAATCGTGATCGCAGATTCCACATCCTCGGCGCTCGCCCCGGTCCACAACACCCGCACCGTCACGAAGTCGAGCGCGAAATTCGGGAAGAACTGGGTATTGAGCTTGGTGAGCGCCCATGCGCCCGCGAGGAGCATCATGATCATGAGCAGGTTGGCGGCCACCCGATGTTGCGCGAACGTGCCGAGCAGGTCGTTTTGGTGTCGAAAAGGCGGAGCGGGAGAGGGCAAGCCGGGAGCCTTCCTGGAACGAGGAGGCGCATTGTAGCAAGAGCGCCCCGACAACCGACCCAACACCCGTCGGCTCGGCTGCCATCGGGCCGGTAGCCGGGAACAAGGCGGCTCCCGAGCGCCGTGCCGGCAGTGACACGTGCGACCGCTCCCGGCTCGCCGCGAGTGCGGGTGGCGTCCAGATCGACCGGTTCAAACGGCTGCCTTTCTCGCCTTGCTGATAGACGGGATACATAACGGCGAGACGCCCTGGTGACGTGCCCGGGCCGGCGTTCTGCGCGCCGAGATCTCACTGGCGACCCGCGCGACACCGCACTGGATTTGCGGGTCAGTTGGTCGTTAGAATGTCCAATTTTGCTGCAGTGCAGAAAAAGCGCGGGGGCGGTTGGCCAATGGAAAAATGGATCCGGTTTCACCATCGCGGGAGCACCCAGTTCGGGACGCTCGAAGGCGGCGAGATCGCGGTGCACAACGGAAGCCTGTTCGAGGCACCCATGCCGAGCGGCGAAGTGGTTGCGATCGACGATGTCGAGATTCTCACCCCGGTGGCGCCCTCGAAGATGATCGCGCTCGCGAACAACTCCCGTAGCCTGCTCGCGAAGCAGGGCGCGGCGGTGCCCGAGGAGCCGCTCTACTTGCTCAAGGCCAATAGCTCGTTCTGGCCGCACGGCAAGACGATCCATCGACCTCACGGCTATGAGGGCAAGGTGATTTACGAAGGCGAGCTCGGCCTGGTCATCGGCAAGCTTTGCCGTGAGGTACCGGTCAACCGTGCCCTCGACTATCTCTTCGGTTGCACCTGCGTGAACGATGTCACCGCCATCGAGATTTTGCACCGCGATCCGTCCTTTCCCCAGTGGACGCGGGCCAAGGCGCCCGACACTTTCGGTGTTTTCGGTCCGGTAGTGGCGACGGGCCTCGACTCCAACGCGCTCACGATCCGAGCGCTTCTCGACGGCGATGAACGCCAGAATTACTCGGTCGACGATCTGGTGTTCAAGCCGGCCGATCTCATCAGCCGGATTTCACATGACATGACCTTGCTGCCTGGCGACGTCATTGCCTGCGGGACCTCGGTCGGCGCGGGGTCCATGAAGTCCGGCAGCATCATCGAGGTCGAGATCGACGGAGTCGGGGTCCTCAGCAATCGGTTTCTCTGACGGGTGTAAGCAGCAGGATCGAGCGTGGCGCGAGAACTTCACCGGAGGAAGGCATGAAAGTGTGCGTGGTCGGAGCGGGCGCAATCGGCGGACTGCTGGGGGTGCGATTGAGCGAGGGCGGGTCGGAGGTCACGCTGATCGCCCGGGGGCCGCACCTCGAGGCGATCCGAAAAAACGGCCTCAAGCTGATCATGAACGACGGCACCGAGCACGCGACCCGCGACGCGCGAGCCACCCAGGACATGCGCGAGTGCGGGCCTCAGGACCTGGTGGTCCTCGGCCTCAAGGCCCATCAGATTCCGGCCGTCGTCGATGAGATCTGCGGGCTCGTCGGTGACGACACGGTGGTGTTGACCACCCAGAACGGACTGCCCTGGTGGTACTTCCAGCGTCACGGCGGGCGTTACGACGGGCACGTTTTGAAGACGCTGGACCCCGACGGCTCGCTGTCGGCCAAGATCGACCCGGCCCACATCCTCGGCAGTATCGCTTACCCCGCGGCGGAGCTCAGCGCCCCCGGTGTCATCCAGCACGGGGAGGGCACGCGCTTTCCGATCGGCGAGCTCGACGGCTCGCACACCCCTCGGGTCCGCGCCGTCTCGAAGCTGCTCAGCGCGGCGGGCTTCAAGTCGCCGATCCTCGACGATATCCGCTCTGAGATCTGGCTCAAGGCCTGGGGGAACCTCAGCTTCAATCCGATCAGCGCCCTGACTCACGCCACCCTGGAGGACATCTGCCGCTACCCGCTCACGCGCCGGCTTGCCGAGCAAATGATGACTGAGGCTCAGGCGGTTGCGGGTAAGCTGGGCATCAGCTTCAGGGTATCGTTGGAACGGCGTATCCAGGGCGCGGAGAAAGTGGGCAAGCACAAGACCTCGATGCTGCAGGACGTGGAGGCCGGCAGGGCACTCGAGGTGGACGCGCTGGTGGGCTCGGTGGTCGAGCTCGGGGAGCTTACTCAAACCCCAACGCCGGCGATCTCCGCCGTCTATGCGTCCTGCAAGCTGCTCAGCGAGATCATCTCGCAAGAGGGGGTCTACATCCGAGGCGAGCGGCTCGGGGTGCAACCCACGCCGGCTCGCAAGGCAGCCCCGAAGTAGACCGGGCCGCCACCCTAGGGAGGGAGTCGATTGAGAGACCTGCACTTCCCCGGGCGCTCGGTGGTGATGAGCACCGGCGCGATGGTAGCCACCAGCCAGCCGATGGCCACCGCAGCCGCTCTGGAGGTGCTCCAGCGCGGCGGCAACGCGATGGATGCGGCGGTGGCGGCGAGCGCGACGTTGAGCGTGACCGAGCCGGCGGCGACTGGAGTTGGGGGTGATTGCTTCATTCTCTACCACGACGCAAGGTCGAACACGCTGACGGGGCTCAACGGCAGCGGCCGCGCACCGCGGCGGGCGACGCCGGAGGAGTATCGACGCCGTGGCCATTCGGCGGTGCCCGAGCGCGGGATTCACTCCGTAACCGTTCCCGGTGCAATTCACGCCTGGCAGAGCGCGCTGGAGCGATTCGGCACCCGCGAGCTCGGCGAGCTGCTCGTGCCCGCGATTCGATATGCGCAGGAGGGATTCGCGGTCACGCCGGTGGTGGCATCGGTCTGGCGGCAAGACGCGGCATTGCTGGCCGCGCAGCCCGAATCGCGACGGGTTTATCTCGTTGATGGCCAGGCGCCGGCGGCCGGGGCCGTGCATCGCCTGCCAGGGCTCGCGCGAACCTTGCAGCGGGTGGCGGACGGGGGTGCCGATGCCTTTTATCGCGGAGAGATCGCGGCCGCAATCGTGCGGTTCAGCAAGGCCAACGACGGCTTGCTGGAGCTCGAGGATTTCGAGGCGCACGAATCGACCTGGGTGGAGCCGATCTCGACCGACTATCGAGGCTACCGGCTGTTCGAGCTACCGCCGAACGGTCAGGGCATCAGCGCGCTGATGATTCTCGACGTCCTGAGCCAGACCGAGATCGGCGACCTGTCCCGCCTCGGCGTGGATCATCTCCATTTGCTGTGCGAGGCGTACAAGCTCGCACTGGCCGAGCGCGATCGGTTCGTTTCCGACCCCGCATTCAGCGACCTGCCGGTGGCCAGCCTGCTCTCGCGCGATTTCGCGGCCAGTCAATGGGCACGCATCGATCGGGAACGAGCTCTGTCGGTGCCCGTCGCCTCAGGGCTCTCGCCGAGCAGCACCGTCTATCTGAGCGTGGTCGACGCGGACAGAAATGCGGTGTCCTTCATCAACAGTATCTGCGACCCCTGGGGCAGCACGATGGTGGCGGGCGATACCGGGGTATTGCTGCAGAACCGTGCGGTCGGGTTCAGCCTCGAGGAGGGTCACCTCAACTGCATCGCGCCGGGTAAGCGCCCTTTGCACACGATCATTCCCGCGATGTTGTACCGCGACGAACGCCCCATCCTCGTCTACGGCGTGATGGGCGGCGACTACCAACCGATGGGCCACAGCTACGTGCTCAGCAACTGGCTCGACTTCGGCCTCGACTTGCAGGAGGCGATCGATGCCCCGAGGTTTCTCCCCCAAGAGGGCAAAGTTGGGCTCGAGCGGGGCATCCCGGGCGATACTCGGGCGGGCCTGGCGTCGCGCGGTCACGAGCTGTTCGATGCTCCGACTCCGTACGGGGGCGCGCAATGCATTCAGATCGACTGGGAGCGTGGTGTCCTCCAGGCTGCGTCGGAGTCGCGCAAGGACGGGTGCGCTCTCGGTTATTGAGTGAGGCGAGTGGACCGCGCGTGAAGCCGCGGGCGCGTCCCGCCCGGTAACAGGAGGGCGAGGCCGCGTGGTTGCCCGTACTCGCGGGCGCCGCTATTCTCGTCGTTCCTTACACCGGCTCGCTGTCGGTAGGCAACGAGACCCCCAATCCTCGAGGAATGACCATGGAACTCCGCGAGCAGCTCGCCGCAAAGCTCGGCCTCACCGAGGTCGCTTACCGGCACAATCTGAGCAAGGACGAGCTGTTTCACGAGGCAATTGCCAACGACCGCGGTCGAGTGCGATTGGGTGGGCCCGACACCGACCAGAAGGCATTCGCGACCAAATTGGGGGTCGAGGGGCCGCTCGTTTTCTACACCGATCCGACCTGCACCGGCCGGCCGGTGAACGATACCTTTGCGGTGGCCTGGCCCGAGATAGACTCCGAGGTTTGGTGGAAGGACAACCTCAAGCGATTCGACCCGCAAGCCTACGAGTCGCTCCTCAAGCGAATCGTGCGCCACGTGAACGAACGCGGGGCCAACCTCTACGTTCAGGACGTCTATGCGGGGGCTGACCCGACCTACTCGGTGCCGTATCGCTTCGTCGGCGAGTATGCGTCGCACGCGCTGTTTGCCCACAACATGTTCCCAAAGCTCGTCGAGGGTGTGGCCGATTCCGAGCAGGCGCGTTGGACGATGCTCAACGTCCAGTCGTTTCGGTGTGACCCCGAGCGCGACGGCACCGTCTCGGACCGGGTCGCGATCATGGATTTTCGCAATCGGATCTGCCTCGTGGCGGGGCGCGCGGATTACTGCGGTCTGGTGAAGAAGACCATTTTCACGGTCATGAACTTCTTGCTTCCGAAGCAGGGCTTCCTATCGATGCACTGTTCCGGGAATATCGGGACGCAGGGGGATGCCGCGATTCTCTTCGGCCTGTCGGGCACCGGAAAGACCACGCTCTCCGCCGATCGGGACCGCAAGCTGATCGGGGACGACGAGGCCGGCTGGACCGAGGCCGGGGTGTCGAACTTGGAGGACGGTTGTTACGCCAAGCTCATCGACCTCGACAAGGCGGCCGAGCCGATCATCGCGGCGGCTCTTTCCATGAAAGGTACTCTGATCGAGAACGTTCCCGGCTTGCCCGGGCGACGGTTGGAAGACACCGACCCACAGGACTTGGACCTTACCGATCGCTCGATCACCGAGAACACCCGCTTCTCTTATCCCCTGAGCTGCAATCCCAACGTTGCGAATGGTGCCCGCGGCGATCACCCGCAGACCATCGTGTTGTTGACGGCGGATGCTTTCGGCGTGCTTCCCCCGGTATCTGTTCTGGACGGTAAGGAGGTCATGTATCACTTCGTGCAGGGCTTCACCGCCAAGCTCGCGGGCACCGAGGTCGGGCTCACCGAGCCCCAGGCGACGTTCAGCGCCTGCTTCGGCGGGCCCTTCATGGCGCATCGTCCGTCGGTGTACGCAACGCTGCTGCGCGAGAAGATGGAGCTGCACCGGGCGCGCTGCATTCTCCTCAACACGGGCTGGCAGGGCGGTCCCGCCGGCCAGGCGCCGCGCATCTCGATTGCTGATACTCGCGCGCTTCTCAATGCGGGCTTCAACGGTGACCTGCACCGCGACGGACTCGAGTACGACGCCCACCCAGTGTTCAATCTGAGGATGCCGAAGAGCTGTCCGGGAGTGGACCCGGCCATTCTCAATCCCCGGCGCGCGTGGGCCGATAAGGCCGCCTACGACGCGGCGGCAAAGAAGCTGCGTGCGATGTTCCGAGAAAATTTCGAGAGCAACGGATTCCGTGATTTCGGGATTGAAGCGGTGATGTGATCGCCCGTCGTCGGTCGGTGAGCCCGACCGGCGGGGATGACGGTAGGCACCGGATCCGGTTCGGTGCTCAGTGGGCGAGCATCACCGGAATACTCGCGTGTCCGATAACGTGGCGGGTAACTCCGCCCAGCAGCAGCTGGCGCGCCCGCGCATGGCTGTAGCCGCCGATGATCAAGAGGTCCGCCTTGAGCTCGGTGACCTCGGCCAGGAGCACCTCGCCGACCGACCTGGACCCTGCCTCGAACACTCTCACTTCGGCCTTCACATCGTGCCAGGCGAGATTCTCGCCGAGCGCGCGCGCCTGCTCCTCGCGCCGCCGCGAGGCAAGTATCGTGACCGAGCGGGCCTGCTCGAGCCAATCGGTGGCGGCGGCGACGGCACGGGCCGATTCCGCGCTGTCGTTCCAGCCAATCACGATATCGTTACCGATGGTGGCGTGGTTTCCGGGCGGCACCATGAGGATGGGTCGCCCGCTCTCGAGCAGCAGAGCCTCGAGATTCTCGCCGACCGGTGAGCGGCGAATGGCGCCGGCCGCCCGCGCCGGTCGTGCCACCACGCACAGATCGAACAGGCGGGCCCGCTCAACCAGGCGCTCGCTCACCCGCCCGCGCTCCTCCCGCCAGCTTGCCGAGGGGCGGGGGGTGGCCGGCGAATCAGCGACGTTGAGGCCGGTCTCGGCGCAAAATTCCTCGAAATGGTGGTGCACCGCGGTGGCCCGCTCGGCGGAGTCCTCGGCCGCCTGCGCCTCGATAACCTTGCTCATCTTCGCGGACAGGTTGACGTACGGCATGAAGTCCTTCGCACCGGCGCGAATATGCAGCGCCTCCAGATGTGCCCCGAGGCTTCGGGCCAGCAGCCCCGAGGCCGCGAGCACCGGCCGGCTGCTCTCGCTGCCGTCGATCGGAACCAGTATGGTCTTGATGCTACTCATCGAGTCGCTCCTTGCCCCGGTCGGGCGAGCCGCGCGCTCCGGGGTGGGTCAGAACAAGCCCTCGATCTGCCCCTCGTCGTTGACGCGAATCTTGTTGGCGGCGGGAACGCGCGGCAACCCGGGCATGGTCATGATCTCGCCGCAGACGACGACGAGGAATTCGGCCCCGGCCGAGAGCCGCACCTCGCGGATGGGCACGCTGTGGCCGCTCGGCGCACCCTTCAGGCTCGGGTCGGTTGAGAAGCTGTACTGGGTCTTGGCCATGCAGATCGGGAAATGGCCGTAGCCCGCCTCCTGATACTGCTTGATCTGATTTCTCACCTTCTGATCCGCGATTACCTCATCGGCGTCGTAGAGCTCGGTCGCGATGGTGCTGATCTTGTCCCATAGGGGGAGCTCGTCGGCATAGAGCGGCGCGAACTCGGAGCGGCCTGACACCATCTCCACCACATGCCGTGCGAGCTCCTCGGTGCCCGCCCCACCCTCGGCCCAGTGATTGCAGAGGATGGATTTCGCTCCGTGCTCTCCCGCGGTCTCGCGAACCGCATCGACCTCGGCATCGGTGTCCTTGGTGAACCGGTTGATGGCGACCACTGCTGGTACCCCGAACCTGCCGATGTTGCGCAGGTGCCGGGCGAGATTCGCGCAGCCCTTGCGTACCGCCGCCACGTTCTCTTCACCGAGCCGGTCGAGGGCCACTCCTCCGTGCATTTTGAGTGCCCGCACGGTGGCGACGATGACCGTCGCGCTCGGCGACAGCCCCGCCTTGCGGCACTTGATGTTGAAAAATTTCTCCGCCCCGAGATCGGCGCCAAAGCCCGCCTCCGTCACCACGTAGTCGGCGAGCTTCATCGCGGTGCGGGTGGCCACCACCGAGTTGCACCCGTGCGCGATGTTGGCGAACGGCCCCCCGTGGACGAGGGCGGGGTTGTTCTCGAGCGTCTGCACCAGATTCGGCTGCAGCGCATCCCGGAGGAGAACCGTCATTGCGCCGTCGGCGCTGAGGTCCTTGGCGGTTACCGGTTTTCGATCGGCGGTCTGGGCGACGACGATGTTCCCCAGCCGTCGCTGCAGGTCCTTGAAGTCGGCGGCCAGGCAGAATATGGCCATCACCTCGGAGGCTACCGTGATGTCGAACCCATCTTGACGCGGGTATCCTTGCCCCAGTCCGCCGAGTGAGATCACGAGCTGTCGCAGCGCACGGTCGTTCATGTCGACCACTCGTCGCCAGCTGATGCGCCGGCAGTCGATCTGCAGCGAGTTCCCCCAGTTGATGTGGTTGTCCAGCATCGCGGCCAGCAAGTTGTTGGCGGCACCGATGGCATGAAAATCGCCCGTGAAATGCAGGTTGATGTCCTCCATCGGTACCACCTGGGCGTAGCCGCCACCGGCCGCTCCACCCTTCATGCCGAAGCACGGGCCCAGACTAGGCTCGCGCAGACAGACAATGGACTTCTTGCCGATGCGGCTGAGCCCGTCGTGAAGGCCCACCGACGTGGTCGTCTTACCCTCACCGGCCGGCGTCGGAGTGATGGCGGTGACCAAGATCAGCTTGCCGTCGGGCCGATCCGCCAAGGTGTTGATGAAGTCGAAGTCTATCTTGGCTTTCGTGTGACCGAAGGGCGAAAGAGCCTCCGCCGGGATCCCGACGTTGGCGGCCACCTCGGTGATTGGCAGCATCTTCGCCTCGCGCGCAATCTCAATATCGCTCTTTACTGTCACCACACTATCCCCCCTAAGCTCTAATGTGCTGCGCACCGGTGCCGGGCAGATTCGACGGTGATTCGCGGCGCCTCATCCACCCGGTCCTTCGCGGCAATAGAGGTGCGCTCGATGCTGCGCAAACGCGCGCGGCTGAACGTCACGCCGAGCCGAGCCGGTCCCCGATCCGCAATCCATGACCCGATGCGAATTCGCCGGCCGGGACCTTCTTCTCACCCTCCGGGCGCACCCGCAGGATCTGGATCTGCCCGCCGGTCGCGGCGACGGTGATGCCTTCGTCGTCCACCGCGGTAATCTCGCCGGGCGTACCGCCCTTGGTCTTCCGCTGCGCGGCGTCGAATACCTGCACCGTTTTGCCCTGGTGAGTAGTCCACGCGCCCGGCTGGGGATTGGTGCCCCGGATGAGGTTATAGACTTCGCCGAACGGCTTCGACCAGTCGATCTCCGCGTCCTCCTTTCGGCACCAACCCTCATACGTTGCGTGAGCCTCATCCTGGGTCTCGCGGTGTGCCTTGCCCGACTTGACGAGGTCCACTCCCTCTAGCAACGCGGCGACGCCCATTGGAAAGAGGTGTTCGAAATAGATGCTGCCCAGGGTGTCATCCGGTCCGATCGGCACCTCCTTCTGAAAAAATATCGGCCCGGTATCCAGGCCTTCGTCCGGCCAGAAGATGGTGAGGCCAGTCCTGGTCTCGCCCTGGATGATCGGCCAGTTGATCGAGCTCGGTCCGCGGTGCTTCGGCAGCAGCGACGGGTGGTACTGGATCGTCCCGTGGGTCGGCAGATTCAGAATAGTCTCGGGAACGAGCAGGATCACATAAGCCATGACGCACAGGTCGGGCTTGAGCGCCTTGAACGTCGCCGCGACCTCCGGGGTCTTGAAAGACCGGGGCTGATGGAGTGTTATGCCGTGCTCGCGAGCAGCCTCGGTCAGCGGGTCCGGCTTCCGCCCGGGCTTCTCGGGCGCCGAGTACACTGCCACCACCTCGTCCCCCCGTTCGATCAGTGCTTCCAGCACGGCCTTTCCAAATGCTTGCTGCCCGTTGACCACAATTCTCATCATTCAATCCTTGGTTGCGATTTGAGTTCTTGCCGGCCGCGAGCGTCACCGTTCAGGCCCGCAGCGGGTGATAGGCGCTGACCTTGGGTGTTTCCTTGGTAAATGCCCCCGCTTCGCGCAGGTGCTCGATATGAGAATCTTCGTAACCCAGCACTTCGGTCAATATCTCCTCACTGTGTTCACCGAGGAGCGGGGATCGTTCCACTTCGACCGGTGAGTCGGAGAGCTTGATCGGGCAGCCGACATTGAGGAAATCCCCGCGTTCGGGATGGGGCACGTCGACGATCATTTCTCGTAGCTTCACGTGCTCGTCGTTCACCAGATCCTTGGTGCTCATGATCGGTCCGCACGGCACGTCGAGGCCGTTCAAGATGTCCATCAGCTCCCACTTGGTATGTTCGCGGGCGAACTCGTTGATCAGCCGCCACATCTCTGCCTGGTTCTCGCGCCGGGCCGCGATGTCGGCGAAGCGCGCGTCGAGCGCGAGTTCCTCGCCCCCCATGCGCTTCGCGAGTGCCGGCCACACGTGCTCTTGGACCACGACATAGAGCCAGTCATTGGCCCCGCCCGGCTTGCAATGCACCGCGTTGCCGAGCTGTCCGCCGCCGGAGTCGTTGCCGGCACGCGGGGCAAAGTCCTCGAAATTCTGGATCGAGTACTCGGGTAGCGCACCGCGCTCGATGCGCTGGTGGTCCCGGAACTTGACCCGACAAAGATTCATCACGCAATCCATCATCGCACACTCGACGAGCTGTCCCTTACCGCTTCGCTCTCGGTGCAGCAAGGCGGCGAGGATTCCGGCGAGCAAGTGGACCCCGGTGCCAGAATCGCCGATCTGGGCACCGGTCACCAGAGGGGGCCCATCGAACATCCCGGTGGTGCTCATAGAGCCGCCCATGGCCTGAGCGACGTTCTCGTAGGCCTTGAAGTTGGCGTACGGGCCGGTGCTTCCGAAGCCCTTGATCGTTGCCATGACGATGCGGGGGTTGATCGCGTGCACGTGCTCCCAACCGAAGCCGAGGCGCTCCAGCACGCCGGGGCCGAAGTTTTCCATCAGAACGTCGCAGGACTTGATGAGATCCTCAAATACCTCCTTGCCCATCGGATTCTTCAAGTTGACCGTGATCGAGCGCTTGTTGCAGTTGAGCATCGTGAAGTAAAGACTGTCCGCGTCGGGGACGTCTCTCAGCTGCTTCCGGGTCACGTCACCGGTCGGGGGCTCGAGCTTGATCACGTCCGCGCCGAGAAATCCCATCAGCTGACTGCACGTAGGGCCGGCCTGCACGTGGGTCATATCCAGGATTCGGATGCCTTCCAATGCCTTTCCCATGTCATACCTCGTTCACGACAGCGAATTGTTCAAGATCGACCGGCGGAAAGCCGCCGCCCCGTAAAGATTGTTACTTGTACATCGTCTGATTCTTGGTGCCGGGGGCATACTCGGTCGGGTCGACCCAGATGTTGACGACGGCCGAACGGCCGGTTCCCCTCACCGCTTCCCGGG
>JBFHLI010000063.1:0-15277 GCA_041594935.1 Gammaproteobacteria bacterium | reverse complement strand
CGACATAGGTGAAAGCCGAACGTCACGTCGGGTAGGTCCGCCATCAGGGCATTATCCATATCGATTCCGAAGTCTAGCCACTCGTCGAGGCGCCACCCACGAGACTCGTAGAAGGCGCGGGTTGCCGGGTCGAGCAACAGCGGATAGTGGGGCGCGTCGATCTGAATGTAGCGCGCCCCCAACCGCGCCAGCTCGAGCACCTCGTCTCGCAGGATGGCCACCACGTCGGTGAGGAAGCTCTCCAGCGTCGGATAGGCCGCGGTGGACTGCTCGGGAGACCAGAAATTTGCAAACAGGCTCGGACTGGGGAGGGTAACCTTGGGGATCCGCCGGGTTCTTGCTCGCAGATAGGTGAATTCTTCCGCGCACAGATGCCGGCGTCTCGTGAGCTTGCTCACCACCCCGAGTTCGCGCGGGCGTTCCCGGCTCCAGTCTCCGAGCGCTTCCTCGCCGTGCCAGTTGCCCCACAGGAAGGCGTCGATGTCCCATTCACCGAAACCGTCGACCGCTTGCGTCAGCTGACTCTGGAAAGATAGGCGGCGCATCTCACCGTCGGTCAGGACGTCGAGGCCGGCCTCCTCCTGGAGCGCAACCGCCTCGTCGACCGCCCGGTCCTCGATGACCTTGAACGCCGATCGGCCCATGCGGCCGGCCCGGAGGTCTTCCTGGGCCCGCAAGAGTGCTTCCGGGCGCAGCAGGCTCCCAACGACATCGGTGTGCGAGCTGACGATCATCTGGCGTGCGCCTCTCTCACGGTGCGGTTCATCGGCATGTTACTCGCGGCGCGATCGCGCCGCGAGCACGTAGTTTTCTTTTCCTCGGATTTGGACGATCATGCATCTTCCCGATGCCTGAGAGGGTTCCGGTTCGACCAGAGCCACCGTGGGTAAGGGACTTCGCGATGAGCACGAGCGAGATGGTCGTTGCCTGCGAGGGCGCAATTCGGCTCGGCTGCTTTGCCGGGGTGCTTGCACTCGTGGCGCTCTGGGAGCTGGCGGCTCCCCGGCGCGTGCTCCGTGAGTCGAAGCGGCGACGCTGGCTGGGCAATTTCGCGGTGCTCCTGCTCAACACGCTCTTGCTGCGGGCGATATTTCCGGCCGCCGCAGTCGGGGCGGCGGTATTCGCCGCCACTCACGGCTGGGGTGTATTAAATTGGGTCGTTGCCCCCGCCTGGCTGAGCGTCATTGCGGCGGTCGTGGCTCTCGACCTTGCGATCTACCTGCAGCACGTGCTGTTTCACGCCGTACCCGCGTTCTGGCGCCTGCACCGCATGCACCACGCCGATCTCGACATCGACGTCAGCACCGGCGGGCGCTTTCATCCCCTGGAGATCCTGCTGTCGATGCTGATCAAGTTCGGTGTCATCTTCGCACTCGGTGCGCCGATGTTGGCGGTGGTGATATTCGAAGTCATGCTCAGCGCAACCTCGTTGTTCAATCACGGCAATGTGCTCATTCCTTCGGCAACCGATCGGTTTCTTCGTTGGTTTGTGGTTACCCCGGACATGCACCGCGTGCACCATTCGATTGCCCAAGAGGAGACGAACAGCAACTTCGGGTTCAACTTTCCTTGGTGGGACCGTCTCTTTGGCACTTATCGAGATCAACCGAAGCTCGGCCACCGCCAGATGGCCATCGGCATTCGGACGTTTCGCGATCGGAAATACTGTCAAGATCTGACCGGGATGCTCGCCATTCCCTTCGTCGGCGGGGTATCAGCGTACGCCATCAATCGGCGGTCGTCGGAAGCGAGTGCGGATTCTAACGCCCCGTACGTCGACGATACGGAGGAGACCTAACCTGGATTTTTCACCACGGCGCCTCGCCGCTCGTCACTGAGCTTCTGAGAGCGATGAGAAAACGAACCGTTCTGGGCAGCCCGAGCGCGATGAAGTTTGATTCCGTGTCAAGTCTACCCGGTCGCCGGCTCGGCCATACGTGCCCGGACTTGGGCTTCGCGCAAGCGATAGCTATGGCTATCCCTTGCGCTCCAGCCCGGCGTCCATACCCGCCTATCCGTCGCCATCGTTCCGGGTCCTTGGTGAAATTCCAGGCTAGGGGCGGATACCACGTGACTTACCGTGAGCTTCTTGTTCGTGCTCTCTGCGCTGGCGCCATGCGAAGGACCAAATCGAGCGGATGGTTTTCTCGATGCCGAACGGCCAGCCGGAGGTGCCAATGAAGCTAACCGCAAGCCTTCCGATGTACGACTTTCCGGAAGTGCGCGGTGCGCTCGCCGTCCTGTGGACCGAAATCGCCCGGCGGCTAGAGCGCGCGGGGTTCGAAGGGGTTCCCCCTGCCCTGGTGCACGATCGGGGCCTGCACGTCCTCTGGTCTGATCCGAGCCTGCTGCTGAGTCAGTGCTGCGGGTACGACCTCGTCAATCGCTTTGCCGGACGGCTGAGACCGGTCGCTACCCCTCGCTACAGCGCCCCCGGCTGCAGCGGCAGCGACTACGCGAGCGTTATCCTGGTTGCCGATCGGTCCTGCGCTACCGAGATCGAGCATCTTCGCGACCTAGCCTGTGTCGTCAACGGTCTCGAGTCGCACTCGGGGGCCAACGCGTTGCGAGCTCTGGTCGCGCCCTTGAGCCGCGAGGGGCGGTTCTTCCGCACCGTTCGCGTGAGCGGCTCCCACGCTGAAAGCATCGCGGTTCTCGCGAGAGGCGAGGCGGACGTTACCTCCGTTGACTGCGTGACCTATGCGCTGCTAGGACGCCACCGTCCGGCATCTCTGATCGGCACCCGACCGCTCTGCTATACCCCGCGTGCGCCGGGTCTACCCTATGTGACGCGCGCCGAGGCGGGGGAAGAACGCGTGTCGCGCTTGCAGGCATCCCTGCGCGAAGCCTTCGAGGCGGTGGAGGTCAAGGCCGCGTGTGCGCAGCTCTTCATCGAAGGCCTCGATTTCCTGGCGCCGAGCGAATACCGGCGGATTGCCGAGTTCGAGCGACTTGCAGTTGAACACCGCTACCCGCGGCTTCGCTGAGAGCGTGCCTCTCGGTGCCCGGTCCGAGCGAGATTACTGGGACCGTAGCAGTTTGCGTATCCGCCCGCGCGGCACTTGCTGCCAGGCTCGTTCATGCACGTAGTAGACGACGGTCTTGACCAGGGGCTCCAGCCCGGCAATGGTGAGGGAAGTCGTGACATCGCCCGACACCGCGAACGCCAGCAATCCGGTCGTCAGGGTGCCCACGATTCGATACGTGACTGCCTTGAGCACGCTGCGAAGACGGGATTCCTTCAAATCGTTCATGGCGGTCATCGACATGCTCCGAGCAATACCGTGTGGATCAGGGAAAGACGATCTAGACGCCGGCCCGCCAGAGTCGGTAGGCCATGGTGGACCGGACAACCAATGAGAGGATGGCTTGCGGCCAGGCGCGCGCGGGCGGTCTCTTGCGCTTCATGATCGCAATCAGTTCGTGGTCATGACCGGCGGCCAGCTCCGCCAACGTCTTGCCCCAAGCCGTGCCCCGGGCGATGCCGGTACCGTTGCAGTAGCCCGCGGCAAATACGTTCTCTCGGACCTCGCCGAAGATCACCCCGCCGTTCTGGGCGAGCGTCAGCGCTCCGCCCCAGGTGTGCGCGAGGCCGATTTCGGCGACCTCCGGGAATCTGGCCTCGAAGGATCGCTGATGGCGTGAGCGTGCGTAGGCGACCTGGACTTCGGTGGTGCGATAACCGGGGCAAAACGAGTAGACGTTGCGAAAGAAGAGTCGGCGATCTTGCGTTCGGCGCACGATCGTGCCGAAGGGGTCGGCCGGAATGATGCCGAATCCTGCTTCCCTGCCGACGCTATCCCGCTCCTTCGAAGTGAGCGGGCGGGTCATGCTGGCGTAGGTATAGATCGGGATTGCAGTGCTCTCGAAGAAACCCATGTGGGAAATGAACCCGTTGGCGGTGAGCATTAGGTTTTCAGCCGGCACGTGCCCGAGCGGGGTGATGATGTCATGCGGAGGCCCCAGGCGCAGACTGGTCGCGGGCGTGCTCTCGTAGATGTCCACGTTCTCCGGCAGCGTGCGCGCAAGGCCTATCGGTGTCTTCGCCGGGTCGAGGAGAACCGTGCCGGGTGTCAGCAGTCCGCGCCGATAGTGTCTCGAGCCTACCGTGGCGTGCAGTCCATCGCGATCGATCCAGGAAAAAAGTTCGTCGGTCTTCTCAACCTCCGCCGCGAAAATTTCCAGACGGCGGTCTTCATCGTCCGACGACGCGGTGTGAATCTTACCGCGCGGATCCCAGTCGCAGTCGAGGGCGTGCGTTTCCACCCCGCGGCGGAGATAGTCGATACCGGACAAGTTGACCGTCTTCTCCTCGCTGTTGGTCTGCCGATCGTCTAAAAAAACGGCCTTACGCGGATTGTGAGCCAAATCGATGGCAAAACCGGCCGAGCGGCCCCCCGGACCGTTGCCGATACGCATGGCGTCGATCAGCGCGATCCGCGCGTCAGGGCAGAGCTCGGCGAGGCGGCGCGCGGCGGCGAGACCGACCCACCCGGCACCGACGATCAGCCAGTCCACTGCGAGCGTCTCGGCAAGCTCGTACGCAGGTGTCATCTTGCCCATGGCGGCGAACCAGCTGCTCGTGGTCTGTTCCTTCGGAAGGACCTCTACCCGCGGCAACATGCCGCGCTCTTGCATCGGTCACCAAGCCCCAAGGATAGCGCGAGCCGCCGCTGCCGCCAGCGCTCGCCCCCGTCGAAGTCGTGCCTCGATTTCTTTACGATTGAGTCTTGCCAACAGGGTTGGAGTCGCCATGACCGGTCCGCTCAGCGGCATCAAGATCGTCGACGTGAGCACGGTGATCTCCGGACCGCATGCTACGATGCTGCTGGCGGATCAGGGTGCAGACGTGATCAAGGTGGAGAACCCAGAGGGCGGCGATCACACCCGCGAGCACCCCAACCGTCGCGGCGGTCTTGCCGCGAGCTACCTAAACAACAACCGCAACAAGCGCTCGGTGGCACTGAATCTCAAGCACCCGCGGGGCGTCGAGGCCTTGATTCGCCTCGCAGCTGGCGCCGATGTCTTCGTGCAGAACTTTCGTCCCGGTGTCGCCGAGCGCCTCGGCATCGGCGAGGGTTCGGTGCGAGCGGCGGCGCCCGATATCATCTACGTCTCCATAAGCGGCTTCGGCGAGAGCGGACCGTATGCCTCGAAGCCGGTGTACGACCCGCTGGTGCAGGCGGTCTCCGGGCTCGCCACGGTGCAGGCAGGATCGGACGAGGCGAGGCCGCGACTGGTGCGCACCATCGTGCCGGACAAGCTCTCCGCGATCGTCGCGTCGCAGGCGATCACCGCGGCGCTGCTCGCGCGCGCGCGCACTCGCGGCGGCCAGCATGTTCGTCTGTCCATGCTGGATGCGGTCGTCGCGTTCCTGTGGGGTTCCGATATGGGCAGCCAGACCTTCGTCGGCGACGAGCTTCCGCAAGCCGAGGCCGCGAGCTTCATCGACCTGATTTACGAAACCACGGACGGCTACGTCAGTGTCGCAGTGCAGACCGATCGGCAATGGCAGGCGCTGACCCGCGCACTCGATCGTCCCGAATGGCTCGAAGACGAACGCTTCAAGAGCGCGGCGCTGCGGCAGCGAAACATCAACGTGCGATTGGAGCTCACTCAAGAGGCTCTGAGGACAAGATCCACCTCGGAGTGGCTCGCGCGCCTCGAGGCCGAGGGGGTACCCTGCGCGCCGGTGCTCACGCGAACCCAGGTGATCTCCGATGCGCAGGTGCGAGAAAATGCAATCGTGGTGGAGACCGAGCATCCGGTCGCCGGCCGGCTCCGGCAGGCGCGCGCGGCGGCGCGTTTCTCGAAGACGCCCACGTCAATCCGGCGCGGGGCACCGCGGCTCGGAGAAGATACCGAAGCGGTGTTGAAAGAGGCGGGTTACTCGGCTCGAGAGATAAAAGCGCTGGTTCGTGAGGGTGCGATCGCGGTCCTGGAGGCGGAAGGCACTCGGTGATTGATTTCTACTACTGGCCCACGCCCAACGGGTGGAAGGTCGCCATCCTGTTCGAGGAGTGCGGTCTCGAATACCGCCTGATCCCGGTCGATATTCGCAGGGGCGACCAGCTCACACCCGAGTTCCTGGCGGTGAGCCCCAACAATCGCATGCCCGCCATCGTCGATCACGACGTCCCGGGTCGTCCGGTTCCGGTGTTCGAATCTGGCGCGATTCTCCTTTATCTTGCTGAGAAGACCGGACGCTTCCTGCCGAAGGATCCGAGCGGCCGGAAGGAGGCGTTGGAATGGCTGTTCTGGCAGGTTGGCAATCTGGGACCCATGGCGGGGCAGCTCAGTCATTTCGTCAACTATGCACCGGGCGAGCACGCGTATTCTCTTGCGCGATACCGCGACGAGTACGACCGCTGCCTCGGGGTGCTGGAGCGGCGCCTGGAAGGTCGCGAGTACCTTCTCGGCGACTACTCCATCGCGGACATGGCATCCTGGCCGTGGGTGCTGATCGCCAAGCCGCTTGGACAAGCGCTCGACGAGTTTCCCAACGTCTCGCGTTGGCGCCAGACGATGAAGGAGCGAGCGGCGGTGCAGCGGGCCGTGAACCTCGGCCAGGAGCTTCGCCGGAATGGGCCCCCGAGCGAAGCAGAGCGCAAGATCCTGTTCAATCAGAGGTCGCGGCGGCCGGGCTCCCCGAAACCTACTTGAGCAGCTTTTTCACCGACTCGTCGAGCTCGCCCCAGCGCCCGAGGAACCAGCTCTTGGTCTCGTTCCAGGACGCTTCACCCATCTTCGAAAGGCCCTTCGCCCGGTTTTCGTACTCGCCACGGAATTCGCCGAGCTTCCTCTCGAGATCGGCGATCTCCTTGTGGGCGTTTAGCCTCCCCTTCTCGACCAGCTTATCCGCCTTGACCTTGAGTTCTTCGATGTACGCTTTTTGCACATCGACGTGGGCCTCGAACAGCTGCTGATAGGCATTGACGAGCTTGGACCGCGGGTCGCGCGACGAGGCGCCGGCCGCCTTCTTCTTCCCGCCCACGGATGCCTTCTTGACGGTTCCGGCGGCCGGCTTCTTCCTCTTGGGGCCCGCACTTGCTGCTTTCTTGCCGACGGTAATCTTCTTCTTGGCCATTCGATCATCCTCCCAATCAGGGTAGCTGCGATACCGCGAGAATCTAATCCTAACGGGATGCTAATACTAGCGCCTCCGGGTCGCGTCAATCCCCCTCAGTCATTGTGTTGCACAATGTGCAGCGACGCGACCGCAAGCCGCTAAGTTCGCTACGCCTTGCCCGCGTGATGGCGCGATTGCAGCGAGTCCACTCGCTCTGACAGGGTGCAGAGCACACCGTTTACCTCGGCCATGATGGCCCGAAGTCGCTCGAACTCGCCGCCGATGGCGGCGAGGGAGTCGTCGTCTCGAGCCATGTACGCGTCCTCTCGCCCCTCGAGCAACCACTTGATCGAGATATCGAGCACGCCGCACAGCATCATGAGCCGGTTGGCTCGGGGTGGTCTCTCGTCGTTCTCCCACGCAGCCACCGAGGCGGTCTCGACGCCGATGCGCTGCGCCAGCTCCTCGAGGCTTAGGCCCGCATTCTCGCGGGCAACCCGTAGGCGCGGCCCCAAGGGCTGTTCGACTCTGAGTATATCTCGCATGGAACTCTCATCGCTCATTCGCAAATACTCCGGTTTGTTAAGGTTTGAACAGGTCTGAATTGAATTTCCTAACGACGCCGTCTCGAGGTGGTAGCGCGATTCAGGCGTCGGCCGACTGTCTGGCGTATGAATCGATATCGTCCAATGGAGTGAACCCCAACCCGCGCGCACCGCTCGAGCGGCGAAGAGCCTGCGTGCGCACGAGAGCATCTCATGCCGCTTGCCGCGGAAATTTCATCCGGCCGAGCACCGTCCAGTGCGTCAGCCACTTCGCAGGGGCGGGACTGTCCGCTCGTCACTTGCGCATCGATTAAAGACTAGCAGGCAGATGCCTGTGCCGAGGAACGCGCGCTGCACGGTAGGAGATGACCGGAGTCCGGCGCTCTGGTCACCGCGAACCAATCATTCCGCCCACGGAACCCCGTACTGGAGGGTTTCCGATAGCGGACTTTCCCTGAAGATTGGCTGGGGGACTAGGATTCGAACCTAGACTGGCGGAGTCAGAGTCCGCTGTCCTACCATTAGACGATCCCCCAGGGGCAGGGTGGCGGGAGTCAGCTCCGGAGCGCTAGCGCTTGGAGTACTGCGGGCGTTTACGCGCCTTGTGCAAGCCTACCTTCTTGCGCTCGACCTCGCGCGCATCGCGAGTCACGAAACCAGCTCGGCGCAGGGTCGGGCGCATCGTCTCATCGTACTTTAGCAGGGCACGGGTGATTCCGTGCCGGATCGCGCCCGCCTGGCCGCTGTTGCCTCCCCCGTGGACCGTCACGTGGATGTCGAAATTCTGCTTCATGTCAATGGTGTCGAGGGGTTGGCGCACGATCATCCGCGACGTCTCGCGCCCGAAGTACTCGTCGAGGGGCTTGCGGTTGACCATTATCTGACCGGACCCTCGCTTGAGATAGACCCGTGCGGTGGAGGTCTTGCGGCGACCGGTGCTGTAGTCGAAATCTTGTGCCATGTCGGATGTGTCGTGTCGCTAGATGGTCAGAGTCTTCGGTTGCTGCGCGGAGTGCTTGTGCTCGGCCCCGGGGTAGACGCGAAGCTTCTTCAGCATCGCTCGCCCGAGAGGCCCCTTTGGCAGCATTCCGCGAACCGCAGTCTTGATGATCCGCTCCGGGGCCTTGCTGAGGAGCTTCTCGAACGTGATCGTCTTGATTCCCCCAGGATAGCCGGAGTGCCGATGATAGGCCTTGTCCTGGCGCTTGTTTCCGGTGATCCCGACCTTGGCGGCGTTTACGACCACGATGTAATCACCGGTGTCGACGTGCGGCGTGAACACGACCTTGTGCTTGCCGCGAAGACGGCTGGCGATGTGGCTCGCAAGCCGTCCGAGCGGCTTGCCGGCGGCATCAATCACGAACCATTCACGTTCGACGGTCTCGGCTTTCGCGCTGAACGTGCCCATGGGCGCCTACATCTCGATCGGGAGAGCGACCGGGAAGCCTACCTTCAGACCATCGACGATGTCAACGCCCGGTAGGTGACTTCGCGCACGTCGTCTTCGCCTCAGTTGCTCAGCCGGCGCATGGCCAATCGGGTCGAGACGAGGAAGAAGCCCACCGCGGTTCCGGCGAGCACCGCGAGATGGATGAGCGTTCCCCCCGACGGAGCGCCGGTCATGAGCATTCGGCTTACCTCCACTGAGTGGGTAAGCGGGAGGAAATCAGATGCTCTCTGAATGAGGCTCGGCATACGCTCGACCGGGAAGAATACGCCACTCAGCAACAGCATCGGGGTGATCACGAGCGTGCTGTAGTAGAGAAAGAACTCATAGCTACGAGAGACGACGGTGACGACCATCGCCATGGAGGCGTAGCAAAGGCCGGTCAGGAAGGCGAGGGGTGGGATCCACAGGGCCTGCCAGCTGTCGACCGCGCCGAGGAGCACCGCGATCACGAGAATGGCGGTGGAGCTGATCAGCCCCTTGCTGGCGGCCCAGATGACTTCTCCGAGCACGACGTCGCGGACGTCCAGGGGGGCCGCAAGCATCGCGTCCCAGTTGCGCTGCACCGCCATGCGCGAGTAGGCGGAGTAGGTTGCCTCGAACGAGGTGGTGACCATGGTGCTGGAGACGACGATGCCGGAGGCGAGGAACACGAGATACGGCATGTCGTTCATCTGGCCGACGAAGCTCCCGAGGCCGTATCCAAGCGCGAGCAGGTAGAGAAATGGCTCGCCGAAGTTTCCGAGCAAAGAGGGTACGGCGAGCTTTCGCCAGACCCGCTGGTTTCGGCGCCACACCGCCACCCATCTCAGGGCCCCCGGAACCTCCCGCCGCGACGGGATTGGCGCTCGGCTAACCATCCCGAAGGTCTCTCCCGGTCAGTTTGAGGAAGACGTCCTCGAGGTTGGCGCGACGCTCTCTGAAGTCCAGCCGGGGCTCGCGGCGCAGCTGTTCCACCAGTTGGGTAACGTCGTCGGCGTAGCAGAACACGCAATCGCCGACCAGCTCGGTGCGGCTCGCGTGGTGTCGCCCGACTCGCTCGCGCCAGGTGTCGGCTCCCGGCCCGTGCACCTCCACCACGTTGGCGGCGATATGGGCTCGAATCAAACGTCGTGGGTGATCGGTATCGAGGATGCGTCCATGGTCCATGATGGTGATCCGGTCGCAAAGGCGCTCGGCTTCCTCCATGTTGTGGGTGGTCAATACCAGGGTGATGCCGGTGGCGCGGAGCTCCCGAAGGCGCTGCCAGATGAGCTGCCTTGCCTGCGGATCGAGCCCGGTGGTCGGTTCGTCGAGGATCAACATCTCGGGTTCGTTGACCAGTGCGCGGCACAGGGTCAGGCGCCGCAGCATGCCACCCGAGAGGGTGCGAAGGCGGGCGTCGCGCTTCGCTTCCAGAGACGCGAATCGAAGCAGCCAGTCCAGACGCTCGCCCAGCTCCTTGCCGTTCAGACCGAAGTAGGTGCCGTAGGTGCGAAGATTCTCGGTGACCGTGAAGTCCGGATCGAGATTATCTGCCTGGGGCACCACTCCGATACGCGCTCGCATCTGGCGTGCCTGCGCCGGAATGGCGTATCCGAGCACCCGGAGCTCACCCGCGTCCGGCGGAGTATTGCCGATCACCATCCGCAGGAAGGTCGTCTTTCCGGCGCCGTTCGGCCCCAGCAGACCCCAACACTCTCCGGCTTCGACCGCGACGTCGACCCGGTCGACCGCAACGAAATCCCCGTAGCACTTGGTGAGCGATCGGGCACTCAGGAGCGGTTCGGGGTCTCTCTCGGTCATGGTGTCGAGGGCTGGACTGCGAGATCCCAATGCCAGCCAATTCGGAGCTGAGGTTGCTCGCTCGTCCGCGAGTCGCGGGTGCGCGGCGGGACGGGGATCGGACACAGGACGCGCATGGACGTCAACGATGTACTCTGTTTCGGGCCTGACGCAAAGTCTGTTCTATGCCGGTCGCACCTGACCTAGAATAGGATGAGGAGCTTTAAGGAGCGGTAAGAGTATGGCCCAGCGTCGAAACTTGACACTAGCAGACCGCTTCGTCGCCGGCCTCGATCAGGGGCTGCGAGCGATGTTCGCGACTGCGCCCGCCATGCGCCAGAATCCGGCCGCTCGGCTCGAGCCGCCCACATTGTCCCCCGAGCATACGCGGGCCGCTATTGGCTTGATGAGGGTCAACCATTCGGGGGAGGTGGCGGCGCAGGCCCTCTATCAAGGCCAGGCCCTCACCGCCCGCCGGCCCGCGCTCAGCCAGTCACTGGACCAAGCTGCGCAGGAGGAGGCGGACCACCTCGCTTGGTGCGAGGACCGTCTCCAGGAGCTCGGCGGCCGCACGAGCTTGCTGAATCCGGTCTGGTACGCTGGCTCGTTTAGCCTCGGCGCTCTCGCCGGCCTGCTCGGCGACCGTTGGAACCTCGGGTTTCTCGCCGAGACCGAGCGCCAGGTGGTGGTGCACTTGGAGCGTCACCTCCAGTTGTTGCCAGCGGCCGATTCGCGCAGCCGGGCAATCGTCGAGCAGATGCGCCTCGATGAGGCGGCCCACGCCGAGAGCGCCACGAGCGAGGGAGGGGCGGAACTACCACGGCCGGTTCGACGGCTGATGAGCGCCGCGTCCAAGATCATGACGCGCACCTCGTTTTGGGTGTGAAGACGCCGCATCGATGCGCGAGCTCGGCCGCGGCGCGGGGTGGGGCCGGGGCGCGCTGCCCCCTTGGCGCCGAGCCCGGTCAGTTCTCGGGAATCGGCCGCTAAGGCCGTGTTCTGACCAACTCTGCAGAGCAGATGCAAAACGCCCAGCCACCGATTCCCGAAGGCGAGCTGCGCGCCGCCGTCCATCTGATTCGCGCCCAGCGTTGGGCTTCGCTGGCATCGATAAATGAGGACGAGAGCCCGCTTGCCTCGATGGTCGCCTACGTGCCGATGGGCGGCCTGGAGGTCCTGCTGTTGCATCTGAGTAGGTTGTCGCGACATACCCAGAACTTGTTGGCACGCCCGAGTGCCTCGATTGCGATCGGTGAGCCGGACCTCGGACAAGGAGACCCGCAGCTCCTTGCTCGGATTAGTCTGCAGGGCGCGGTGCGAATCATCGAGCGCGAGGGTGAGCGGTACGCCGAATCTCGCTCGGCATATCTCGCGCGCCTTCCGCAGGCGGAACAGCTATTCACCTTCTTGGATTTCGTGCTGTTCGAATTCGTCCCCGATCGGGCCCATTACGTGGGGGGATTCGCGCGGGCCTACGCCTTCGGTATGGACGATCTGAAAAGAGCAGCGCAAACCTGATCCGGCGGAACGTCGACGTCTTGCCGAGCGCCCGGGATCACTCGGGATCGACGACTCGCTCTAGGATTAGCCCGAAGAAACTCAGCCCTTCTGCGCGACGGTAAGCCCATCCGAGATGGGTCCGGCAATGGCGGCAGTGGGCGTAGCACCACCTCCAGCCGTTGAACCAGCTCCACTCCGGAGTGTACTCACCCGACTGCACGCTCCCCGGGGCTTCGCCGAAACAGCCGATGTTGAACACGATACCGGACGGGTTGGTGAAAGTGTGGCGATGAGCGCCGTCGACCTCGATACGCGCCGCGCGGGTCGTCACCACGCCGGCGCAGGCGGCACATACGAGGGGCCTCTCGTCTCGCTCCTGCTTCTCGTCGAGCGCGCTCAGCTTCTCCCGATCTAGCTCCCCGAGCGCGTCAAAGCATTGCGTGATGGCGGCCAACTCAGGTCTCACCCGTCCCCGGGCGAGGTCGTCATCGCCGGCGGCGCAGCGAGGTGGCCAATAAACTGCTCCAGTGCGCTGATATAGGGCGTGCCGGTTACGAGGAAGCCATCGTTGTGACCGCCCTCGAGCTCCATGAAGAACTTGGGCTCATTGGCGGCGCGAAAAAGCCGTTCTGAGTGTGAGAAGGGTATTAGCTCATCCTGTCGGCTGTGGATGATGAGAATCGGGCAACGGATCCGGGATATGTTCGCGAGTGCGTCGTATTGAATTCGAGCCAGCAGGCGCACAGGAAGAAACGGGTAGTGCTGCGCCGCGACGTCTGGCACCGAGCTGAAGGTGGATTCGATGATGAGGCCCGCGGGCGCCCGCTCGGTCGCAAGCCGGGTCGCCACCGCGCCGCCGAGCGATCGCCCGAAGAGCACGATCTGGCTCGGCGAGACTCCGCGATCCGCCGTCAGGTATCGCCACGCGGCCTCGGCGTCCTCGTAGGACTGGCGCTCCGAAGGAGACCCTTCGCTCGTACCAAAGCCCGCGTAGTCGAAGATAAGGACACTGAGCCCGAGGCGGGAAAAGATGCGCAGTGAGTCCAGACGGTGCGAGATATTGCCCGCGTTTCCGTGAAGAAACAGCAGCGTCAATCGTGCCTCATCGGCGGGAATGAACCATGCGTGCAGCCGCAGCCCGTTGGTCGATTCGAGGTATACGTCCTGATAGGCGAGGCCGATTGTCTGCGGGGTGGCAATCAGCGCGCGGCTCGGGAAGTACACCAGACGGGATTGAAAGATGAAGAGGCTCAGGCACAGGCCCCCGTACACCGCGCCGGCGATTATCAGAAGACTCCACGACATGCGCAAGCAATGAGCTCCTCGAGTCGACCGGGTCGGCCGCGCAGTATCCCGGCCCGGCCTGGGGGAGGATCGGAGGGCCGCAGGCCAGCCGGAGAACGAGACTGCTCTCATGCGGCGGGCGGACATCATCCCGGCCCGCGCCAGGAGCGCCGAACCGCTCAATTCAGCTACTGCTCTTCCGTCGAGGATACACAAACCCTCCTCCCTGTCCTACCATTGCGATGGTCCGGTCGGAAGGCTCGTGCGATGGGCATCGAGATTGAGCGCAAGTACCTCGTGGTAGACGACTCGTGGCGTGAGCACGCACGCGGGGCAGTGTCCTATCGACAAGGGTATCTCACCAAGGACGAGTCCTCCTCGGTGCGGGTGCGTATCGGTGACGACCGAGCGTACCTCAACATCAAGAGCGCTACGCTCGGAGTGAGTCGTGCCGAGTTCGAGTACGACATCCCGACCGCGGATGCGGAGCAGATCCTGGAGCAATTGTGCCGCCGCCCGCTGATCGTCAAGACTCGGTACCGGCTGACCCACGGCTCTCACGAATGGGAGGTGGACGTCTTCGGTGGGGAGAACGAGGGATTAGTGGTCGCCGAGGTGGAGCTCGCCGACCCGGCAGAGGACTTCGAGGCCCCGCCGTGGATCGGAGCGGAGGTCTCCGATGACCCGCGCTACTACAATGCCTGCCTGGTGGATCACCCCTTCCGCGAGTGGTGATCGGTGTCATGGACTGACGATATCGCGGAGCAGTGCATCGCCGAGGCGATCGCCCGCGGTGATTTCGACGGGCTCAGCGGCGCGGGGAAACCGGTCCATCTCGATGATGATTCGAATGTGCCCGAGGAGCTTCGGTTGGCCTATCGGGTGTTGAAGAATGCGGGTTACGTTCCGGCTGAGGTGTCGATCCGAAAGGAGATTGCCGAGATCGAGAGCTGGCTGGGAGAGGGAACATCCCGTCGACACCGGGCGGCGCGAAGACGCCTTGCGGTGCTACGGGCGAGCCTGCGCGGCAGCGGACGCGGTGAGCTCAACCTGGCGCTCGAGGGCGGTTACCACCGCCAGCTCCTCGCCCGGCTCGAAGGTTCGAAGTCAGCTCAGGGCTAGCTGGAGCCCGAGTCTCCACCCGGGGGGAAGACCGGGACCGGAAATGGGGTGACGTTTGAGCCCGTTCCGGAGACTGCCACGATCTTGTTGGCTCCTTCCTTGTCCACCTCGTCTATCCGAATGACGGCGTGCATCGGAATGTAAGTGCGCTTGACGCCCTCGAACTCGGACTTCAGGCGTTCCTCCGAGGGGTCCACGACGACGGCGGTGCGCTCTCCGAAAATGATGTCGGAGATCTCGACGAAACCGAAGATCTCACTTGCATCCACCTTGCTCGCGTGCAGCTCGTAGATCTTGCCCTGATTGTGAAACACCACCTTGTATATGTGCTTCTTCGCCATGATCGCTGCGACACCGGTGAACCCGAGTTCCTGGCATTATACGGAAAAACACTTTCGCCTCACCGCCGAGAGCGCGCCGCCGAGCTGGCGGGCGACCAGATTCGCCCCAGCCTAGCAGTCTGTCGGACTTAGCCGCACGGTGGAATCGGGGAACTTTACCGCACGACTCAGATCCGATCAGTATAGGAACTAAGGTAGTACGGGG
>JBFHLI010000062.1:0-15306 GCA_041594935.1 Gammaproteobacteria bacterium | reverse complement strand
GTGCACGCATGGACCGATCGCACGAGCCAGAAGGTGCCCCGGGCTCCGTTGTCGAGCGCGACGCGCCCACCCCAGACACCTCCACGACCGCTGCCGGGCTCGGTGAGAAACGCTCGCCACGGTTCGGACCGAGACTCGATTCGCCGCCGTTGATTCGGTTTCGATGCTAAGCACCTCCGGAGCGTTGCCGGTGCTGCTTGGCCTCGGCGCCGCGTTCCTATTTGGCCTTTCATCGGTAACCACCAAGCGAGGCCTCGCCTATCTCCCGGCCCAGACCGGGGCCCTCATCTCCATCGGCACCGCCACGCTGATCTATCTCCTGCTCTCGCCGCTGTGGATGCACGCTGGCGACTGGTTCGGGGCCGGCTTCTGGGTGTTTGTTCTCAACGGATTGATTCATCCGATGCTCTCGATGTATCTCGCGTTCGAGGCGACCGCGCGAACCGGTCCCACCGTGGCCGCGACCTTCGCCGCCACCGCACCTCTGTTCGCCGCCATCACCGCCATCCTCTTTCTCGGGGAGTCGATCAACGCAATCATAGCGATCGGCACGGTGGGCATCGTCATCGGAATCATGGTGCTCTCGTGGTTGCCGCAGGGGTTCAGCACCCTCATGCGCGCCGCCCTCCTTTTCGCGACGGGTGCGGCGATCATCCGAGGACTCAACCACACCGTCGGCAAGTGGGGGCTCGAGCTGCTGCCAAATGTGTTCATGGCCGGCTTCGTCTCCTTCTCCGTCTCATTCATCGGATCGCTGGTCATGTATCGGCTTCGATACGGCACCCTGCCGCAGCAACTGCCGCGGTGGGGGCTCGGCTACTTCGTGCTGACCGGCACCATCCTCTCCGGCGCGATCCTCTGCATGTACGGGGCGCTGGCAACCGGCGATGTGGTCGTGGTATCCCCGCTCGTCAACGCCTACCCGTTGTTCACCCTGATTGCCGCGTTCGCGGTGGGGCAGGAGCGCTTCACCCGACGTACCGTGGTCGGGGTGCTACTCGTGGTGGGCGGGGTTGCGCTGGTCAGCGCCGCGAGCGCGCGCTAGCCTGGACCCCGCGGGCCGAGCCCGGGAAGACTGGAGCGCGAGCCGGCATCACCCGGCGTTCTTCTCGTCGCGCCAGGCGAGCCAATCCCGCACCGGGCCAAAATCGTAAGCGGGTCCGTCGAGGCCGACCATGATCTCGTCCGCGCCGGCCTCGTGGATCGCATCCGCGAGGTCGAGCCGGTCGATCTCCACCCCGAGGGCACGCCGGATCTTCTTCGGATCCCGGCCCACCTTCTTGCACCAACCGTCGAGCACCGCGTTCTTGTGACGCACGGTGTCGGCAGCGCCGCGCGACTCGGTCTCACGCGCAAATCCGTGCCAGATGTCCGCGTAGCGCGCCACCAGTCGTAAGGTGACCTTCTCCCCGCCCCCGCCGATGAGGATCGGCATCGCCCCCAGCGGCGCCGGATTGAGCCGTTGCAGACGCGCTTGGATCCGGGGCAAGGCCGACTCCAGATCCGCCAGCCGGCTCGACGCGGTGCCAAACTCGTAGCCGTACTCGCGATAGTCGCGCTCGAACCATCCCGACCCAATACCGAGAATGACTCTCCCCCCGGAAATGTGGTCCACCGTGCGCGCCATGTCCGCGAGCAACTCCGGATTGCGGTAGGAGTTACAGCTCACCATCGGACCGATCGGAATTTTCTCGGTCGCCTCGGCAAACGCCGCGAGCAGTGTCCAGCACTCGAAGTGCTTGCCGTCGGGATCGCCGAGCAGAGGATAGAAGTGGTCCCAGGTATAGAGCGCATCGGCGCCCAGTGCCTCCGCCTTCCGGGCCGCCCTGCGAATGTCCCCATAATCCGCGTGCTGGGGATAAAGCTGCACCGAGATCTGTACCATGAACGCTCCTCTGTCGAGTCCCCGCGCCGGGGTCTCAGTCCCCGCGCCGATGACGCTGAATTTCGCCCCGCATTTTGATGAATCCAGCCGCAAAACGCGAATAGCCCGTGCCCGCCCCCCACCCGGGTGGTCCTCGTGCGAATCGCCGCCGGGTGAACGACGCCATTCGACTACACGCGGCACGCCGGGAGACTACATTGTCGGCCTTTGCAAAATCCGCGCTTGAGTCAGAATCGATCCCCCGGCGGAAGGATCGGCCCGCCCGGCGAACCGAGAGCGATGCACGCAGCCAACACGCAGCCAAATCTGACCAGGGAGCCCGCGACCGGCTTCCGATGCCTTGCCCTCGTTGCCCGCTTTCACGGGCTCGGCGCCGAGCCGGAAAGTCTCAGCCATCGATTTCACCCGGACGGCGATACCCTCGAACCCCACCACCTGCTTCGAGCCGCGAAGTGGCTCGGACTCAAGGCCAGGTGCCTCGCGACCCGCTGGGCGGATCTCGAGGCAACGGCGCTACCGGCGATCGCGCCGCTGCGCGGCGGGCAGTACGTGGTGCTGACGCGAGCCGACCCGGACCGAGTGACGATACTCGACCCCTCGCAGCCGGGACCCCGAAGCGTCGAGCGCGAGGACTTCAAAGGCTTGTGGACCGGTGAGCTGATCCTCCTCACGCGGCGCGCCCGGCTCGCGGCGCAGGAACAGCGCTTTGACCTCACCTGGTTCGTCCCGGCCATCCTCCGATACAAGACTCACTTCACCGAGGTGCTCATCGCATCGCTCTTCATTCAGCTTCTGGCGCTGCTCACCCCGCTGTTCTTTCAGGTTGTCGTCGACAAGGTCCTGGTGCACCGCGGGCTGACGACGCTCGACGTGCTGGCGACCGGGCTGCTCGCGGTATGCCTGTTCGAAGTGCTGCTTGGCGGATTGAGAACCTATCTCTTCGCCCACACGACCAACCGCATCGACGTGGTTCTCGGTGCGAAGCTCTTTCATCACCTGCTCTCACTGCCCATGGCCTACTTCGAGTCCCGTCGCGTGGGGGATACTGTCGCCCGAATCCGCGAGCTCGAGAGCATCCGTAACTTCATAACCGGATCCGCCCTCACCGTCGTCATCGACCTGCTCTTCACGGTCGTGTTCCTAGTGGTGATGCACTACTACAGCCCGCGCCTGACCTACATCGTCCTCGGGGTGATCCCGTTCTATGTCCTGCTATCCGCCCTCCTCACCCCGGTCCTGCGGGCCCGACTGCACGAGAAGTTTCACCGCGGCGCCGACAACCAGGCTTTTCTCATCGAGTGCGTCAACGGCATCGAGACCATCAAGGCCGGCGCCAACGAACCCCAGAGCCAACGCCGTTGGGAAGAGCAGCTCGCCGGCTACGTCGGAGCCGCGTTTCGCGCCACCAGCCTCAGCAACGTGGTCAATCAGGCCGCCTCGTTCCTTAACAAGCTGACGGTCGTCCTGATCCTCTGGGTCGGGGCACGCCTCGTCATCCAGGGGGAACTCAGCGTGGGTCAGCTCGTCGCGTTCAACATGCTCGCGGTACGCTCGAGCGCCCCGATGCTCCGGCTCGTGCAGCTGTGGCAGGATTTCCAGCAAGCCGCGATCTCGATCGCACGCCTCGGCGACCTGCTGAACGCCGCTCCGGAGAGCGCGGCGCGCAGCCGATCCTCGCTGCCCGAGCTCGAGGGCCGGATCCGCTTCGACCACGTCGGCTTTCGTTACGATCCCCGCCGCCGCGACGTCCTCTTCGACGTGAGCTTCGAGATCGCCCCCGGTGAGGTGGTGGGCATCGTTGGCGCGTCGGGCTCGGGCAAGAGCACGCTCGCGAAGCTCGTGCAACGTCTCCACTCTCCCCAGAACGGGCGCATCTTGATCGACGGCATCGACCTCGCCCTCATCGACCCGATTTGGCTGCGCCGCTCGCTCGGGGTGGTCATGCAGGAAAGCTTTCTCTTCAACCGCAGCGTGCGCGAGAACATCGCCCTGCGGGATCCCGCCCTGGCGATCGAGTCCGTGATCGCAGCCGCGCGACTGGCGGGCGCGCACGAGTTCATCCTCGAGCTCGCCGACGGCTACGACACCGAGGTGGGCGAGCACGGCTGCACCCTTTCGGGCGGACAGCGGCAACGGCTCGCGATCGCCCGCGCGCTCGTGACGAACCCGCGCATCCTCATCCTGGACGAGGCGACGAGCGCTCTCGACTACGAATCCGAGCGCGTGCTCCAGGACAACATGCGCGCCATCTGTCAGGCGCGCACCGTGGTGATCATCGCCCACCGGCTCAGCGCGGTGCGTGAAGCCGGACGGATCATCGTCCTCGACCAGGGGCGGATCGTGGAGCAGGGTTCGCATCGGCAGCTGCTGCATCGGCGCGGGGCGTATGCCCGCCTCTACGCGCTGCAAGTCGACGCGCTGAGGGCGGCCTCGTGAGGGCACCCGCGCTCCGACGTCCAGCCGCGAGCCTCGCGTTTCTCCCCGCCCTGATCGAGGTCGAGGCGACACCCCCGTCTGCGTGCGGACGGGCGATTTCCTGGACGGTCATGAGCCTGCTTGCGCTCGCCGCGATATGGGCCGCGCTCGGGCGCGTGGATATCGTCTCGGTCGCGCCGGGGAAGATCGTTCCCGCAGGTCGGGTCAAGGTCGTGCAACCACTCGAGCGTGGTCGGGTCGAGAAGATCCACGTCGCAGACGGCGAAGCGGTGACCCAGGGGCAGGTGCTGATCGAGCTCGATGCCACGATCGCCACCGCGGACCAGGAACGCATCGCCCGCGAGCTCGTCATCGCCCGGCTGGAGCGCGCCCGGGTGCGGGCGCTGCTCGACGCCGTCGAGAACCGCGGGTCGGCGCTGCGGCTCGACGTCCCGCCCGGCACCGCCGCGGCCGAGGTGAGACTTCAGAGCGCGAGGCTCGCCGCGCAGTACGCGGCGTTCGAGGCGACGCTGGCCGGATCCCGGGCGCGCTCGCGGGAGCGCGAGGCCGAGCGCGCCGCCGCCGATGCGGGGCTGAGCCGGCTCGCGGCAACCATCCCGCTCGTCTCCGAGGAGGCCCGCGCGGTGAAGATCCTAGTCGACGACCACCTCGCCCCGAGAACGCGGTGGCTCGGGCTCGAGCGTGAGCGCATCGAGCAGGTCAAGGAGAGGGAAGTCCTCGAGCGGCGCCGCGAGATGATCGAGGCAGCAATCGCCGCCCTCGCGGACGAGCATTCAGGGCTCGAGGCCAATTTTACGGCTGGGCTCTTGGCCGAGCTGACCGAGATCGGGACGCGGGAATCGGTCTATGAGCGGGAGCTGGAAAAGGCCGAAAGGCGCCGTACCCGGCATTTCCTGCGCGCCCCGGTCGCGGGGGTGGTGCAACAGCTCGAGGTGCACACCGAGGGAGGCGTGGTCAATCCCGCCCAGACCCTCATGACCATCGTCCCGCGCAACCCGACCCTGATTGCCGAGGCCTGGGTTGCAAACAAGGACATCGGGTTCGTCGAGGAGCAGCAGGAAGCAGAGGTGAAGCTGGAGGCATTTCCCTTCACCCGCTTCGGCACCATCGGCGGACGAATCGTCAACCTCGCCAAGGATGCGATCACGCACGAGCGGCTGGGCCCCGTGTACGCGGCCCGAGTTGCCCTCGATCGCTCGGTCATCGACGCCGGTTCGGGAACGATGCCCCTCTCCCCGGGGATGGCATTGACGGTCGAAGTCAAGACCGGCACCCGCCGGGTGATCGAGTTCCTGTTGAGCCCGTTACTTCGTTACCGAGACGAGACCGCGCGGGAGCGCTGAACGGAAGGTGACCTGAATGTTGTCGAAGATGCCAGGCGTTGCCGCATTGCTGATTCTCGCCGGGTGGGCACCTCTGGTCGATGCGGGGGACCCCGCCCCGGAGACCCTCGAGCGGTTCGACCCGTCGCGCCGGCGCCACTTCGGTGAGTTCTACAACCCGGCCAAGTATCGGCGGTGCCGCTCGGAGACGGTTGCCCACAACCGACGGTGCGACATCTACAAGCTCACTCGCACCGAGGTCCCCATCCATTTCCCCAATCCGGCAGCGCCCCCGCCTCGCCTCCCCGAGCTCGCCGCCGACAGCGGCTATCGCTGGTGGATGACCGACAAGCAATACTTCGACCACCTGTGCACGACCGAGGCAAAAAAAGTCATCTACCGGCGCGTCCACGACGTCGAGGGCGTGTTTCAGATGCGCCCGCGCCCGGTCGCAAGTGATCTCGAGCTCCGCGATCGCTACGTCATGCAGGACCCATACGGCTACACCCTCAGTGAGGCAAGGCGGCCTGGGCTGGCAATGCTCGGTCCCGGGAGATATCGGTTCATGGAAGCGATACCAACCCCCGAGATACCGGGGCAAGCGGGACGCGGCAAGAATCGCGGCTCTGTGACGCGCGACGCTCGAGCCACCTACGTGCGTTACTCGGGCTACGACGGAAAGCGACTCAGCACGGTGAGAGCGCAATACGTTGACGAGGTTGCGAGCGGATACGGTTACCTGTGGCGCGACATCGAGCGCCCTCACGACCGGGAGTCCGGCATCGCCGGCGGTGAGCTCATCGTGCTCGACCTTCGCACCCACGACGTGCTCGCGTTCTGGCGGGGGTTCCAGCGCACCCTTGGCGAGCGCCGAGGCAAGGGTCGGGTGTGGTGGCTCAGCGGCGAGCTTTGCCCCCCCCGCCGGAAGATTGTGCGAGATACCTATGAGTTTCTGACCGAGGTGCTGATCCCCAGCCCCTGACCCCCTCTTCCACCGGCAAAAGGAGTTGCTGCAATGACCACCACTTCCACCTGGCTCGACTTCGCACTGCAACAGCTTGCGGCCGAGAGTTACCTCGATGCTGTCACCGACTTCGACAACGCAGACCAACTCGCAGCCGCGCTCGAGCTGGGCGCCAACCACCCAAACCCGCAAGTAGCCCGTTCGGTGGAACACACCACCCGGATGACACCCTCTCAAGCCGAGAGCTTCGCCGCTCGTTACCAGATAGTCGACCACCTGCCCAACCAGGCAAGCGGATTCTCGGCCACGCTGATCCGAAATCGCCAGAGCGGTGATTTCACCCTCGCTTTCCGCAGCCTCGAGTTTCGCCGCCACCTCAACGGCGGCGACCGCGAGCGCGACGGCGCAGGGGCGGCGGCCGAGCTCGCCGAGGCGGGCTTCGCGTTCGGGCAGCTGAGCGACATGGAGACCTATTACGGCCACCTCCTGACGAGCGGGACGCTCCCGCCGGACGCTACCCTGAACGTCACCGGTTACTCGCTCGGGGGCTTCCTCGCAACCGTGTTCACCGAGCTGCACTCCGAGGCGATCGAGCACACCTACACCTTCAACGGAGCGGGGCGCGGCACCTTCGACTCCGCGCTCGGCTCACCCGCCGATCTCGTCGATTTCTACGAACGGGTGCGCGCCGACCCGGCGGCGGGATTGGCCGAAGGCGCGGAGCCAGGACCGGAGTTTTTGGCCGCGGAAGCGCTCGCGGAAGCGCCGTTGCCGTCGACGGACGAGAGTCTGTATCTCGACCCGCGGCACCAGTGGGCGGTCATCGCCACCCAGCGAGCGTTCGCGACCCGCGGCACACTCGACGTGGAACGATTCGCCCTCGACGTCCACTTCGACCTCGTCGACGGGGCCGAAGACCGGAACACGACGCTGATCGGCCAGGCGACCCAGGACGACTCGGAGTGGGTCGCAGGCTCGGGTGTGAATGCAAAGCCAGAAATCTCCGTGTTCATCGAGGACCAGCCCGATGCCACGGGTCTCGGGCCGGCGGCGTCGCTCATCGAGCAGGAGCTCGAGAAGCTGGGCCTGGGGGAGCTGGAGATGTCCGGCAACTTTGGCTCGACTCACAGCATCGTCCTCATGATCGACTCCCTCGCGCTCATCGACGCCTTCCAATCGGTCGACCCCGAGCTGTCGCGAGCCAAGGCGGAGGAGATCCTTGCCGCTGCCTCCGACGCGCGCGCGGCAGGCGGGCTGTTCGGCGGGCGCGCCGAGGGCAATTCGCTCGAGATCGCGCTCGACGCGCTTCGCCGAATCGTGCTCGGACCACACGGGTTGGCGCCCACCCCGTTCAGCGACGCCCCGCTCGGCTTCGGCGACCCGGAATCCCGCGAGTCGTTTCACCGGCACGTGGCCGAGGTGAAACGCGCGGCGGCGACTCTTCCGGAGCTGCGTATCGAGAGCCTCGTTTTCGCATCTGCGGCGGAGATCGCGACCCGGGCCGAGGACAGCCTCGCGTACCGGCACGCCCTCGTCGAGCTAAACCCCTTTGCGCTCGAAGGGGCCGACGGGCTGTACGCGCCGTATCGGGCGGGACTCACCGGCCTCGGCCCGGAGTACCTGGCGGACCGGGCCGAGTTCCTTTCACTGTACCTGCGCGAAAACGAGTCGCCGGTGGTTTTCAACGATGGCAACGCGACCGCGCGCCACTTCGAGGATCGCCCGAGCGGGCGCAGCGTGCGCCAGGCGGACCCGTCCGAGGTCGAGCAGGTCCTGTTCGGGGGGCCCGGGCCGGACCTGCTGCTCGGCGGCGATCGTGAGGACCACATCTACGCCGGCTCGGGCGACGACCACGTCTCGACCGGAGCGGGGGACGACCTGCTGTTCGGCGGCGGCGGTGCCGACCGCTTGGTCGGCGACGCAGGACACGACACCTACCATGTCACCGCCGGGGATTTCCTCGCGGATCGCGACGGCGCCGGCACCGTCCGGTGGACGGGCGAGACGCTGGCGGGCGGATGGCTCATAAGCCCGGCCGCGCTCAGCGGGGACACCGACTACTTCGCCAGCGAGGACGGTCGATTCATCTACCAGCTGCGCGGGGACACCCTGCGGGTGTTCGACCGCAACGAACCGGGCATGATCACCATCGAGGGCTACAACCTCGGCGATCTCGGTCTCACGCTGAGCGCGGCTCCGGCGCTCCCGCCGGGCGCGAGCCCCCTGCTCGGGACGTCCGGCGATGACGCGTTCGTCGTGCCCCACCCCACCCATCCCGGCCCCTACGATCGGGTGATCACCTTCGACGGCGACGATCAGGTTGCGGTCGGCTCCTCGCTCTATCCGGGGCTGATCATCGATACCGGGGCCGGCCACGACATCGTGCGTCTCGACACCGACGACGTGCTCGAGAACGTAAGCCCGAGCCCCGGCGAGGGAGCGAGCGTTGACACCGGCTCGGGTAATGACTTCGTCGATGGCGGCCTCGGCGACGACACGGTTCGAACCGCCGCCGGCCACGATACGGTGTTTGCGCACGCCGGCCGCGACACCATCTCGGGTGGAGAGCAGAACGACTTCCTCGAGGGCCAGGACGACGCCGACTTTGTGGCCGGCGATCGCGGGCGGGACTTCGTCCTCGGCGGGGCAGGGGCGGACATCCTGCTCGGCGGAGGCGACGCGGATACCCTCTACGGCGATGCCGCCTACCTGCTCGGTCAGTGGGACGGCGCCGCCGAAACCATCCACACCTTCGACACCCTGCCGACCGGCGGGGAGCGCCTCGGGGTGATCACCGAGTCGCCCGCGAGTGCCCATGACGTCCTCGACGGCGGCACGGGCGACGACCGGCTGTTCGGGGGGCTTGGCGACGACGTCCTGCTCGGCGGCGACGGGGCGGACTGGCTCGAAGGTGAAGGGGGCGACGACACGCTGTTCGGAGGCGCCGACGACGACCGCCTCTTCGGCGACAAGCACCCCGAGACGATCGAGTTTGACCACGCCGTGATTGACACCGGCCTCGGCGATCTCGACGACCTTGCCTGGACCATCCAGTTCAGGATTCACCAGGATGAGCCCGAGGTTACCGGCAACGACTCACTGTTCGGAGAGGCGGGCAGCGATTGGCTGTTTGGCCTGGACGGTGACGATCGGCTCGCCGGCGGCCCCGGTGACGACCGCCTCGAGGGCGGCCCCGGTGACGACACCTACGAGTTCGGCCGCGATGACGGTCACGATACCGTCCTCGACGCCGCGGGGGGCGCGGATCGGATCCGCTTCGAGCGTGACATCGACCTCCGCGAGCTGGTGCTCGAGCCCGAGGGCGCCGATCTGCGCATCACCTTCACCGATGTGTCCGCGGACGCGTTGACCATTCTCGAGTGGAACGAGCCCGGGCACCGCATCGAGTTCCTCGAGTTCGGGAACGGAACCGTGCTCAAAACCGGCGGCGAAGCGTTCGACCTGGACGAGCACCAGCTCCAGGACGGGGTCCTCTCGGCCGGGGGTCCCGGGCTCAGCGCCTATCGCTTTATCCCCACCCTCCCCGACGACTTCTCGGTCGATCTGCGAGACGCGGGTGGCATCGACCGGCTCACCTTCGCCCGCCATGCCCTCGACGCACCGCCTGAGCTCGGGGCCAAGTTCATTTCGAGCGAGCTGGAAGGCTACTCACGCATCGCCGACGACCTGCGCCTGGAGGTGGCGCTGCGCTCTGACCTCGCCGAACCGGCACGCTTCGGAGAGGTCACGATTGCGGGGTACTTCACCGACAGCGGCTTCGTCGAGACGATCGTGTTTCCCGATGGCCCTTTGCGCTCTCCGCGGCGCCCCCCGGTTGCCACCGGGATGATTCCCGATCGGTACCTAGATCTGGATAGCCGGTTCGACGAGACCCTCCCCGCCGACCTTTTCTCGGACGATGACCTCGACCTGTTGGTGATGAGCGCCACACTCGCCAACGGCGAGCCGCTGCCCGGCTGGCTCGGCTTCGACCCGTCGACGGAGACCTTCCAGGGTACTCCGACCACCGACGATCGCGGGATATTGCCCGTCGTGGTGAGCGCAACCGACCGCGACGGGCAGTCCGCGAGCGCCGGCTTCACGGTGTTCGTGGGGTTTCACCCCCCCGAGCTCGCGACACCGATTCCCGACATCGTCACCGAGGCGTTCTCGCCGCTGGATCTCCGCGTCGCCCCGGGGACCTTCGTCGACGCGGACCCCGACGACCGGCTGCGCCTCGGCGCTTCGCTCGCGGACGGCTCGGCGTTGCCGGAGTGGCTCTCGTTCGATCCGGTATCGGGTAGGTTCTCGGGCATCCCGCAGCTCGAGCAAGCGGGCGTACTGGAGCTCGAGGTGACCGCGGCCGATGCCATCGGCCTCCACGCCTCGGATCGGTTTCTGCTGGGAATTGTCAATACGTCGGAGCCGGCCACCCTCATCGTCGGCGGTCCCGAGAACGACGTCCTCGAGGGTTCACCGGGGGTCGACGTGATGCACGGGGGCGCCGGGGCGGATGAGCTCGCCGGCGGCGACGGCGGCGACATCATCGAGGGCGCGCAAGGGGCCGACCTCCTGCTCGGGCAAGGCGGCGACGACCGGTTGAGCGGCGGGAGCGGAGACGATCACGTGCAGGGAGACGGCGGCGACGATCGGCTACGCGGCGGGCCCGGTGACGACGCCCTGTTCGGCCTGGCGGGCAACGACCTCCTCGACGGCGGCACCGGCACCGACCATCTGGAGGGAGGTTCCGGCGACGACCGTTTTCGGGGCTCGGGCGGCGATACCACCTACGTCTATGGCCCGGGGTCGCTCGGCGGGGGACGGGATGTCATTCGTGACGACGGCGGCAACGACCGAATCCGGATCACCTCCCTCGAGGACCTCGGGGTGAGCCCCGCGACCTTTCCGGTGCTTCGCGTCAATCAGGACCTGGTGCTCGAGCTCGATGCGTACAACCGAGTCACGATCGAGGACTGGTTCACCTCGACCGTGTACCAGATCGAGACCTTTCACTTCCCGGCGGCACCCTCGGAACCCTGTCTGGGTGAACTCACCGATGGCTGCGTGCGGTTGAGCGCGGCCGAGATGGAAACGCGGGCGGTGACGGTCGATGTCAACGATCCACCGGCGGTGCTGGCCGGAATCGACGACCAGATCGCGCAACAGGACCGCCGGTTCAGCTTCACGATTCCGGGCGATGCCTTCACCGATCCCGACGCGGGGGATTCGCTGTCGTTCTACGCATTCGACCGCGGTAGCGGGGACGATGAGGGCGGGGCCCTAGCGAGCTGGATCGGCTTCGATGAGACGACCGGTGAGTTCACCGGAACCCCGGCCAACGAGGACGTAGGCTCGTATGCGATCGGCGTGTTCGCCTTCGATCGGGAGCGAGCCTCCGCGTTCGACGAGTTCGTTCTCGAGGTCGTGAACGTCAACGACCCGCCGGTGATCGAAATCCCGGTTGCGGACCTCGTCACCGAGGTGGGGCGCGCGTTCCACTTCCCAATTCCCGCGGGAACGTTTACCGACCCCGACGACGGTGAAGTCCTGTCACTCACCGTGGCCGAGGCGCACGGGGCACCCCTGCCCGCGTGGCTCGCGTTCGACCGCGCGAGCGGCGAGCTGACCGGTACCCCTTCGCCCGCCGACGCGGGGATGCTGGATCTCGAGATCGTAGCGACGGATGGAGCCGGCGCCAGCGCCGGCGACCGGTTCTCGCTAACCGTCATGCCGCTCGGCGACCAGAGCGTGACCGGGACATCGGGCGCCGACGTGATGGTCGGCGGTGCCGGCGACGACTGGCTCGTCGGGCGGGGCGGCGACGATCGGATCCTAGGCGGTCCCGGGTCGGACGTCCTTCGAGGGGGGTCGGGAAACGACCTCATCGCCGGCGGCTCCGACCGCGACCGGCTCTCTGGCGGCGCCGGTGACGATGCTTACGACTACCGGCTCGGTGATGGTGTCGACCGGATCGTCGACCGGGGCGGCGACGCCGATCGCGTGACATTCGGGCCCGGTATCGAACCCGACCGGCTCTGGTTCTGGCGCCACCGCGACCACCTCGAGGTCGGGGTCATCGGTGAGCGCGATCGACTCACCATCGGGCGGTGGTTCAGCGACCCGAGCTTTCGAATCGAGGGGTTCGAATCGAGCGCGGAGTCGCAGGTGCTGCTCGAGCGGCAGGTGCAGCAGCTCGTCGATGCAATGGCGGTGTACCGGCCGAGTCATCACGGCGAGCTGAGCGTGCCGGCGGACCTCAGGGAAGAGCTCGCGCCGGTGATTGCAGCCGCCTGGGAATCGGCGTGACCCTGGGCGCCGTCAGCGCACCGCGTAGAACGAGTTCACCTGGCTCTTGAGGTCGAGGACTCGACACTCGCTGAACCCGGCCTCGAGCATGAGCGCCTCGGTGCGGGCCGGCCCGAGGCAGGTCCCGAGACCGGGACCGCCCCGTGCGAGCGACTGGGTCATGCAGTGAAACACGCTGAAGCCGTAGAACATCGCCCCGATCGGATGCTGGTTGTCCTCGAGACGGTCGGCGGCCTTGGGCTCGACGACAAACACGGTGCCATCGCGGTGCAGGTGCCGCCGCAGGCCTCTCAGCGTGCCGAGCGGATCCGCGAGATCGTGCACGCAGTCGAAGGCGCTGATGAGGTCGAACTCCTCCGCGGGGCCGAGCGAGCTCACGTCGCCGACCCGAAATGTGGCCCGCTCCGCCAAGTCTTGCCGTTGCGCGTTCGAGCGCGCGCTCGCGATGGAGCTCGCATCGATGTCGATACCGAGGAACACGGAGTTCGGAAACGCCCGGGCGAGGGTGAGCACGACGTGGCCGGTCCCACAGCCGACGTCGAGGGCACGGGCTCCGCGGCGCAGGCACTCGATCACCTCGGGCATGGCCTCGAGCCAGTAGTCGACGAGACGGTTCTCGTAGTTACCTCGATTGATGAGGTCGAGGGCGAGAATGCCCTCCTCTCCGTAGTCCTCGAAATTGACCCCGCCCCCCTCTTTGAAGGCCTGGACGACCTTGGGAGCGACCCCAAGGAGAGCCGGCGCCATGCCGAACAGGCCGCCGGCAAAATGATCGGTCCCGTCCGAGGCGAGCAGGTAGGCGTGCTCGGGCGACAGCTGGAAGCGCTCGCTCGCAGGCTCGTACTCCAGGTAGCCCGCACAAGCCATCCCCTTCAGCCACTCCTCGACGTAGCGCGATTGGAGCCCGGAGGCCTCGACCACCTGCTCCGGGCTCATCCATCCTCGCCCCTCCATGGCCTTGAACAGCCCGGTGCGGGTTCCGAGGTGGGCCAGCCCGACGCCCATCGCGCCGGCCATGTCTTCGAATATCTTGGTTGTGAAGTGCTTTAGCTTTTCTCGGTCCATCGGCGACGTTTCTCCTCGGGTGGAATCGGCCGAGCGATATCTGGCGCGCGTGAAGTCGAACGCCGGCGTCCCTCGCCTCAGGCGGCGTCGTGGTCCTTCTTCGTGGGAAGGGCTGCCAAGCGCGGCACGACGTCGCGCCGGGCTCGATCGAGATCGGCGTGAAAATCGATCTCCGTCCACGGGAGACCGGTGACCTCCTCGTAGCCGATGGTCACCGCGTCGTCGTGCAGCAGCAGCGCCCGGATCGCCTCCTCGTAGAGCGCCTCGCGCTGCCCGTGCTGGATGAAATGCTCGACCGTCTCGCGCAGCCGCCGCGCGACCCCGGCCGCGAGCTTGAAAAACCCAACCGACTCACCCTGGTAGTCGTACTGGACCGCGGGGTCGACGATCTTGCCGAACTCGACGACCCGCCCGGCGCGGATGCACACCTTGACCGGCTCCTCACCCGGCTCGTAGTCGCGGTCGAACAGCAAGCAGCTCGACTGGTCGGACCGAAGCAGCCGCTCGAGCAGGCGAAAGTCATACAGGACATCGGCATCCATCACGATCACATCCTCGCCGCAATCGAGCGCCTCGGCGAGGCGCCACAGGGTCACGATGTTGCCTTCCTGGAAGTCCGGGTTGAACACGGTGCGAACCCGTGCCGCACCGCGATAGCGACCGAGCTCGGCGTTGACGAGGTGCTCGCGGTAGCCGGTGCCGACGACGATGTCGCGCACGCCGCACCAGGAGAGGATCGAGAGGTGGCGAAGCAGCAGGGACTCGCCCCCGAACTCGAACAGCGACTTGGGCGGAAATCCGCTCCCGAGGCGCCAGCCGAGGCCGGCCGCGAGTATGACCGCTCGCACGATGCGATCGCCCTTCGCGTCCTAGACGCGGAAGACGTAGCGCTTGGCGGGATCGCGCTCGATGTCCGGGGGATAGGATGCACGCTTGTCCGCGTAGTACTGCGCGCGGTGATCGCCCTCCGAGGCGCGATTGTAGGTGACATACAGCACGCGCCGGGGCTTATCCGTCAGATTGCGAGCGGAGCGATGGGGCACGTAGGAATCGAACACCACCACGTCGCCCGGCCGGGTGGGGTAGGCCCGGTAGACAAGCCCGCCGGCCGCGTCATCGAGCGGCTTCCACATCTCGCCGAGCAGGCCCGTGCGGTGGGCGCCGGGCACCAGCTCCAGGCAACCGTTCTCGGGAGTCGCCGGATCGATGCTGAGCAGCAGTGTGATGTGCAGGCTCGCGTACCGGTCCCAGCCGGCCTGAACATCCTGATGCGCCTTGAAGCCGTCTCCGCCGGGCATTTTCAAGTTGATCTTGTCCTTGAACAGGAC
>JBFHLI010000061.1:0-15391 GCA_041594935.1 Gammaproteobacteria bacterium | reverse complement strand
GGGCGTCGGCGGCGAGCCCGGCCGGGCCGGGCAGCGATGAGGAGCGGAGACTCAGACCGTGCTCAAGCTTGGATACAAGGCCTCGGCCGAACAGTTCGGCCCGCGCGAGCTTCTCGATTACGCGGTGCTGGCGGAGAGCGTCGGTTTCGACTCGATTCTCGTCAGCGATCATTTTCAGCCATGGCGACACACCGGGGGGCATGCCCCGTATTCGTTCAGCTGGCTGGGGGCGCTCGGTGAGCGCACTGCCCGGGCGCTGATCGGAACCAGCGTCGTCACCCCTACTTTCCGCTACCACCCTTCGATCGTTGCTCAGGCGATGGGAACGCTGGGCTCGATGTACCCGGGCCGGCTGCTGTTGGGAGTCGGCACCGGGGAATCTCTGAACGAGGTGCCCTCCACCGGCGTCGCGTGGCCCGGGTTCAAGGAGCGGTTCGCCCGGCTAGAAGAGTCCATAGAGCTCATGCGCCGCCTCTGGACCGAGGAGCGAGTGAGCTTCGAGGGCAAGTACTATCGCACCGAGAACGCGACCGTCTACGACCGGCCGGCCGAACCCACGCCGCTGTACATCGCGGCGTCGGGTCCGAGCGCGGCGCGGCTGGCCGGACGCCTGGGCGACGGTTTCATCTGCACCAGCGGCAAGCCGCCCGAGCTTTACCGGGAGACCCTCATCCCGAGCGTGGCCGCGGGGTGTGACGAGGCAGGACGCACGATCGACGACCTCGAGCTCATGATCGAAATGAAGGTGTCGTATGACTCCGACCGCGAGCGCGCGCTCGACGACACCCGTCACTGGGCGGCACTGGCGCTCTCGAGCGAGGAGAAGATGGGAGTAGAGGACCCCCTCGAGATGGAGCGGCGCGCCGAGGCGCTGACGGTCGAACGGGCCGCCTCTCGCTGGATCGTATCCAGCGACCCGGAGGAGCAGATCGAGCGGATCGCGCCCTACGTCGAGCTCGGCTTCACCCATCTCGTGTTCCACGCCCCCGGTGCCGATCAGGCCCGCTTTCTGAGCCTCTACTCCGAGCAGGTTTTGCCGCGCCTGCGGGCGCGCTTCGACTGACGAACGCCACCGGGCCCACGCGCAAGCCTGCCCTCGAAGCTCAGCCTGAGAGCAGCCGCTCGATCAGGCCGCACCCCCGCAGGAATCGGTAGGCGTGGGTGCGCGTGGAGGTGGCCGCGAGGGTCCTGAGGTCCGGCGGGGCGTCGATATCGAGTGCGAGACCCGGGAGTCTGCGCATCCGCGGCACAACTCCGAGTCGACGGGCGGCTGCGAGGTGCGAGGCGAAGCTGTTCTCACCGAAACAAAATGAGATGACATCGGGCGGAGAGCAAATCAGCGCGTTCGTGCCGCGCTCGTCGCGCGAGGGCGCGACGGTGACGGCCGGGGCCGGCCCATGGGCCGCGAGCAGCTTGCTCAGCTCTCGCGCGCTCACGAGCGGGACGTCCGCCGGCAACGTCAACATGCTCGCGGCGCGGCGTCGCGCGAGAAGATCCGCCGCCGCCTTCACCGCGGCGGAGTGACCGAGATTGTGAGTTTCCTCGAGTATCTCGGCCTGAAAGTTCCCGGCGAGTTTGGCCGCGTCCGGATCGCCGGTAACGATCAGGACTCCGTCTAGCCGCCGGACGGCGGTGAGCGCGCACAGAACATCTCGTAGCATCGCACTGAACAACCCGCGTCGCTCTTGCGGGCTCAGGACCGGGGACAGCCTCTGCTTTGCCTCGGAAAGATCCTTCACCGGCACCACCGCCCAGACCCTGCCCCCGGGGAGACCACCGGGTGGGGCGCCTTTCCCGATTTGCGTCAATCGAGCCTCCCCCACGAGATCGCCCGCTCGATTCGAAGCACAATCACCGGCAATCGACCGATCGACATCGTGCCGTACTGGGGATAGCGAGCGCTCAACAACGCCTGAGCGCGGTCGTGCTCCGAGCCCGACTCGAGGACCTCACCTCGCCCCCTCAGCATCACCCAGCCGAGCCGGCTCCAGTCCTCGTCATAGGTATCCACGCTCAGCGCAACCGCCGGATTTGCGACGATGTTTCGCACCCGCTGGAGCGCCCGACCGGGGTCGCGCTTCGGCTTCTGGTCCACGCTCGTATAGACGTCGTCGGCGGACAACACGAAGCAGATCGGCACCAGGTGCGGTCGCGACATCGGGTCCACGGTCGCCAGTCTCGCCACCCGGTGCCGCTCCACGAAGCACCGTTGTTGTCGTGTCAAAATACTCACCGGCGGGTCTCCCACCGCAGCGACCGGGCCTAACCTTTCGTCGCGAGGAAGGTATGCTAGGCTAGGCGGCCAAGGGAATCACCTGCGTAGAGGTCCGCGATGGAGCCACGGCTGAGCACGGTTGAACGACCCAGGGCGAGCGCCGACTCGTCGGTCGGTCAACCGCGGTCCTTGGCCGCCGCCCGAAAAGGCTCGGCCACCATCGCCCGCGCCCGCCCCCAATAGCACCCTCGCATGTCGAAGAATCCACTGTTCATCGAGCAGCTCGAGATCGGCCCGATGCAGAATTTCGTCTACGTCGTCGGGTCCAGCATCACGCGGGAGGTGGCCCTGGTGGACCCTGCCTGGGACGTGAAGGGTCTGCTCGACCATCTCGATCAGGGCGAGCTCACCCCGGTGGCAGTGCTGATCACTCACTATCATCCCGATCATATCGGGGGTCACATGATGGGGCAGGACATCGAGGGGCTCGCCGAGCTTCTCGCGGCGAGGGATCTGAAGGTCTACGTTCACAAGGAGGAAGCGGCGGGGGTCCGGCAGGTCAGCGGGATCTCTGACACGGACCTGGTGAAGGTCGATTCCGGCGACCGAATTCGGGTAGGGGAGATCGACATCGAGTTCTTGCACACTCCGGGGCACACGCCCGGGTCCCAGTGTTTCCGGGTCAGCAACACCCTCGTCTCCGGCGACACCCTCTTCATCCAGGGGTGCGGTCGGGTGGATCTTCCCGGCTCCGATCCCGAGCAGATGTACGAGAGCCTCAAGCGCCTCGCGTCCCTGCCCGACGAGACGCTGCTGTTGCCCGGGCACAACTACGGAGCGGTTTCCCGGGCGACGATGGCCGAGACCAAGGTCAACAACCCGTACCTTCGCGTGCCGGACTTGAAGACCTGGCAACGCATGATGGGCGGGAGCTGATGGCGAGCGGCCATGCGCCGCCCGAACCCCATGGTGCACCCAAGGCGCCCCGCGCGGCGAAGACGGGGCAGGCCGTCCCACCGCCAATGAGCCTCGGCGCAGGCGGCGGCCGGTTGGCTCCGGGATGACATTGGGCACTCACGCAGCGGATTCATCGGGAGTATCGAACCATGTACGAGAAGCTGGAACTGTTGATCAACGGCAAGTGGCGCCAGGGGGCTGACGGGGTCAGCGAAGAGGTCCTCAACCCGGCCACCGAGGCGGTCCTCGGTCGACTGCCGCACGCCGGGCGGGCGGATCTCGATGAGGCCCTGGAGTCGTCCGCTCGTGCTTTCAAGCAGTGGCGGCGGGTCAATCCGTACGAGCGGGCCAAGCTGCTGAAACGCGTGGCGGGCCTGATCCGCGAGCACGCGGAGCCCATCGCCCGGGTGATGACCCTCGAGCAGGGCAAGACGCTGGCGGAATCCAGGATCGAGGTGGAGATCACGGCCGAGAGCCATGAGTGGGCCGCCGAGGAGTGTAAGCGTACGTACGGGCGGATTGTTCCCTCGCGCTATGACGGGGTGCGAATGCTGGTTGACTTCGAGCCGATTGGTCCGGTTGCCGCATTCTCACCGTGGAACTTTCCGGCGCTGATGCCGATGCGGAAAGTGGCCACCGCAATTGCGGCGGGGTGCTCGGTCATCGTCAAGCCGGCCGAGGAGACGCCCGGAACCGCTATAGCGATTGCCCGCCTGTATCAGGCCGCCGGTGCCCCGGACGGGCTCTTGAACGTCGTGTTCGGAGTGCCGGCAGAGGTGTCCGAGCACCTGATCCGGTCTCCGGTCATCCGCAAGATATCCTTTACCGGCTCGACCCCGGTTGGCAAACAGCTCACCAAGCTCGCAGCAGAGGGGATGAAAAAGGTCACCATGGAGCTCGGTGGGCATGCCCCGGTGGTAGTATTCGACGACGTGGATGTGGACAAGGTCGCGAAGATGTCGGCGGGCGGCAAGCACCGCAACGCGGGTCAGGTGTGCATCTCGCCAACCCGCTTTTACGTGCACGAGAAGATTCACCCGCAGTTCGTGGAGACCTTCTGCGAGGTGTTCGAATCACTCCGGGTCGGGGACGGACTCGAGGAGGGTACCCAGATGGGAGCCATGGCCAACGCCCGGCGTATCGACGCGATGCGAGAGTTCGTTGACGACGCAAGATCTCGCGGGGCGCAGGTCCGAACCGGCGGCGAGTCGATCGGCAACCAGGGCTATTTCTTCCAGCCGACGGTGCTGACCGATGTGCCGGACGATGCCAAGATCATGAACGACGAGCCGTTTGGTCCTATCGCCCCGATCGTGCCGTTCAACGAGTACGACGAAGTGTTGAGCCGTGCCAACAAGCTCGAGTACGGGCTCGCGGCCTATGCGTTCACCGGGTCAACGGGGCGGGCTCAACGACTCGCGAGCGACCTCGAGGCGGGCATGGTCGCCATCAACAGCTTCAGCATCGCCTCGCCCGAGACGCCTTTCGGGGGCGTGAAAGAAAGCGGGATCGGGCGCGAGGCCGGACTCGAAGGAATACTCGAGCACATGGAGATGAAGACGATCTCACTCACCGCGGCCTAGGCGGTCCCGGGGAATTGGCTTCGAGTCCCGCGGAGTACGGGCATAACGTGGCAAGTCGTCATCGACCCGCAGCCACGCGAGCTGCTCGGCGGCGTGAACGTGCAGGGTCGGCACGAACGATTGCGGGTCATCGAGGCTGCCCAGGTTGATGTGTACCTCATCCGGTGATCGCTCAGTCTCGTAGGTGAGCGGCGTCCCGCACCCCGGGCAGAAGCTCCGCGTCACCCCCGGCGACGAGTGATAGCGGGCCGGCGTCCCGGTCACGTATCGGAAACTCGAGGTAGTGAAACCGGCAAATGTCGCGAGCACCGCGCCGGTGTTTCGGCGACAGCTCCCGCAGTGACAGTGCGCCACCCACTCCGGGTCACCGAGCGCCTGATAACGCACCGATCCGCACAGGCAGCCGCCGTCATGCACGCGGGTGTGACCTTTCATATCCAGCCTCCGGGGCTCGAGCCCGCACGGTCAATACCTCTTCCGGGAACGTTTCGCTGGCAACCCAAGCTCTCACTCCCGCTACGACTCGCCGTCAACCGGGGGGCAGTGCGCAGTTAGCAAATTTGAACGTTGCGCCATCCCATGTCAGCGAAACTGCCGATCCACCTCCTCGGCGAGATCGCGCACCGAGTCCGAGATCGATACCGGGTAGGCGCGCCCGCGATGCAAGCGTCGCTGGACCGCGGGCAAGCGTTCGAGGTCGAGCCCGGCACGCTCGCGCATCGCATGAATCGAGGGCGCTGTGCCGATGCGAATACCGTCTTTCATCACCAGCTGGAGCAGCGGGTCGCCGGATTGTGGATCAGTCTCCAGGCTCACGACGTCGCCGACCATCTGGCCATCTTCCCCGTACGACCGGTAGATCTGCTTTCGCCCCGGCCACGTGGACTTGCCGGCGGAGCGCTTTCGCCGAGCCCGTCCCGCGTACTCCTCGAGCTTGTAGACGCAATCGAGATAGGGCATGTCCGCGGAGACATCGAGATTCGTCCCGATCCCGAAGCCGTCAGCCGGCACCTCCTCGACGACGAATCGCTGCACCCGGTGCTCGTCCAAACTGCCGCTGAGAAAGATCGAAATTCCCGGAAAACCCCCTTGGTCGAGAATGACCCGCACCCGACGGGCGCTCTCGCTCATGGACCCGCTGTCGATGCGCACGGCATGGATGGCGCCCGCGGTCCCCAGCTCTCTCGCGAGTGCCACCGCCCGCCTGGCTCCCTCATCGATGTCGTAGGTATCGATCAGCAGGGTGACGTTTCCGGGGTGGGATCGCGCGAAGCCGGAAAATGCCTCGAGCTCATCGTCGTGCGCCTGGATGTACGAGTGCGCCATGGTGCCAAAGGTCGGGATACCGTAGCGCATGCCGGCCAGCACCGTCGCAGTGCCCGAGAAACCGGCGATGTAGCTTGCACGGGCCGCGAACAGGGCCGCCTCGGCACCGTGGGCTCGCCGCAGCCCAAAATCGATGAGCGTCTTGCCCCCCGCCGCGAGCACGAACCGGGCCGCTTTCGAGGCCAGCAGACTCTGCAGATGAAGAATGTTGATCAGACGGGATTCCACTACCTGGGCTTGCGCGATTGGAGCGGTAACTCGCACCACCGGCTCGCCGGCGAAGAACACGGTGCCCTCCGGCAGCGCGTGCACGTCTCCAGTGAACCGAAAGCTCTCCAGACTATCGATGAACTCACGGCTGAGGCGCCCGTCCTTGCGCAGGTACTCGAGCTCGGGCCCGCTGAACGCCAACGTCTCGAGATACTCCAACAGCTGATCCAGCCCGACCGCGAGCAAGAACTGGCGTTCGGACGGCAGACGCCGCACGAAAAACTCGAACACCGCCGTCTCCGACATCCCCTCATCATGGTAGGCCTGAAGCATCGCCAGCTGATAGAAATCGGTAAGCAGCGCACCCTCACCGATCGCGCCCGCTTCGAGCTCTTCGCGCTGCCGGCCACGGCGTTCTGGGGTCACACCCAACGCTCTAGCCCCTATGTTGCACCAAGGACCCGGGGCGATGGCGACGGATAGGTGGGATTGGATGCCGGACTGGAGCCCAAGAGATAGCCGTAGCTATCTCTTGGGCGAAGTCCAAGTGCCAAGCCCGCGTAGCCGAGCCAGCATCCGGGTAGCTCGACGCGGTCACGAAGTGCACGGACCCGAGGCTACCGGAAACGGACATTTCTCTCCCACTGCTCAGTAAGTTCACGCATAGCGGCGGGGCGCCTTGGTGCAACATAGGGGCTAGCCGTCAAGCAGCGCCGTCGCGCGGGATGTACTGCGCCCAGTCGTGGCTCTTGTCCCCGAAGACCAGGAAGTGGGGATTGAGGAGTGAGGGTTTGGTGTTGTAGCGCAAGGCACGCAGCGACGTATCCGTGAGCTGACCGCCCGCCTGCTCCACCACGCACTGGGCAGCGGCGGTATCCCACTCCGAGGTAGGGCCGAAGCGCGGATAGACATCCGCGTGCCCCTCGGCAACGAGGCAGATCTTCAGGGAGCTGCCGATCGCGACCATTTTCACGTCGCCCAGCTCGCGTATGAAAGCGCGAGTGGCATCGTTACCGTGGGAGCGGCTCCCCACGACCGTAATACGCCCGGCAGGAAATGCGCGCACCCGAATCGGCTCGGGCGCTCCGCCCCGATTGCGCCGGAAGGCACCGTGGCCAATGGCGGCCCCGTAGCACACACCGCTCACCGGCACGTAGACGACGCCCAGGATCGGACGGTGCTCCTCAATCAACGCGATATTGACCGTGAACTCGCCGTTGCGCTTGACGAATTCCCGGGTGCCGTCGAGGGGGTCCACGAGCCAGTAGCGATGCCAGTCCCCGCGTTCCGCGAACGGGATCTTCGAGGACTCCTCCGACAGGATCGGGAGCTTGGAGGGGTGGCCTTCGAGCCCGGCCACAATCACCCGATTGGCCGCCAGATCGGCGGCGGTGAGTGGCGAGGAGTCGCCCTTGGACTCCACGTCGAAATCGGTCTCGTAGACGGCGAGGATTCGTGCTCCCGCCTCGCGAGCGATATCCGCGATATCCTCGACAAGATCCTCGGTTATGGGGTGTTGCCGCATGTGACCCTCCGCCGGTGACCGCCGCGCTCGGTGAAGGGTTAAAGCGGACCGCCCCCCGTTCCCTCCGGCCAGGTCGCCCGATATTGACGGCCCGAGTCGCCTCCGGTCAACCCCGCTCGAAGCGCAGGTCCCACACCCGGTGTCCGAGCGATCGGCCACGGCGCTCGAACTTGGTCTCAGGTCGTTGCGGCGAGCGCGGCGAGAACTGCCCGCTACCCGCGAGATTGATGAGACGAGGCTCGGCGCTGAGCACTTTCAACATGTGCCGCGCGTAATCCTCCCAGTCGGTCGCGAGGTAAATCTCACCACCTTTCTCGAGCTTTCGTGCCGCCAGGGCTGCGAACGAGGGCTGAACGAGTCGCCGCTTGTGATGACGCTTCTTCGGCCAAGGATCGGGAAAGTAGACCATCATCCCCGCCAGAGCTTCGTCTTCGATGCTACCCTCGAGCACCTGAGCCGCATCAGCGTGCAACACTCGAACATTGGTGAGTTCGTGCTCCGCCAACCGCGCGAGCAATCGACCAATTCCCGGCTCGTACACTTCTACTCCGAGGTAATCGTGCTCCGGATGCGCGAGGGCAAGGGCGAGAAGCGAATCACCCATGCCGAATCCTATCTCCAGGTAGCGTGGGGCAGTGCGGCTGAAGACCTCGGGCAGGTCTAGCTGCCGCTCGGAATCGAGCCCGTAGCGAGACCAATATCGATCGATCGCGCGGCGTTGCGCGCTCGTCATGCGTCCCTGCCGGAGCACATAACTCCTGATCGGTCTGCGATTCCGAGAGTTCAAGCAGTCGACCCAAGTCAGATTCGCCGCGAGGCCTCGTTCGGTTACGATCCGCACCGCTTGTTCGCGCGCCTCGCCGCAGGAGGTAGGCGCGTGCGCACAATGGTGTTTAACTCGCTCTGCAAAAGCTGCTAACCTACCGCGCTATACAAGAAGTACAGTCACCTGCCGGGGCCAGTCTTACGGTGACCAATAACAACCCGACCGTTCTTGTCATTGACGACAGCCCTACCTCGATCTCACTCTACGAGCTGAGCACGGAGCCGCTCGGCGTCACGCTGAAATCATTTCGCTCGCCGCTCGACTCTTTGCTGTATCTGCGCGAGCACGAGGCCGACCTGGTGTTCATGGATATTATCATGCGGGAGATGGACGGCCTGACGGTGCTCAAGAAGATCCGCGACATGCCGCAGCACAAGAACACCCCGGTCGTCGTCGTTACTTCCAAGGACTACGCCCAGGACCGCTCAACCGCGAAGCAGCTCGGCGCGCTCGATTACTTGGTGAAGCCGCTCAGATCTCAGGAAATTCGAGAGATCATCCGCACGCATACGCACGCTCAGCCGAAAGACGGCTAAAATCCCTCTTGATGGCGAGCAACTACCTCAAGTTCTGGGGGGTCCGCGGATCCTACCCTGCGCCTTTCGAGAGCCACATCCGGATTGGTGGGAATACCTCCTGCGTCGAAGTCCGAGTCGACGACCACATCGTAGTCTGTGATGCGGGTACCGGCATCATTCCGCTTGGAAACGAGCTCATGAAGCAGAAGGACATCCGTGAGCTCACGATTGTTCTCACCCACTATCACTGGGACCACATTTCCGGACTCCCGTTCTTTGTCCCCACCTTCATGCCCGGCTGGAAGATCAACGTGTCAGGGCCAGGCGAAACCGATGCTGAGGTCGCCGCAAACATTTCCGACCAGATGAAGGCGCCCTATTTTCCCGTGGAAACCGAGACCTGGCTAGCCGATATTCGGTACCGGGTGCCGCGATCGCGGCCGTTTGAAGTGGGTCCCATGACGGTCGAACACTTCAACGTGCATCATCCCGGCAGCACCTACGGCTATCGTATCCAAGTCGGTGACAAGACGATCGTCTATGCGTCCGACAACGAGCTTGCGTTCATCAATCAGTCGATAGACCGCCGTAAGGAGGAGTTTGACGAACACGAGCGCAAGCTGCTCGAGGAGATGAAGGAAGAGGAAAAGTATCGATTCCTCGAGTTCATGCACGGAGTCGACATACTGATCCACGATGCTCAGTACACCCCCGAAGACTATGAGAAGAAGCGGGGCTGGGGGCATTCATGCTACGTGGACACGGTCGCTTCGGCGATCGAGGCCGGCGTTCAGAACCTCTACCTGTTCCACTTCGATCCGAACTATGATGACGAAGCGGTCGAGCGGCTCCACGCCCACGCGCTCGAGATGATCCGGGAGCGGAAGTCGAGCCTATCGTGTCACCTCGCCCGCGAGGGCGTGACCATCGACCTCGACGCGAACGACGCCTAGACGAAGGTCCCGTCGGTCGGTGAGGACGCGCTTGCGAATCGCCGTCGCGGCATACGCCCTGCCAGATACGCCTCCCGGCCTGCCTCGATCGCTTTCTTCATCGCCGAGGCCATGAGGACCGGATTTCTCGCCGCGGCGATTGCGGTATTCATCAACACCCCGTCGCATCCGAGCTCCATCGCGACCGCCGCATCCGAGGCCGTCCCCACTCCCGCGTCGACGAGAATTGGAACCTTCGCGTTCTCCACGATGGTCAAGATATTGTAGGGGTTGCAGATGCCCAGGCCCGAGCCGATCGGCGCCGCGAGCGGCATCACCGCGACGCACCCGACTTCTTCCAGGCGCTTGGCGATGATCGGGTCGTCGTTGGTGTACACCATCACCTTGAAACCATCCCGAACGAGCTCTTCCGCTGCATCGATCGTCTGTCGCACGTCCGGAAACAGGGTGCGCTCGTCCCCGAGCACCTCGAGCTTTACCAGGTCGTGCCCGCCGAGCAGCTCCCTCGCGAGTCGACAGGTTCGAACCGCCGATTTCACGTCGTAGCAGCCGGCCGTGTTAGGCAAGATCTTGTAGCGTTCGGGCGGCAAAACGTCCAGCAGGTTCGGCTCGTCTCGAGTCTGACCGATGTTGGTCCGCCGCAGGGCGACGGTTACGATCTCGGCTCCGCTCGCATCGACGGCGCGTCGGGTCTCCTCGAAGTCCTTGTACTTTCCGGTACCGACCAGGAGGCGCGAGCGATACGCCACGCCGGCCACCACGAGCGGGGCATCGGGCCCTGATTGCTGCTCCGAGTCCGGAGCCGTGATCAGCTCACTTTCCACGCTGGACATTGGCTACCTGGTCGACCCACGGCTCAACCACCCCCGATCGCGTGCACGATCTCGACCTGGTCGCCCGGCCGGAGACGGTGCTGGGCGTATCGGCTGCGCGGAATCACCTCCTCATTGAGCTCGACCGCAAGGCGCCGGCTGCCGCCTAGATCCAGCTGCTCGATGAGACTCTCGAGCGTCGTACCCACCTCCACCGGCTGGGATTTTCCGTTGAGGACGATGTTCATCGAGATAGCGTACGGGCCGCCCCAAGCAAGGTCAACTGGCCCGCCAGTTACCCCGCCTCGTGGGTAGCGGTGCCCGTGGAATAGCCGGGTAAGTGAGGCCGAGCGGGCTCCCAAAGCTCGGTCACCCCCGGCAAAATGGGCGGGGTTTGCCTCGACCGGCTCGTAGAATAAAATCAAGCATCCGAGCGGGTGTAGTTCAATGGTAGAACTTCAGCTTCCCAAGCTGATAACGTGGGTTCGATTCCCATCACCCGCTCCATACCGACCTTGGTAGAAACAAGCACTTAGCTATCATCCAGTGGGCTCAGTGCTTTCTGGTTGTCCCTGTGAACACCTCCCAGCCACCTACCTGCCGTCGAGCAGGGTTCGATACCGGCACTGTGGCTGGTCTCCACCCTGGATCCTGATGGAGTCCACCTGGTCGGTAGGGTCCCAGGGGTTGCCGGGGTCGGGTGAGTTCCACAACAGTTATCAACTCCACAGAGATTGCGGGGTGAGGTGCAGGTAGGTCTCCACCTGGGAGTCCAGAACTGGTGCCGATCAGGGTTCCAGCAGTTCCTGGTTCTCGGCCCTAGGTGGCAGCTCGTCCGTTGTCCCTCTGGACATCAGGCAGCAGGATTGTGACCAGGGAAGTCTCCGCCCGAAGTGCCGACCCCGGGAAGGCCAGCAACCTGCCACCTGATCACGGCGTCTGAGGGAAACCCAGGTTCGCTCGGGCGTTGATGTCTCGCAGCAAGGAGTTGACCTCTTCTCGGGCCACCCGCCGCTTGTTGGATGCTTCCTTCCGCTTCTTCGGATCGGAGTGCTCTCCCTTCACCACCCGGTACCCCAGAATGAAGACATGCTCACCCGTCTTCTCATCGAACGGCTCCTTGGGGTCGCTTTTCCCCGGCCATCCTCCGAGCACCGACCGGTCAGATTCGCCTTGCAGGATATGTGACGTTTTTCTCTTTGCCGTTATGGCTGATTAGAATCAATCTCCACACCACGAATCATCACCACTTTCAAGAGCCCTGATCATGAACTCTGACATACCCCGCGCCATTACATGTGACGAGATTGCCGCCTATCATCGGGACGGTGTTGTCCTGTTGCCAAGGATGTTTGACGGGGAATGGATTGACCTGCTGAAACAAGGGCTGGTAGCCAATTGTAACGATCCCACGGGCCGCTCGCGTGTGTGGGATCGGGATGCCTCGGGGCGCACGATGTTTTATGACAGCCAGGCTTGGCAGCGCATTGAGGAGTACCGGCAGTTCATATTCGGCTCGCCCGCCGCCCACATTGCCGGACAGGTAATGGGTTCGGCACGTATCAACTTCTATTTCGATGCGGTATTTGTGCGGTCTCCCGGTAGCCAGTTCGCCACACCGTGGCATCAGGACGAACCCTATTGGTCGGTGGAGGGGTACGACACTTGCACCATCTGGATGCCGCTGGTGCGGGTCAAACGGGAAAATGCGCTGGCCTATGTACCGGGCTCGCACCGCCTTGACTCTGTCTTTTATCAGTACAACTTCGGAGATTTGAACCCGGATGGCAAAACCGGCATCGATCAAGTGGATTTCTCCGGCGTCACCGATTTGGCGTTTCCCGACATCAATGCAGACCCCGAGGGCTTCGGTGTCGTAAGTTGGGACATGCAACCGGGTGACTGCGTGGCCTTCAACAGCCGTATCATGCATGGCGGGTCGGGCAAGCTAGAGGATGATTGTGAGTTGCGGGTCTTCACCACCAAGTGGCTGGGCGATGATGTGCGCATCAAGTTCCGTGATTACGGGATGGACCCAGATCACAGCACCATCATGACCGAACATGGTCTTAAGCCTGGTGACCGTCCGGGCACCGACCTTTACCCGCAGGTCTGGCCGCGGATCTAATCTTGTGGGTAGGCCAACGCCTTACAAGTTCGCTAACCGTAGCAGATGACCACCCCACAATATTCAAGTTCTTACCTTGGGGTCGTGGTCGAGACATTTTGTACTATAGATTTTGACAATTCGAACCTGCCGGTCATGGCTAAGCCAGAGATGAACGTAGGCCGAAGCTCAATGTCGGCTATGTGGGATGTCCGTGCTCAGTGTAGCGATCTAACGAAGGTCCGTTGAGGGTCGAAAGCGGGCACTCCGAAATGCAACTAGCTCACCGTCCAGTGCACTCTCCTCGACGAACGAAGTGTACTCCTGCAAGCACCTGCGATCAGTACCGCCCGACCACTTCGTCGAGCCTCGTCTCTGAATTGCATGGTGCCTGGGGTGCCTGGAGTGCCTGGGGTAGGAACCGTTCCCAGCGTCAGGTGGTCACTTGAGATACCGTCAGAGTCCGCAGGTGGTCGGAGGTATATCATCAGCTTCCCAAGCTGGGAGGGTACCTCGAAGTCGAATTCTGCTCATCGAGGGGAAGGAACTCGTCCCACCTTTAGGTAGGCACCCGGACCACCGGGGGAGACCGCAGGTGGCTGGAGGTATGCACACAGCTTCCCAAGCTGATAACGTGGGTTCGATTCCCATCACCCGCTCCATAACTCTCTGAAGCGAAACAGCTAGTATCCTGCTGTGGTGCAGGTTTCCGACCAACTCCAATCCAGATCAGCCCCCGCCAGCCATCTGCCGGTGCCGAGCAGAGGTATCGGGCAGGGTTGGAGTCTGGATTCACGGCAGTTCGACCCGGAGGCCTCCACGCTGCAAAGTGTCTCCGATTGGCGGGCAGAAACTGGCCCTACTCACATCATTCAAGGGAGCTTGAATTCATGCGTCAAGCCATGCCGTGAGCCTTGATCTTTCTCGTACCAAGCCATCCTGATTGAAGTGATGAACACAATAATGTGCCCATGAATCCTCGAATGCCATCTCCATATCGCCCGTCACCGAGGTCGTGCCTAGTCCGAGCTCTGCATAGGTAAACTCGAAACTGCCGCTCGGGCGTGCCAACGCAATGTGGAACGGTTGACCGTTAAACTCGTTGATAATCGGTCTGCCACTACTCCTCATAATGCCCGGTATATCAACCCTTGCGGTTCTAAGTTCCAGGTCCGCATCGAGACCGATCGGCAGGAACAATGTCGCGCAGAACTCAGAGCATGTCGACGCGAACACCGAGAAGAGATTGCTCAGTGGTTCGCCTGCGCCGCCCGAGATAATTTCTTCAAGCGCAGCCCGTTGAGCGTCATCCGCACGTTCGTCGATGATAATCTGGCGCTTTCCGTTTCCATCCGCTATCTCGCCCGGCCACTTGTACAGCCCAGCCCAATTCAGCCCCGCGATCGGCGTATCGTTAAAATGTCCTTCAACGATTTTGCCGACGAAGGCCGACTGACAATAACCGTGAGTGCTCGGCAAGTTAAACTGGCAACCGCAATTCACTGCGCAGTTGCAGTTATCATAAGTTTCGCTCTTGAATAGCCATTGATCAGCCATTTGGTCGACCCTCCACTAATTCGTCATATTGAGTGCCCCTGGATCAGCCCGAACCGACGTCACTGCTATCTAACACCGCGTCCGGCTACGTACGGGCGTCAGTCAAAATGAGTAAGTGAAATGGATGTCCAGCTTGGAATGTCCACTCGTGGGAAGATGGCGGACATTGTTTCTCTATCTCGCACATAGGTAGCCAACCTCGAGTCGCGACTTCTGCTCGATCGAGTGCGCACCCGTCTGTCTCGAAAAGTCTACTCTTAGCTGCACGTGCGATCACGCCCGACCGAGAGACCGTCGACCTGCTGCAGGACATCAATGCCCTGGGCAGACGCCTGGCGTCGCTCCTGTGGGGACATCGGACGGAGCGCCTCCCGCGGTCACAATCCTCCTCGCTGATGTCCAGTGGGGCAACGGACAAAACGCTGCCTAGGGCTAAGAACCAGGAACGGCCGGGACCCTGACCGACATCAGGCGACGACTTCCAGGGGGACGTCTGCCGGCTAGGTGTGGACTTCGGTGGTCGAGAAATGTTAACTCTCCGCCCCGAACTTCGTTTCGACACGAGGTTGAAATGTCAGAACGAGACAAGGTTTTCGCCGGCAATATCCCCGAGCTCTACGACGTTTATCTCGTGCCGCTGATTTTCAAGGTTTACGCTCAGGACCTCGCGGAGCGTATCGTGGCTTTTTCCCCCGGCGACGTTCTTGAGACGGCAGCGGGTAGCGGCGTGGTCACTCGTGCGCTGGCGTCTCGACTAGGACCTCTGGTGCGCTATGTCGTTACTGACCTCAATCAACCGATG
>JBFHLI010000060.1:0-15491 GCA_041594935.1 Gammaproteobacteria bacterium | reverse complement strand
TCGATCTGGATTTACCCTACGAGACCGCTCATGCCGAATCGCGAAGTTGTAGCCCGCCGGTCACGGCGCAGCCTCCCCGCTGACCCGGTACCAAGATCCCTTGCTGACTCCCCTCTTCTGCCAGTTGCCCAGACTCTCCCCCCGAGGCCGGGCTTGCGCTCGTTCTATGGGCATTTTATCCGTAACCAGTCCCTTTCCACCAGCTATTTGTTCAACCTCATCGAAGGCCCCCGAACGGGCCGCCCGCAGGTGGTGTCGGCAACCGGTGCGCAACCCTTTAGCCCCGAGCGCCGCGCCCCCAGCAGGCAGCGAGCAGGCGGGTCGCCTCAATCTCGTCGACATCCGACCACGCCCGGTAAGCATCGGCGACCGCGAACCCCCAACCACCGCGGCGATTGGCGCAGCAGACCGTGTCGACCTCCGACGCGAGCGTCGTTATCGAAGCCTCGTGACCGGTTGGCACCGCCACCACCAGGCCGGAGCCTCCGCCCTTGGTCACGGCCTCGACCGCGACCCGCATCGTGAAGCCGCTTGCCAAGCCGTCGTCAACGAGGACCGGCGTCATCCCGCGGACATCCGGCATCGGCCGGGCCCCGCGCAACCGAGTGAGCCGCCGCGTCACCTTGCGGGTCGCGCGCTCGATGCCCCGTTCGATCTCCTCCGGCTCGAGCGCGCTGCGCGCGATCAACTCGTCGTTCAATCTCACGGTGCCATCGAACGCGACGGCGCCGTATCCCACCTCTGAATTCCAGGGCAGAGTAATCTTACTCACGACGGCAACGTCGAGAGGAAGCGAGAGCGCGTCGGCGATCACGACCGCAACCGGTACGCCACCGGCGGGGATGGCGAGCACGATGGCCCGTTCCAGCCGCAGCTCGGCCAGCAGCCCGGCCAACACCTCGCCGGCATGGGCCCGGTCGCGAAACACGGCGATTCGATTTCGCAGGGGCGGCGACTCGACGACCGTTCCCGAATTCAATGGCCCCCCTCGCCTCGCTCGACCTCATGACGAAGCCCGAACACGTACCGGGTCTCGCGGATGTCATCGACGAAGTGAAAGGGCCGGACCGTCGAGCCGAGAAATCCCGGAGCCCGGATCAGGATGACGCTCCCCGGCGGATTGAGCACCTCGTGCCGACCGTGACCCTCACGATCGGCACAAACACCGAAGCGTGCATTGCCGGCGATGACGAACAGACAGATGATGTTACGGTACGCAGTGCGATCCAGATGAGGAGTGATCCCTTCGGAGCCGGCCTGGTAGACCTGCAACATGAGGTCGTTGAACGCCGAGGGTTGCGGGAACGGACGAACCGTCAGGCGGTCGAGAGATTCATCCCAGAGACGCTGAAATCCGTCGCGCAAACGTAAGAACGCGCTTTCGCGCGAGAAGGCATTGAAAACCCCCATTCGTTGCCGCACCCGGGTCTTGCCGGAGCCGACAATGGGTCGCGCCGCCCGGTAAGGAGCCCGCTTCGCCTCCGCGAGCAGCACCCGACGAAAGCTCTCGGCAAGAATTGGAATCGAGATTGCGCCCTCGCGGGCGAGCGGCTCGACGAGCGGCTCAAGCTCGAGCCGATCCCCGCGAAACATTTCACCTTTCTCTACGGTTGGCCTCACGGCGCGCCCGGTCTTGCTGGAAACGGCGCTGCCTCAGGTCTGGATCGGCGCAAGCCCCTGCCAGTGCGTCGGCAAGAACGCGCCCACGGCGATCCGTCAGACATAGTCGCGCGGAATCATGCAGTCCCACTCCCTGGAGAACGCCCGCGACTCCCCCTCGAACGCATCGAGCATCGCGCTGATCACGAAGTGCTCCCGAGTGAGCGTCATGCGCGTGCGGGCCACGATTCGCAGTTGCCAGTCGCCGCGCCCATAGCGTTTGCGCCATTCGAAGCTCGCCTTCGCGGACAGCGGATCCGCTCTCCCGATCGAGAAGGTTTGCCGGCAGCTCGAGCCGAACTCCCACGCGTTACCCTCGTTACGCGTGAGACCGTCGTCGTGAAAACGCTCGACCGTGTATTGGTCGTTCTCCAGGTCATGGGTCATGCGGAAATGACCACCCGGCTCGCGCAGCTTGGATGCGTTCAACGCCGGGGCACTCTCCGCCGGCGCGAACTTGCGCAGCCGCCGGTCCTCACCGCTCGGGGCGCGAACCGGTAGCTCCAAACCGCTCACGCCGGTCATCACGCTGAGGGTCACGGGCTCGGGAGCAGGCCATACGATCGGCCAGTAGCTCGAGGAGATTGCCAGGCGCAGTCGGCTTCCCCGGCCAATCCGCTGCGCACAGTCGTTGAGCTTCAAGATCACCCGATAGCGCTCGCCGGGCTCCAAGGCCTGGGGATGCTCATGGCCGTCACGATGGGTGAGGTTCAGCAGACCATAGGTCAGGCGAGTCGCCGCCCCGTCGCCGAGCACCTCGGACAGGGTAACTGCGACGAAGGCAACCGGCTTGTCGGCCGCGATGTCGAGATGCACGAGCGGCGCCCCCATGATCTCGAGGGCCCGCTTCAGGGGCTTCGAGTCGAACAGGAGCGAGCCCCCCGCCTCTAGCCGCTGGTCGCCGGCCTGATCGGGTTCGAGCCCGTAGGGACACCACTCGCCCGCAGCGAGACCCGTCGTCGGAGGCGAGCAGATGCTAAGCACCCGTTCCCGGGGCTTTGCCGCTGGATCTTCGAGCCGATTCAAGCCGAGCGGATAACGCTTTCGCGTGACACGAGGGCTAGGCCAGCCCGCCTCGCAAACCCAGCGTCCCGCCCGCTCCTCGTACAGGGTTCGGGGCGGTGCCGTCTCTTGCATCCACACCCGGAGCATCGGCTCGTCCATGATGCCGGTCTCCTCGCCCTTCAGCCATTGGTCCCACCAACGTAGGCACTCCTGCAGGAAGCCGATCCGCGGACCCGGCTTGGCAAAGTTCGGGTACTTGTGCGCCCACGGCCCGATGAGGCCTTTGCGCGGCACGTCGAGATGCTCGAGCATACGGAAGATGGCATTGCTGTAGCCGTCTGCCCAACCTCCGACGAGATAGACCGGGCACCGGATAGCGCCGTAATCTTCGCACAAGGAGCCGTGCCGATAGAACGCGTCCCGGCGCTGGTGACGGTGCCAGGGCTCGACCCAGAAGCCGGAGCCCTCGAGGCGCTGCATCCACATCTCGCGCCACCGTTCGCCGACGAGGCTCGGGTCCGGAGGCGTCGCATTGATGGCAAACATGGTCGAGCCCCACGAGACCTTGTCGACCAGCAAGCAGCCGCCCATCATATGAACGTCATCAGCGTAGCGATCGTCGGTGGAGCACAGCGATATGACCGCCTTCAATTCGGGCGGGCGCCGGGCCGCGATCTGCAGTCCGTTGAATCCACCCCAGGAGATGCCGATCATGCCCACCGCCCCGGTGCACCAGGGTTGCGCCGCGATCCATCGCAAGATCTCGAGTCCGTCGTCCTGCTCCTGCTTCAGGTACTCACCGAGCAACACGCCCTGCGAATCGCCGGAGCCGCGCATATCAACCCGCACCGACGCGTAGCCATGCCCGGCAAAGTACGGGTGGTTGAGGGCATCGCGCTCGCTCGTTCCATCGCGTTTTCGATAGGGCAAATACTCGAGGATCGCGGGGACCGGGTGGCTCTCGGCGTCCTCCGGCAGCCAGATCATGGCCGAGAGCTCGACACCATCGCTGAGCTCGATGACGGCGTGATGGATGACCTTCGTCTTATGCGGGAAACGAGTCCGGGTACGCATAGGGATCTCTCCTCAGAAATCAGCCGCGGTTGCGGGCGATGCCCTCGAAGCGGGCGCGGATGTTCAGCCCGTCAGCGGGTAATGGCACTGGACCGCACGGCCGTCGGCAAGCCTCTGCTCGAGTGGCCGCTCGGTGCGGCAGCGCGCCTGAGCGTATTTACACCGGGTGTGGAACTCGCAGCCGGCGGGTCGCCGGGTGAGACTCGGCACTTCGCCTTCGATCGACACGAGCTCGCGGCGCCGGTCGGGGTCGGGCCGCGGCACGCCCTTCACGAGCGCTTCGGTGTAAGGGTGCGCGGGTCGTTCGAAGGTCGCGTCGCACTCACCCTGCTCGATGATACGCCCAAGGTACATGATCGCGAGTCGGTCGCAGATGTGACGCACCACCGGAAGATTATGGGTGATGATCAGATACGCGAGACCTTGCCGGCCCTGCAGATCACGCATCAGGTTCAGCACCTCACCCTGCACCGAGACGTCGAGGCCGGCGGTCGGCTCGTCGGCGATGATCATGCGCGGCTCCAGTGCGAGGGCACGTGCCACCCCGACCCGACGTGCTTGACCACCGGACAGCTCGTGCGGATATCGCGAGAGAAAATTATGGGGAAGATTCACCATGTCGCACAGGCGCCGCGCCTCACGCTCGGGGTCGTAGTCACCGCGCCGATGCAGATCGAACGGCTCGGTGATCAGAGAACACACGGTCTGGCGCGGGCTCAGCGAGCCCACCGGGTCCTGAAACATCATGGCCATGTTCTGTCGCAGATCCCTCAGGGTCCGCTCCGGCAGTCCGATGAGATCCCGTCCGTCAAAGCGAACTGACCCGTGATGGGCCCTCAGCAGACCGAGGATTGCCCGGCCCAGGGTCGTCTTGCCGGACCCGCTCTCACCGACCAACCCCAACGTCTCGCCCCGCCGCAGATGCAGCGACACCCCGAGCACCGCGTCCACGTGGGGGTCGGCAACCCCGCTCAGCCGGGCGCTCAGCTTACCCATGGTCTGAAATCGCACCCCCAGGTCGCTCACCCCGAGCAACGGTTCACCCTGCTCCTCCACCTGAACCGCCGACATTGCCGCATAGCCCATGGTCTTTGATTGGGGGCGAGACGCGGCATCGGCGTCCCCCCCGTCGTGGTTCGGATCCAGAAGGTGGCAACGCACCTCGTGACCCGCCTGCCGCGAGTAGGTCGCGGGGGATTCCCGCTCGCATCTCGCGTTAGCCTTGGGGCACCGGGACGCAAAGATGCACCCCGACGGCACGTTGTGGAGATCGGGCAGATCACCGGGAATAGTCGGAAGAAAACGGGTCCGCTCGAGCACCCGGGCGGGGTCGCATTCGAGCAGCGCCTGAGTGTAGGGGTGGGCCGGATGGTTGAAGATCTGCCGCACGTCACCCTGCTCGATCACCTCACCCGCATACATCACGACCACGCGGTCGCACAGCTCGGCGATGAGACCGAGGTTGTGCGAGACGATCATGACGGTGGCCTGGAACTCCCGCTGCAGCTGGCGCAGGAGGTGAATGATCTGGGCCTCCATCGTGACATCAAGGGCCGTGGTCGGCTCGTCTCCTATCAGCAGCAGCGGATTCATGAGCAGCGCCATGGCAATGCCCGCCCGCTGGCGCATGCCGCCGCTGAACTGGTGGGGGTACTGGCGCACGCGGTGCTCCGGGTCCGGGATACCGACGCGGCGCATCATCTCGATCGCCAGCTCGATCTTGGCCGCTTTCGACGAGTCCTTGCGCCGGTAGGCGATGTCCACCATCTGCTGGGCGTAGGAGCGAACCGGGATCTGTGACGTCATGGGATCCTGGAACACGATGGAAGCCTGCTCGCCCCGGAACGCCTGCAGCTGCTGCTCGCTGAACTTCAAGACATCCTCGCCGTCGAACACCACCTCCCCCTGCTCGATCACCGCGTTGCCCGCCAGCAACTGCGTGAGGGCCCAGATCACGGTGCTCTTACCGGAGCCGCTCTCGTCGACGAGGCCGATCGTCTTGCCCCGCGTCACATCGAAGCTCACGTCGCGCAGCGCATGCACCCGTCCCCGCGGCGTGCGGAAGTCGACGCTCAGGTTGCGGATCTCGAGCAGGTTGTCCATCTAGCGGCCCTTTCGGAGTCGAGGATCGAACACGTCCCGCAGGGCCTCGCCGAGGAAGGTGAACGCCAGAGTGGTCAGCACCAAGGGAACACCCCCTGCGATCACCGGCCACGGGGTGTCGCGGATGACGAGGTAACCCTCGTTCAAGATGGTGCCCCAGCTCGCGGTGGGCGGCAGCACCCCGAGGCCGAGAAAGGACAGCCCCGCCTCGACCGTCACCACCACCGGCACGTCCATCGCGGCCAGGATGAGCAGCGGCCCAATGACGTTGGGCATGATGTGACGCCAGATGATCTTGGTCGAGCTGGCCCCGAGCGATCGCTCGGCGACCACGAACTCCGTGTGCTTCAGGGCCAGGGTGCTGGTGCGGGCGAGTCGCCCGTAGCCGGGAATGGAGGTGATGATCACGATGATCATCACCAGCTCGAGACTCGGTCCGGTCAGGGCAACGGTTGCGAGCGCCATGACGATGGTCGGAAAGGAGCGAATCGTGTCGAATAGAAGCAGGAGCGCATTGTCGAGCCACCGCGGCCCGTAGCCCGCCACCATGCCGAGGATGAGCCCGATGAACAGAGACACCGACACCCCGATCGCGGCGATCTTGAGGGCGACTCGCCCACCGTAGAGCACCCGCGAGAAGGTATCCCGGCCGAGCTGATCGGTGCCCGCCCAGTGCTTTGCGGTCGGCCCCGAGAGTCGGGCCGGGATATCGAGCGCGTTCGGATCATGCGGCGCGAGCACCGGCGCAAACAGGGCGCTCGCGAAGAACGCCACCACCAGCACCAGGCCGAACACGCCCTGCGGATTGCGCAGGAACAGCGAGAGCTTCTCGCCGCGCTCAGTGTACGCGGGCTCCACCCCGGGGGCGGCGGGATCAGAGGGACTGACGGACACGTGGATCGACCCAGGCGACCGCGAGGTCTGCCATCAGGGTGACAAGAACGTAGAGGACGGTGGTCACCAGCACTGCGCCCTGGACCACGGGGAAGTTCCGGAACATGACCATGTCGAAGATCAGCTTCCCCATCCCGGGGCGAGAGAAGATGATCTCGGCGAACACCGCGCTCGAGAGCAGATTGCCGAATCCGATGCCAATCAACGTGATCGTCGGCAGCACCGCGACCTTGAGCGCATAGACATAGACGACCTTGCGCTCGGGAAGCCCGAAAGCGCGAGCGGCGCGAATGTAATTCTCCCCCATCACCTCGAGCATCGAGGCCCGCACCAGCCGCGCGAGATACCCGACCCAGCCGAGCCCAACCGCGAACGCGGGCAGGATCAGGTGCCGGATCTGGTCCACGACATCACCCTCGTCGCCCGCCCCGATGACCGGCAGCCACCGAAGCATGATCGCAAAGATCAAGATCGACCAGATCGACACCAGGAATGAGGGTACCGCAATGGTTCCCACCGAGAACACACCGGTCAACCGGTCGAGCAAGCTGTTGGGCCGGATCGCGGAGAAGCACCCCAGGGGTATACCGAGAAGCGCGGCCCAGGCAAGCGATGCGACCGCGAGGATGATGGTGTAAGGCAGCTGTTCTGAGACGGTGAGGGCGACGCTGCGATTCGAGAACACATCCACCCCGAGGTCGCCGCGAAGCACGTTGCCGAAGAAGATCCCGAACTGCACGACCACCGACTTGTCCAGGTGCATCTTGGCCGCGTAAGCGGCCTGGATCTCCGGGGTGGCGCGCGGCCCGAGCGCGATGCTGACCGGATCGCCGGGAATGATGTGCAGCAGAGAGAACAGCGCGAGGAGCGCGAGCAGGATGATGACCAGCGACAGGCCCACCCGCTTGACGGTGTAGATCCACATGGCGCCGGGCGAAGGTCGTTACCGAACGAGCGCGAGGCGGTGACCGGGAGCACGCCGCCCCCGGTCACCGCTAGCAGTTCGCCCTAGGCGGGCCGGAAGTACGGCATCATCATCTCGCCGGAGGGTGCGAGCTCGATCTCCACCGCGTCGCGATGGACGAATACCTCGAGCTCGTGGTCGAGCCACACGTAAGCGCCGGTATCTTCCATGATCTCCTGCATGCGAATGTAGATCTTGTTTCGCTTCGCCGGATCGGACTCGACGATACCCTCCTTGTAGAGCGCCTCGAATTCATCATCCGACCACCGTTCCCAGTTCCAGATCCCGACCTGGTCGCGCACGAACCACTGGAACGGCTCGTAGGGGTCGGCGCCGGCCCCGTAGCGCATGATCCAGAGCTGGAGGTCCTTCCAGGTGTCGCCTTTCGACTCCTGACCCATGTCCCAGAACGGACCGGAGTCCAAGGGCATGACGTTGACCTTGATTCCCACCGCCTGAAGATTCGCCTGGATGATGGTGGCGGCCAGGACCCGCTCGGAGTTATTGAGCGTGCGCAGCGACAGCTCGAGCCCGGAGACCCCCGCCTCCTTCAGCAGCGCGCGGGCCTTGTCCGGGTCGTAGGAGTACTTGGACTCGTTGCGCTTGCCGACCAGCCCCGGGCAGACGATGCCGTAAGAAGGCTCGGCGGTGCCGCCATAGGCGCCCTGGATGACCGAATCGGCGTCGACCGCGTGCTGGATGGCCTTGCGCACGCGAATGTCCTGGAGCTTGGGGTGCTCGGTGTTCATCCCCATCCACATGTACTGCAGCGCGCCGGCCACCTTGAGCTTGCTCTTCGGTGGCGGGGTCTTCAGATACCTGGCATAGGTGGAAGGAATGAGCTTCGTCACCTCGACCTCGCCCGCCTCGTAGGCGAGCGCGGCGGCGGTGTCTTCGCTGATGAAGATCGCGTGGATCTCCTCGTACGCGGGCTTCGGGCCGGTCCACTGCGGATTGGGGCGGAAGTGCACCCACTGCTTCTGCTTCCACTCGTAGAGATAGGGGCCGCAGGTCGCGGGGAGCTCGGTCGTGAACTTGCCGCCCACGCTCTCGGTCGCTTTCTGCGAGAGGATGACCCCGGTGCCCGAGGCCAGAGTTGAGACCAGAAACGGCGCAAACGGCGTCTTGAGAACCAGGGTACCGTTGTACTTGTCGCTGATGTCCACCCGATCGAACGAATCGTAATTACCCTTCCATTCGCTCGTCTTCATCCGTTCATACGAGTACTTCACGTCCTCCGCGGTCAGCTCCCCGAAGCCGTTCGTCCACTGGAAACCGGGCTTGAGCGTGAAGTCGATGTGAGTGGGATCGCGTTGCTCGATCTTCTCGACGTAGGCGGTCTTGCGGTAGGTCAGTTGCCCATCCTGGTACCCGAAATGCACCAGCGACGGCATCACGCACCAGAGCACATCGTTGTCGGGCGATCCACCGACATTGAAGCCCGGGTCGAGGCTGTCCAGAGCGCCGATGAAGCGCACATTGAGCGCCTTGCCGCTGGCCGAGTACGCGACCGGCGAGAACGGCGCCAACATCCCCGCTGCGCTGACCGTGGCCGTTGCCGCCAGGAACTGACGGCGCGAGAACATGCTGTCGGTCATGATGTGCTCCTCCGGTTTGATCGAATGTTATTGAGCCTGCCCGACGGTGCATTCTCAAAGGCACCGTTCCGACGCGCCGACACCCGGCTAACCCGCCCTCGAGCCGGTCGCGACCACTTTCATGCATCATGACCCCGCAGTCGGGCGATGGTCAACCGGACCCGCTCGAGATTTCCAAGCGAAATCGACCACGGCGGCGCTATCATATGCCGGCTCGGGGGGGATGGTAGGCAGCCGGTCGAAGTCGGAGTCGCCTGGCGATCACTCCGAAACATCCTCAGGGAGGCGACGTTGCCCATGGCCCGCAATGGCACCCGCATCAGACGGGTTCGTAACCGCGTACGAAATATCGAGATCGCCTGGATACCGCTGGCCGACGGCCGGCGTCTCGCTGCCCGCCTCATCCTGCCGAGGGACGCCGCGTCGCATCCGGTGCCGGCGATCCTCGAATACATTCCCTACCGCCGCCGCGACGGCACCCGGGCTCGCGACGACGAGACCCATTACTGGTTTGCCGCGAACGGCTATGGCTGTGCCCGCGTCGACATCAGCGGCAGCGGCGATTCCGATGGTCTTATCGAGGACGAGTACGTCAAGCGCGAGCAGGACGACGCGCTCGAGATCATCGACTGGCTGGCCCGCCAGCCCTGGTGCAGCGGGGCGGTCGGCATGATTGGAATATCCTGGGGCGGCTTCAACGGTCTCCAGGTTGCGGCGCGTCGCCCGCCCGCGCTCAAGGCGGTAATCTCATTGTGCTCGACGGTGGACCGCTACCACGAGGACGTGCACTTCATGGGAGGGGGTTTGCTGAACGATACCCTCGACTGGGGCAGCGCATTCTTCACCTACGGTGCCTTACCGCCCGACCCCGACATCGTGGGCGAGCGAAAGTGGCGACGTTTGTGGCGCCAGCGGCTCGCGGGGCTCGAGCTCTACCCGGCGATCTGGATGAAGCATCAGCGCCGGGATAAATTCTGGCGCCATGGCTCGGTCATCGAGAACTATGCGGCGATCGACTGCCCCGTGCTCGCGGTCAGCGGCTGGGCCGATGGTTACACCGCGGCCGTCTTCGAGCTCGTCGAGAACCTGAAGTCGCCGTGCAAGGGGATCGTCGGGCCTTGGGGGCACAAGTACCCTCACCGGGGAGTGCCGGGTCCGGCGATCGGATTTCTTCAGGAGTGCAAGCGCTGGTGGGACCGATGGCTCAAGGACATCGACACCGGCGTCGAGGAAGACCCGCCCTTGCGCCTGTTCCTCCAGGACGCCGCGAGGCCGGCGCCGCATTACGACGAGCGGCAAGGCCGCTGGCTCGGCCTGTCGGCCTGGCCGAGCCCGAAGGTCGTGACCGCGCGCTTTCACTTCGACGGCGACCGTCTACGAAGCAAACAGACGGGGCGAACGCGCAAGCATCTCCGCTCCATCTGCTCGCCCCAGACCACCGGCCTCGCGGCGGGTGAGTGGTGCGCCTACGCACTCGGCAACCTCGCCCCCGAGCTTCCGCTCGACCAGCGCGACGATGACGCCGGCTCGCTCGCCTTCGATAGCGACCCGCTTGCACGCCCTTTATCGGTCGTCGGCCGCCCCACCGTGCACCTACGGGTCGCGGCCGATCGTCCCCAGGCCCTGGTCGCGGTGCGCCTCAACGATGTACGCCCCGACGGGACGGTGGCGCGGGTCAGCTTCGGCGTGTTGAATCTTTCCCATCGCAACAGCCATTCCCGGCCCGCTAGGCTTCGCCCCGGTGCTTACTATGACGTGTCGGTCCGACTGAATCACATCGCCCAGGTGATCCCGGCGGGCCATCGCGTGCGGGTTGCGGTCTCGACCACCTACTGGCCGATGTTTTGGCCTTCGCCCGAGCCGGTGACCTTGAGCGTCGATTCCGCGGGCTCGTGGCTGGAGTTACCGACGCTGCGCGGTGCGTCCCGCCTCAAGCCTGTACGGTTCGAGCCGGCCGAGCATGCCAGCGCACCGCGGGTGACGGTCAACGACCCCGGGCACGAGTCGCGCCAGATCCTCCATGACGTGGAGAGCCAGCGCACCACGTTTATCGTCAGTCGCGATGACGGAGCTCGCGTGATCGAGGACATCGGCACCGAAGTCAGCTACACCAAGAACAAGACGTTCTCCATCGGGCGCGACGAGCCGAGCAGCGCGTGCGCGAGCGTCGCCTGCCGAGCGCAGTATCGACGCGGGAGCTGGGATGCACGGGTCGAGACGGAAACCACGATGACCGCCGACAAGAAGCGCTTCTACCTGAGCGCGAGCGTCCGGGCCTTTGACCGAGGCAAGCTGCTGGCGGAGCGCACCTTCCGCCACTCCTTCGCGAGAGATCATCTCTAGCCCTCATGTTGCAGTGCCGCTCATCGGGCTTGATTTGATGCCGGCAGATGCAGAGCGCGCGCACTGCCCGATGCATGTCTTGATCGAGTACCGGTCGAATCGATCACACACAGTACCGCGCGAATTTTCGGCCCATCACCGTTACCGGTAGTCTGGGACTGAAGCCCACAAGCAAGAGGCGTTCGTTTGGCTCTGCCGTCGCCCCAGGAGCGCTCAGTCGATCACCTCGATCGCGTGAGAGGCGTCAGAGAGCAGCATGGCGTCCTCCTCTGCGAACAACAGCGTGTCGATCGCAAAGTACATCCCGACCTCGCGAGGCAGAAAGAACTGATTCTCGTAGTTGACGGCGACACCCGGCTGAAAGATGGAATCGGCATTGATCTCGCTGAGGGGGTCGTAGACGAAATGACCGACCCAGTCCGGGGGGAAGGCAATTCCCATCTCATAGCCGCCGATCCAGCCGCGGTCCTCCCAGATCCCCTGGGATTGGTAGTACGCCATCACCGTCTCGTTGAGCTCCCGGACCGGCAGGCCGGGTCTGAGCAGAGAGCGCAGCACCGCGACCGAGCCCGCCGCCTTGGCCGCCACGCGCCTGACGTCGTCGGCGGGCTCGCCCATCGAGAAAGTGCGAGCGAGGTTGGCGTGATAACGCTTGTACACCCCGCATACATCCACCAGCACGATGTCCCCGGGCTCGACCTTCTTGCGCGAGGCCATGGCATGCGGGCAGTTCGATTTCTTTCCGGAGAGCACGGGCTGAGTGATGCCGGGATTCTCTCCCCCCGCACCCGCCATCGCGTGGACCATCGCACCGTAGACCTCTAGCTCGGTCACCCCGGGTGCGAGGGCGTCCCGGGCGGCCGCCAGGCCGATGTCTGCGATGCGGCCCGCTTCCCGGATGCATGCGATCTCTGCCGGCGACTTGAGCCACCGCTGCTCGCGCAACAAGAAAGTGCCGTCCACCACGTCGCAACCTGCACTCGCAAAGCTTGCCTGAAATCTCTCTCCAACGATTCGATTCGGCCGGTAGCTCCACATCTCGAGTCCGACTCGACCCGGAACCCATCGTTCCGCCTCTAGCTCTTTCACGATGAAGGCAATGCCGTCACGCATGGTCTCGGGCGGAAAGATGCGCGAATCCGTCGACACGGTGCAGTAGCGCGACAGGACCGCCTCGCGCTCGGTATCGAACAGAATGAAAGCGTCATGGTCCACGTGCACCGCGATCCCCGAGGTCGCGGGCCACTGAGGAGGGCTTTGGGCCTGATACCACTCGCACTGGTAGCCGCTCAGGTAGTACATGCTCTCCGGCGCGCTGAGAAAGAGCAGGTCGATGCCGGCGGCGGCCATCCGCTCGCGCAGGCGATGCAGGCGCTGCTTATACTCGGCGGCCGAGAAAGCAAGCTCGGGCGCCGGGTGGCAGTCTCGCAACGTCTGCTCTCGATTGGTCATCGGTCTCTCCATGATGGGGGAACAGGCCCGGGGGTGTTACCAGTGCGCATCCGTCCCCTCGTTACCCCTTGGCCCGGCTACGTCCGGCTCGAGCGCTCAGACCTGGGGCGGCAGATAATCATCCGACCACTTCAGAACGACGTTGAAGCTGATGCTCAAACGCGGTTGCTTGGAGAGGTTGGGGTGGACGAAGTGGTTGATGAAGGCGGGCCACATGAGGATCATGCCCGGCCTTGGATCGATGGTGTATTCCGGCTCGATGTAGGGGTCACCCTTGATGGCGGTCATGTTGACCGCCCCCCGCGGGTCATACAGGGTGATGCATCCGGGGCGCACATCCCGGCGAGTATCGAGCTTCTCGACGTCGGTTGGAACTCGCACGTAGTACGTTCCGCTCAGGTACGCTCGCGGGTGATTGTGATAGTCATGATAATCAGCGAATCGGTTCACGTTCGCCCAGCCGTGAAGGGCCCAGTGAATGGAGTAGTTCATACCCAGGTGGCGAAAGTAGCCCTGGACGGTGATATTGATGCACTCGCGAAGCCACCCGATCGCGGGATGCTCGAGGGTGAGAAGGTTCTCGTGCAGGTAATCGGTGGTCAGGTCAGAGCGCGATTGATCGCGCTCCAGGATCAGAGCTTCCAGGGCTCGGTTTGCCCCGTCATGGCCCGGCAGCATTCGATTGAGCACCACCGTCGGCCAAAGGGTGATAAATCCGTCGTCGGAGGGCGTCACTGCATGGATCCGTGAATGGGATGGGTTGCAGTAGACTGCACGTCGACCGCAGGGGCAAGAGGCGCGCGTATCGATTGGCTGATTCGCCCGCGTGCCTCCGCTTGGACATCGGCGGCAACCGTATTGCCATGGACCCGGCAGTTCCGGTCAACCTCGAATGGGCTTTCGGAGCGAGCGGCTTGTCGGGGCGCCTAACGGTGCGGGGGTTCGAGCCCGGGTTCCAGGACCAAGGGTCAGCGTCAATGGCTCGGCTCCGATCGGCACGTTCTGCCCTGCCTGCGAGGGCCTGTCAGTTTGCAGATGCACCACGAGCGAACGCGGAGGTTTCCGCCACCCGAGTTCACGATACACACGACGCTCGCGCATAATGTCAACGCCCCAGCAATTGGAACACTTGCTCCGGCGGCGCATCCAATCTGCGCACAAACCAGACGCTCAAAGGGTGGCAATGAGGAGATCCAATGGACCGCAGCAACATTCAGCCCCGGCGCAGCCTCATCTTCGTGCCGGGCAGCAATCCCGCCCTGTTTCCCAAAGCGCTCCGGTCAGGGGCCGACGTAGTAACCGTGGACCTCGAAGACGCGGTAGCCCCGGCGGACAAAGCGAAGGCCCGGGCCCAGACGGTGGAATTGTTCGCCGCGCCGCAGAGCAACGAAGGCGTCGAGCGTATCGTACGCATCAATAGCCTGCGAACCGCCGAGGGACTCGCGGACGTGCAGGCCATCATCGAGGCACCCAACCCGCCCCCCGCCATCATGCTTCCGAAGGTCAAATCCGCCGAGGACATTCGGGTTCACGATGAGCTGCTCTCCGGACCCTGTGCCCACATCCGATTCCATATCATCATCGAAACCAACCAGGGGCTCGAGGCGTGCTTTGACATCGCCCGCGCCAGTCCACGCACCGATTCGATGCTGTTCGGTGGCGTGGATATGGCGGCTGAGCTCAGGGTCCAGCCGAGCTGGGAAGCGCTAGTCTATGCTCGTGCGCGCCTCGTACACGCCGCCGCCAGCGCTGGGCTCGACCTGATCGATGTGCCGTTCATGGATCTCTCGGACCAGGCCGGACTCGAGGGCGAGGCCGCCAACTGCGCGCGCTTGGGAATGACCGGTAAGGCGGCAATTCATCCCAAGCAGGTTCCGGCAATCAATCGTGCGTTCAGCCCATCCGACGATGAGATTGCGCGCGCGCGTCGCATCATCGAGGAGTTCGAGAAAGGAGATAGCGCCCTGGTAGTCGTCGACAACAAACTGATCGAGAAACCGGTCCTTCGCTCCATGTACCGGATTCTCACGATTGCGGACCGGATCGATCGGAGCTAATGAAGACCCGACTGTCGGGTAATTACTCAATCTGTACATCTAAAGCAGTTTAGTAATTATCCGACACTCCGCCCTGGGTAAGGCCTAGGGCGGACACCGGGGTCTCCGATAGATTGGTAGTCGCCAAAACAAACCAATCTACTAAGGAGAACACCCGATGACCGCTAAGACGGAGAGTATCAAGCGTAAGCTCTCGCTGCTGCAATTGACCGAGGAGCTCGGGAATGTGAACAAGGCCTGCCAGATCATGGGCTACCACCGCGACACCTTCTACGAGGTGCGCCGGGCCTTCCAGGTGGGAAGTGTAGGCGCCCTGGTCAAACAGCGCCCTGGGCCCAAGGG
>JBFHLI010000059.1:0-15555 GCA_041594935.1 Gammaproteobacteria bacterium | reverse complement strand
CACCGCGCCGGATGACCGGAGCGGCGTTGTGGCACAATCCTGTTCCCCAGAATCACCAACGGTTGAACTTCACTTCGCCCGTGCGGCTGAAAGACGCGCCGGCGAAAGGTCGCGTCGATGCCGATGTCAAGCGAAGGGGCACTCGTCCACGGAAGGCAGTACAATCCCGCCCGGGGGTAGCTTCTCGGCGAGGCCCGGGACGAGCGCGGTGATCCACGAAGTCGCGTCGATGCCGTGCTCGGAACGTTTTCAGGGCTAACCCGTCGGGGCTCCGGTCGCGACCTCGGTGCACCCGCTGCGCGCTCATGGGCAACTCGGCCGGCTCGGTCTGGGAACCTGGCAGACCCCGGACGACTGACGGCACCTTCGCGTAACCGCGAGAAATTCTAATCCGCAACTAGCCAAACCATTCGAGAGACGAGATATGAACTACAAGATTGAAGAGATAGAGGGTATCGGGCCCGCATACGGAGCCAAGCTGCAGGCAGCGGGCATCAAGACCACCGCCGACCTGCTCAAGCTCTGCTGTGATGCCAAGGGCCGAAAGGCGGTCTGTAAGACCTCCGGCTGCAACGAGGGACAGCTGCTCAAGTGGGCCAACATGGCGGACCTGATGCGCATATCGGGAGTCGGAGCGGAGTTCTCGGAGCTGCTGGAGGCGGCGGGCGTCGATACCGTCAAGGAGCTTCGTAACCGCAATGCTGATAATCTTGCGGCGAGGATGGCGGACGTCAACGAACGCAAGAAGCTGACTCGCGCCGTGCCCTCGGCAAAGAGCGTGACCAAATGGGTGGAGCAGGCCAAGAAGCTGACGCCGATGATCTCACACTGATCCGGTCGGCCGGAGCTGCGCCTCGCTGCGGGGCGATGGATGCGTCCGTCGCCCCGTTTTCATTTCGGGAGGCACCGGTGATCGAGAACGCCTGGGCGACGGCACGGAGACTCTCGATATGACATCAACCCCGGACAGCAGTGTATTCATCGGCAAGGGTGAGGACGTCCAGAGGTTGCTCCTCAAGCGGGCAAACCGCCACGGGCTGATTGCGGGCGCGACCGGGACCGGCAAGACGGTCACCCTCCAGATCCTGGCCGAGGGATTCTCCGAGCAAGGAGTCCCCGTGTTCATGGCCGACGTCAAGGGCGACCTGTCGGGCATCAGCCAGGCCGGCCGCGAGCACCCGAAGCTCGCCGAACGGGCGCAGAAGATTGGCTTCGACGACTATGCGCTACGCCCCTTTCCAACCGTCTTCTGGGACGTCTACGGAGAGCAGGGCCACCCGATCCGGGGCACGGTCTCGGACATGGGCCCGCTGCTCTTGTCGCGCCTTCTGTCGCTCAACGAGACGCAGGAGGGCGTGCTCAACATCGCGTTCCGGCTCGCTGACGAAGAGGGCCTGTTGCTGCTCGATTTGAAGGATCTTCGGGCAATGATGAAATTCGTCGGTGAGCAGTCGCAGAGCCTGACCATCGAGTACGGCAATGTCAGCAAGGCCTCGGTGGGCGCGATTCAGCGGCGCATCCTCGGAATCGAGCAGCAGGGGGCCGACCGGTTCTTCGGCGAGCCGGCCCTGGAGCTCACCGACCTGATGCGCTGCGATCGCGACGACATGGGCCACATCAACATCCTCGCGGCCGATAAGCTCATGCAGCAGCCCAAGCTCTACGCCACCCTGTTGCTGTGGCTACTCGCCGAGCTGTTCGAGGAATTGCCCGAGGTCGGGGACCCGGACAAACCCAAGCTGGTCTTCTTCTTCGACGAGGCCCACCTGCTGTTCGAGGACGCGCCCAAGGCGCTGGTGGACAAGGTGGAGCAGGTGGTGCGCCTGATCCGCTCCAAGGGGGTCGGGGTGTACTTCGTCACCCAGAACCCGATGGACATTCCGGATGACGTTCTCGGCCAGCTAGGAAACCGGGTGCAGCACGCGCTGCGCGCCTTCACTCCGCGCGACCAGAAGCTGGTACGAGCCGCGGCCAACACCTTCCGGCCCAATCCGGCCCTCGACACGCTCCGCACGATCACTGAGCTCGGGGTCGGCGAGGCGCTCGTGTCCACCCTCGACGCCAAGGGCATTCCCAGCATCGTCGACCGCACCCTGATCCGGCCGCCGTCATCAAGGCTCGGCCCTGCCACCGCGACGGAGCGGCGGCGGGTGATCGGGGGCAGCGAGTTCTCGGACCGCTACGACGAGACCGTGGACCGCATCTCCGCCCACGAGAAGCTCCAGCAGCGGGCCGAAGTCGCGGCCCGCGAGGCCAGCGAGGTGACGGAGCAACGTCGATACGAGGAACCGCCGCGACCCAGGTCGAGGACCAGAAAGACGCGTTCCCGCCGTCGTCGCGAGACGGTGACCGAGGCGCTGGCGAAGAGCGTGGCGAGAACGGTGGGAACAACGATCGGACGTCAACTGGTGCGGGGACTGCTCGGCTCGCTGTTCAAGGGCCGGTGAGGCAGCGGTGAGCGCTCCGCGGGTCACCCTTGCCCCGGCCGAGCGCACGACGGCTGATTCGTTACCGGTGCTGTACCTGAAGCGCCGGGAGGATCGCCGGGTGCGCCTCGGACACCCCTGGGTCTTCAGCAACGAGGTCGATACTGCCAAGAGCCCACTGGTTGATCTCGATCCGGGCGAAACGGTGCAGGTCTGCGCGTCGAACGATACTCCGATCGGCGTCGGTTACGTCAATCCACGCTCCCTCATCTGCGTGCGAATGCTCGGGGCCAATCCGCGAATCCGGTTGGATCGGGCCATGCTCTCGCATCGCCTGCGGCGCGCGCTGGCACTCAGAACTCGGATTTTTTCCCGTCCCTTCTACCGGCTGGCCCACGGCGAGGGCGATGCGTTGCCGGGGCTGGTGGTGGACCGTTACGGCGATGTCTTGAGCGTGCAGATCGGCACCGCCGGCATGGAGCGGGCGCGGCCCGACGTGATTTCCGCGCTCGAGGAGCTCATCGGCCCGCGCGCGATCGTGTTGCGCAACGACCTTGCCGGTCGCACCCTGGAGGGACTCTCCATCGAGGTGGAGACGGCGTCGGGCACTGCGCCGGAACGGATCGAGATCGAGGAGGACGGCATCCGCTTCCTCGTTTCCGTGCTCGGGGGGCAGAAGACCGGCTGGTACTTCGACCAGCGTCAGAATCGCCAGCGAATCGTGCCCTACGTCGCCGGTGCCAGGGTGCTGGACGTATTCAGCTACACCGGCGGTTTCGGGGTGCGGGCCGCAGTGGCGGGAGCCAGGCAGGTCGTGTGCGTCGACTCGTCGCGTCCGGCTCTCGAGCAGCTCGAGGAGAACGCACGGCTCAACCGGGTCGAAGCCGTGGTGCAGACGTTGCCGGGCGATGCGTTTCACGTGCTCAAGGAGCTCGCGGCGGCGGGTGAGCGCTTCGATGTAGTGATCCTCGATCCCCCCGCATTCATCGCCCGGAAAAAGGACATCAAGCGCGGCACGGAGGCCTATCAGCGAATCAACCGGCTTGCCTTCGGGCTGCTCGAGCCCGACGGATTTCTCTTGTCGGCGTCCTGCTCTTCTCACCTGAGCCGGGAGCGGCTGCGCGGGCTCCTGTTTTCTGCCGCACGTTCGCAGCGAAGGGCGCTGCAGATAGTAGAGCAGGGACATCAGGGGCCGGACCACCCCATCCACCCCGCGATGCCGGAGAGCGAGTACCTGAAGCTCTATCTCACCAGAAGCTTTCGCCCGGGCGCCGCACCGGTGATTGACGGATCCGTCTCGGACCGAGCCGACTTGCCGCTCCCGCCTCAGGGCATCGGCACTTCCTGAACCTTCTTCGGGACGTGAAAGCCGCGTTGCACCGCCGGGCGAGCCGCGATCGCAAGGTACCAGCGCTTCACGCTTGGGTACTCGTTCAGATCGATCCGCTGCCATTCGAAGCGCGATATCCACGGCCAGGTCGCGATGTCGGCAATCGAGTACTCGTCGGCCAGATACTCGTGCTCGGCGAGTCTTTCGTCGAGGACCTGGTAGAGACGTTCCGCCTCCTCGAGATATCGCCGCTCCGCGTAGGCGCTCTTCCCGGGGTTGAACTTCACGAAGTGGTGCACCTGACCGAGCATCGGACCGGGTCCGCCCATTTGCCACATGAGCCACTCGATGGCCCGCCACCGCCCGACCTCGTCGCCCGGGATCAGCTTGCCCGTCTTCTCGGCCAGGTAGAGCAGGATTGCCCCCGACTCCATCAGCGACAGGTCGTTATCACCGTCGACGATCGTCGGGATCTTGTTGTTCGGGCTGATCTTCGCGAACTCGGGCGTGTATTGCTCGTCCGCGGAGATGTCGATGGAATGGACCCGGTAGGGAATCCCGAGCTCCTCGAGCATGATCGAAACCTTACGCCCGTTGGGAGTCGTCCAGGTGTAGAGCTCGATCATGACACGGCGACCTCATGTAAGCACCGGGCGCGAGGAGCCCGGGCGCGGGTGACCCATCCCACCACGACCCGGGCGGCCGGTTGATTGGGGGGATCAGCGCCGGTAGTCGGCGCCCTCGCGCTCCAGCATCCGCAGCATCGCCGCCCACTCGAGGTCGCCCGAATCCTCGGCCGACCGATTCCGGTGCGCGCGGGCCGCGACGTCAGCCTGGACGTCCTCGGCGATGGTGACCAGCTCTTCTTGGAAGGAAGAAGCAGTCGCCTGAACCTGGCATGCGTGCTCGAGCAGGTACATGCGCAGGAATGCCGCCGGAATCGTCTCGCCGAGGGTCAGCAAGCCGTGGTTTCGCAGAATGACGCAGTTCACGTTCTGACAGCTGCGCCCCAGTGCTTCGCACTCCTTCTCGGTCGATGGCGTGCCGTAGTCGTGATAACCGAGCTCGTGGAGCACCGCTAGAGAATCCTGACTGATGGGGCGCAACCCCGCCTTCGTCGTTGCCACCGCGATTCCGGCCCGGGTGTGCGTATGCAAGACGCAGTTAGCGTCGGGGCGCGCCCGATAGACGCCGCTGTGGATCGTGAATCCCGCGGTGTTGAAGCGGGCGTGGCCACCGATGACCTCTCCGCTCATATCCATCTTGATGAGACTCGAAGCGGTGATCTCATCGAACAGCTCGCCGTAGCAGTTGATCAAGAACGTGCCGCTCTCGCCCGGAATCCGGGCCGACATGTGAGTGTAAATCAGGTCGGTCATTCGCAGGCGGTCGAGCACCCGGTAGAGCGCCGCCAGGTTACAGCGCGTCTCCCACTCGGCGTCTGACATCCCGGGGGCGGCGGAGATCGAAGTGATGGCCATGACGGGGCACCTCTGTTTCGTTCTTGTAAAAGGTGTTTTTTACCACGAAAACCACGGCATCGACCACGCCGGGCGCAGGACCAGCGCCCTCGGTTGTGACTCCCGCCGACATCCGCAGGTCCGTGCGTCGCACCCCCTGGCCGGCAAAGTCACCGCGCGCGACCGCTCAGGGTCTGCGCGACGATGGGGCTCCGAACGCTGCCCCGAGGAGCGCGGCGGCAAGCGTCTTGTCACATTCTCCGTACTCCTCGCTCGTGCCCCAGAGCTCGAACGAGGCTCCGTCGATGCTCACCCAGCCGCCACCGGCGGCCCGGGGCATCGGATCGGCGAACCCGAGGTCCCGAAGCTCGGACTCGGTGGCCTTCAGGATCTCGCGGTGCCACTCGTCCCCGCCTCTGAGCAGAACGATCTGCGACCAGGATCCCGAGAGGCGCATCAGCATGAACTTCCCGTGATACGGATCGGGCAGGACAACCGGCGCGAGCACTCGAGCGGGGGCAAATCCGTGCTCGCTAAACGCATCGAGGGCGGCGAGACGTCGTCGGGCCCGGACGGCCGCGTGAAAATCGCAGCCCCGCTCGAGGACGAGGGCGCACTCACGAAGCTCCGAGCGCAGCCCACCGAGGTCGACATCGTGCGCCGCGATTCCCCGTGCCTTCAGCTCGCGCGCCGCCCGCTCGAGCTCACCCGAGCGCAGGCATGCGAGGATCGCATGGGGCGACGTCAACGCCCCCGGCAAGGCCCGGCGGCCCGAATCCGGTCTCCGAGTGCGGGTGGGTGAAGGCGTCGCAGGCTCACTTTCCCGCCATCACGATCCGGGCGCCGCTTTCGCCGTTCGCGAGTCGCGTGGCGTGGTAAGCCACCAGACGATCCCCGGGGCACTTCAGCGACAGATCGTGAAACGCGTCTCGTGCGTTCGCACGCCCCTGCTCCAGCGCTCTAAACGCCCGCAGGTACTCCTCCAGACGGTCGCGCGAATGACGACCCGGGAGCTCGGGCTCGAAGGCCTCGATCGGCTCCGCCTTGCCCTTGAGCACGAGATGGCCAACCGGTCTGAAGAGCAAGTCTCGGCACTGATCCCGGGTCGCCTTGCTGACACAGATGCGGGTTCCGAGGTACTGGTTGGCACCCTCGAGGCGGGCGGCGGTGTTGATAGCATCGCCGTAGGCGGTATAGTCGAAGCGGGTGCTGCCCCCGAAGTTTCCTACCACCGCGGGCCCGGTATTGACGCCGATCCGAGTTCGCCCGAGCACGACGCCGCGCCGCGCCTGCTCCGCCACGAAAACCTCGCAGAGATCCGCCAGCTCGATCGCGCAGCGCACCGCCCGCTCGGCATGGTCGGCTTGATCGATCGGGGCATTGAACATCACGTGCAATGCGTCTCCCACGATCTTGTCGATAGTTCCGCCATGGCGCAGCACGACCCCGCACGCCCGGTCGAAGTAGGCATTCAGAAGCTGGATGAGCGCCGCCGGATCGGTGCGCTCGCTCAGCGCGGTAAACCCCGCGATGTCGGTAAACAGGAAGGTCATCTCGCGCTTCTCCCCCCCGAGGCTAAGGCGGGAAGGGTCCGAGAGCAGTTGCTCGATGACCGCGGGGGCGAGGTAATGATTGAACGCGCTTCGCACGCGCTTCTCGCTCGTGACGTCTTCCAGCACGACGATCAATCCTTGAAACTCCTGATCGCTGTCTTTGAGCGGTAGCACGTTGACGTTCACGGTGTGCGGCTCGCCGTCTGGACAGTGCAGCTCCACGTCGTACTCCACCACGGTATGGCGGCGGAGGTAGCCACGTTCGAGCAGGCCCAGCAGCTCGGGGTTTCGTGCCCCAAGGAGCTGCCTCATGTCTCGCTCGGGGTCGGCGCCACCGGCCGCGGGAAGCAGACCGAGGGCGGCTCGATTCAGCGTCACTACCCGATAGTCCGGGTCGAGGGTGATGATCGCGCTGGCGATGCTTTGCTGCACGCTCTCGAGATAATTCTTCATCCCGAGGGTGCTCGCGTGCAGCTTCGCATTCTCGAGCGCCACCCCGATCTGGGAAGCAACTGCCCGCAGCAGATCGACGTCGTCGGCGTCGAAATCGCCGTTGGACTTGTTGATCGCCTCGGTCACGCCGATGATGCGGCCCTCGCGATCCACGACCGGCACCCCCAGCAGCGAGCGGGTTCGGTAGCCCGAGCGCCGGTCGAACTCGGGATTGAAGCGCGGGTCCTGATAAGCGTCCGCAACATTGACGATCTCGCCGGTGGTGGCGACGTGACCCGCGAGACCGATCGAGACCGGGAACCGGATCTCCTGCAGCTCCGAGCCGTGCGCCTCCATCGACCAGAGCTCCCGCGATGGTTCGTCCAGCACGAACAACGAGCTCCGTTCGCACTCGAGCACCTCGGCCGTCTTGTCGACGATCTGCCGGATGAGCTGGGACAGATCCAGGGTGTTGCCGATCGACGTGGCGATGTCCAGCATGATCGCCATCCGCTGGTGGCTCACCATCATCCGGCGATAGAGATTGAAGTTCTCCACCGCAACCCCGGCCTGGTAAGCGAACGCCCGCAGCAATGCTTCGTCGTCGTCGTTGAATGCCCCGGATCGCTTGTTGATGACCTGCACGACCCCGAGTATCTCCTGCCGCAGGCTCCAGATCGGCGCGCACAGGATCGAGCGGGTGCGGTATCCGGTGCGTCGATCGACCGCGGGATTGAAGCGCGGGTCCTCGTAAGCGTCGGCGATATTGAGAACGCGACGGTGCTCGGCCACCCATCCCGCGATGCCACTACCGACCGGCACCCGGATCTCCTTGACCTCCGAGCCCTCCGCCACCTTCGACCAGAGCTCGCCGGTGGCCCCGTCGACCAGGAACAACGAACCACGTTCGGTGTCGGTGATCTGGCGGGCGGTGCTCACCAGGCGCTCGATGAGACCCTCGATTCCCGCCCCGAGCTCCGCCGCCCCCGAAAGGTCCAGGAACTCGCTGAGTCGCTTGAGCGAGCGCTCGGTGGTTTTCAGCCGGTGCTCGTTGCTCTGGTAGAGCCGGTTCGTTCGCCGGAGGCGTTCGCTGACCACGTTGACGAATGCCTGCGCCAGGCGCGACGAGCTCTCGAAACAACGCGCGAGATAGTCGTAGTGGATCCGCAGCAGCTCCGAAGGCTCGAGTGCCCGCACCGAGGCGGACCGTCCGCCTTCGGAGAAATACCCCATCTCTCCGATCGGCTCCCCCGGCAGCACCGTGCTCAGGCTGAGCGTCTCACCGTGCTCGCCGCTGCGAACGACCTCGACGCGACCCGAGGCGAGGATGTACAGGTACGGCTCGGGAGCGTCCTGGGTGATGAACTGCTCGCCGGCGAGCACCGAGATTTCCTCGACTCCCTCCACCAGGGCCGCCACCTCGGCCGGTGAGAGCCCGGTGAACAAGCGACAGGCGCGCAGTCGGTCGGCGCGCTGTGCAGCGATGCTAGCGAGCAGGTCCTCACGCGAGATCGCACGGGCTTCGAGCAGTACCTCACCCAGGCGCGGGCCGCGCGGCTCTGCCAAACCCTGGCGATCGAGAGCGCTCGCGAGCGCCCGTGGGGAGCACTGAAGATAGGATCCCAGCTTGCGTGCCGCCGGCAGCGGATGCGGTGTCGCCATCGAGTCACCCGGACGACCGATTGACGGGCAAATCCTACGTCAAATGCATCAACAAGACCATGTGCGGCTCGCCGCCCCCTTGAGCGAGATGGTCAGGCGCTCGCGGAATAATGCGATCGCCCGCTCGGGGAGCCTGCCCCGTCCAGCGGATTCAACGGGTCTACATGCGATGCGAACAGCTCGCCCCGGTTGCGGTGCGCGAGCGAGCACACGAGACCGAGCCAATTGTTGAACAGCGCCTTGCCGGTGTCCGTCCACGTGTTGTCGAGGAGCGGACCCAGGGCCGATTCGGGAAAATCCGAGACCGGGCGGTCGCCGTCTAGCGCGGCGCAAACCTCACGCTGGTGCTCACCCAGCCGCTCGCGGGCGTCCTCGGGGAAGTAGTGATCGGGAAACGGCGGATACTCGGGACGCTCCCCCCGGATGAATCGCTCGAGCTCACGCTTGTACTCCTTGAGCAAGCTGTTGGTGTCGTACTCGGGATGCCCTTGGAAGTAGACGAGGCGAATCCCGTCACCGCTGACCGCGAGGTGCACCCCGGCCTCCTCACTCTCCGCCAGGACCTTCACGCCAGCGGACTCGAGCTGCTCCCGGGTAACCTCGTACACGTGGGAATGGGGCGCATCAAAGCGCGTATTGGTGTTGCGCACGAGCGGGTGACCGGTATCCAAGACCCGGTGCGAGTACACGCCCCAGCGCTTCGCAGGAAGCTTGACTCGCTCGATTTGATGATAGCGTCGGACCACCGCGTGAGTGGCGAGACAAGAGCACACGGTCGAAGGCACGTGCTTCAGTGCCCACTCGATCACCTGGCTCATCCCGTCCCAGAACGGCTCCTGGCTGAGCTCAGGGCATCTCGGATTCGCCCCGGTGACGATGAGCGCGTGCAGCCCGGCCCGGCGCACCTCGGCGAAGTCTTCGTAGTAGGACTCGACGTGGGCCCGCGCGCCGCCCTCGCGCGGCACCCCGCTCACCGTGAACGGATGGACGTGGATGCAGGCCAGCTGGGTCGACGACGCGAGCAGGCGCATGAACTGCCGCTCGGTCGCCTCGAGCGCCGCATCGGGCATGAGGTTGAGGAGCCCGACGTGCAGCTCGCGAACTTCAAGGGCGCGCGCCTGGAGCGGCGTGAGTACCTCGTGCCCCTCGCGCCGCAGACGAGCGAACGCCGGCAAGCCCGAGTGCGCAACCAGGGGCATTGCCGGCTCCCCCTCAGGCGGCCTCGGCCGCCTTCAGACTGTTGCCGATGAGCTCGAGAAAGTCCCGCTCGTCCCGTACCCGGCTGGCATCGTCCGCCTCCACCGTGTATCCATAACGGTCGGCAATCGCCTGATAAAGCGGGCGCCGATGCGCCACCAGCTTGGGAAAAATCCACTGCACGAAATGGTCGGGGTCAATCTGCTCGTAGGAGGCATGGCCTTGGAGCCGCAGGTACTCGCTCAGCTTCTCGTCGAAGAAGGCTTCCTGATAGTAGAGCGGCTTTGGGCATGAGATCTGTCTTTGAATGAGCTCCTCCTCCATGTCCTCCGTCGCCCGGATGTAGATGATCAGCGTGTGCTCGGCGAGAACCTCGAGGGTCGTCTCGTCGTTGAGCTCACACACGCTGCCGCCAGCATCGTTGACGAAGTGCTCGTAGCCGTAGATGTCTCGGGACTTCTCGATGAACTGGGCGACATCGCGCATCGCACCGATCTCCGCTTCGAGGTGAAGCCGCTGACGCCGCTTGAACTCCTCGGGAGGAAGACCACCCTTCTCGGGATCGCCGATCTTGCCCACGAAGGTGGACAGTGAATCGAGATTGTGCACGGTCAGATTGCTCGCGATGTAGATGGAATCGTTACGCAGCAACTCCCGCAGAAAGCCGACCTGCATCGCCTTCTTCTTGATGTTGTCCATGATCGGCTCCTGCAGATACTTGGTGCCGATTCGATAGTCTCCCGAGTAATGAAACCAGCGCGCCTTGGGCAGCTTGTTGGCCAGGGTGGTCTTGCCCACCCCGGACATCCCGAGCAGTGAGACCGCTCGGTGATCCCAGCTCAGAAACTCCTCTCGAGCCATCCTCATGCGAATTCCTCTGTCTGTGGTGCCGACGCTTCGCGCTCAAAGTCGTTCCATCCTCGGCCCAAACGCCCCGAGCATAGCCGAAATCCCGCCCCGTTCACACGCATCAGGCGCCTCGGCTTCACGACCGCGCGTCGCATCTATCTTAACGACCGCTACGAGGGCAAATTGAGCCTGGTCAAACCATCCGAGCGCACCGGCATCATCGGACCCGCGCTGGTCGTCGACGCTGATGACGGCGACGACACATGCCCAACCAAGGACGAGGTGCCATCCCTCAGCGACCGAGCTCGTCTTGACGGCACCGCCGCTGGGGGGCGCCGGTCAGAGCCTGACGCAGCCCCAACAACACCAGGCCGATACTCAGGCCCATCACCACCGTGACCGGCTCGGCGAAGAACGCGAGCGCGAGCAAAGCGACGAAGATCGGGATAAGACTGTAGACGAGGCTCGAGGTCCGGGTCGGCCCGAGCTCAGCGATGCTCAGATTGAAGGTGAGGTAGCCGAGCCCCGAGCCGAACACCCCCATGTAGAGTATCGAGCCGAGCGACGCCGGTGAGAGCTCACGAACCTGCGATAAGACATCGTCGACGGGAACGAGAACGAGAAGCCACAGCACGCCGAACGCAGTGGCATACAGGGTGAGGGTGTATCCCGAGTACCGTTCGAGGAGGGTGTTCACCGTCAAGCCGTAGACCACGAAGCTCGCCACCGCGATCAGCATCAGCAGATCGCCGCGATTGATGTCAAGCGCAAGGAGACCTGCGAGCTCTCCCTTCGAGAGCAGCAGCAACACCCCGGCGAGTGCAATCGCGACCCCAAGGTAGTTGCGCGCGGAAAGCCGTTCGCCGATGACGAGGGCGGCCGCGACGCTCGTCAACACCGGGCTCAGGCCGTTGATGATCGCCGTGTTCGCAACTTCGGTGAAGTGCAAGCTGAGAAAGAAGAAATAGTGGTAGCCCACGATGCCGAACAGCCCGAGCGATGCCATCGGCAGCAAATCGCGACGCGCGACTCGCCACGCCGCCCGGCCATGGGCGAATCCGAGCGCGAAAAGGAAAACGAGGGCGACCAGGTAGCGCAGCAACGTCGTGGTTAACGGATCCAGATCAACCGTCGTATACTTTCCCGCGATATAGCTGCCGGAAAACAGCAGGCTCGTAAGCAGCGGAAACGCGATCCGTCTCATCCGAAAAGGCGTTTGCTCTCATCCCCGCCCCGCCTATCCGCGGGGGAGATCGAGCTCCACCGGCACGCCCGATCCGACCGGGAGGTTAGCACGATGTCAGTGGTTTCGATTCGAAATGCCCTCGATGGCTCGGTCGCGAGTGACTCGAAAGTCACGGTCAGGGGGTGGGTCCGCACTCGCCGCGAATCGAAACACGGCTTTTGCTTCCTCCACCTGCACGACGGGTCGTGTTTCGACCCGATCCAGATCGTCGCCGACGACACTCTCGAGAACTACCGCGATGAGGTGGCGCGCCTCACCACCGGCTGCGCCCTGATCGCGACCGGCACCCTCGTCGCCTCGCAAGGCAAGGGGCAGGCGTTCGAAATCCGGGCCGAGCGGATCGAGGTGATCGGCTGGGTTGACGACCCCGACACTTACCCGATGGCCGCCAAGCACCATAGCTTTGAGCACCTGCGGGAGCATGCGCACCTGCGGCCGCGCACCAACACCCTCGGGGCGATCGCGAGAGTCCGCCACGGTGTGGCCCAGGCGATCCATCGGTATCTGCACTCCAGCGGCTTCGTTTGGGTGAACACCCCGATCATCACCGCGAGCGATTGCGAAGGGGCCGGCGAGCTGTTTCGGGTGAGCGCGCTGGACCTCGCGAACCTGCCGCGCGACGAGCAGGGAGGCGTCGACTTTCGACAGGACTTCTTCGGCGAGCCGGCCTACCTTACGGTCTCTGGCCAGCTCAACGTAGAGTGCTTCTGTCTCGCGCTCTCCAAGGTTTATACCTTCGGACCGACATTCCGGGCCGAGAACTCCAACACCAGCCGCCATCTCGCCGAGTTCTGGATGATCGAGCCGGAGGTGGCCTTCGCCGACCTCACCGACAACGCTGACCTGGCAGAGTCATTCTTGAAGAGCATCGTCGGTAGCGTGCTCGAGGAGTACCCCGACGACCTCGCGTTTTTCGACCAGCGAATCGACAAGGGACTGCTGCAACGACTCGAAGGCGTTGTCGGGTCGGAATTCGCCCGCCTGGACTACGCCGAGGCGATTGACATCCTGAAGCGTGCCGGTCGGAGCTTCGAGTTCCCGGTCGAGTGGGGGCTCGATCTGCAGTCCGAGCACGAGCGCTTTCTCACCGAGGAGCATGTCGGGCGTCCGGTCATCGTGCTCAACTATCCCAAGGATATCAAAGCGTTCTACATGCGGCTGAACGACGACGAGAGAACCGTGGCCGCGATGGACGTGCTGGCGCCGGGCACCGGGGAGATCATCGGCGGCAGCCAGCGCGAGGAACGTCTGCCCTTGCTCGAGACGCGCCTCGAGCAGATGCACCTCACCGAGCCGCTATGGTGGTATCGCGACCTGCGGCGCTACGGCACGGTGCCGCACTCCGGATTCGGGCTCGGCTTCGAGCGGCTCATCAGCTACCTGACCGGCATGTCCAACGTGCGCGACGTCATCCCGTTTCCAAGAACCCCCAAGAACATTACCTTCTAATCTGGATACTTCACCGAGGACCCGGGACGATGGCGACGGATAGGCGAGTCCGGACGCCGGGCTGGAGCGCAAGGGATAGCCGTAGCTATCGCTTGGCCGAAGCCCAAATCCCGGCATGTATAGCCGGGCCAGGGCCCGGGTAGACTCGCCGCGGAAACAAACTGCACCGAGCTCAGACTGCCCAGAACGGTTCGTATTCTCATCGCTCTCAGAAGCTTAATGACGAGCGGCGAGGCGCCGTGGTGAAAGAGCCAGGCTGGTATGCTCCGATCAGAGGACCGGTCGCCCGTCGATGGAGGAGATTTCCGCCTTCAGCCGCCCGATCATCCCGATCAAGGGCAGCAGGTCGGAGCGGTCTTCGCCTTCGAGCAGCTTGACATGGGTTGCATCGGCCGGGACCTGACGCCGGCTCGGGTCAACGGGCAACCAGCGCCCGCCGACCCAGCTCTCCGCCCACGACTGAAACACGAAGCCGTTACCGGCCACCGAATAAGCGAGCCCATGAACAATGCGGGTCGGGATCCCGAGCCTGCGCGCCACCGCCGCATAGACATACGCGAGACCGGTGGAGCCAGCACGCTTGCCCTCGAGCACTTCCGGGGCAGAGGCGACGGCGAGCGCACTCCGCTCCACGTTATCCCCGATCCACGCCATGAGCGAGCGAACCTGCTCAAGCTGACTGTCCCGCCCGGCGAACTCCCGACTGAGCGCCTCGACGCGCGGGTCATCGCTAGCGACCGTGACGCTTGGTGCCAGATAGCTCGTAATCCACGGCGGTGCGGCCTGCTCGGTGCCGCCGCCGACCGGTCTCGCCGACTTGACCGCGCACACGAGGCGGCCCTGCCAGATCCGGCACCGCTGGTGGTCACCGGAGTCGGCGCCGAACCGCTCATCCGCCCCGGTCAAGGCCACCGTCATGGTCTCGACCTCATCGGGCGCGGACAGCGAGACATTGCTTGGGACCCGGGTAAACGGCAGCAGCGAGCGTTCCTGATTGAGGGCTCTCTCGAGCAGCTCTCGCCTGGCCTCCTCGGCCGGCCGCAGCGCCGCCACGAACAGGCCGCCCATCGACATCTCCAGCACCGGCCGGCCTTGAGCGTCGATCCAGGTGTTGACCTCTTGGCCGCTCACCTGACTCGTGACGCGATAGGCATTGCCCTTGAACAGCTCGCTCTGCTCGTACGCCACGACCCGCTGGATGACGATCTTTAGCTTGCGGGCCTGGCCGTCGAGCATCAGGAAGGAAAACTCATCGCCGATCTGCAGGCCTCTCAGGACCGGATACATCGACATCGCGCTGCTCGGATACAGAGTCCGGCTCAGCGGCAGAACCTCCATGCTCGGATCGCCGCGCCCGGTCACCTCCATCTCGACCTCACCCAGGCCGACGCGTCCCGAGACGCGCAGCGCCGACCCGTCGATGTCGTAGTCGTAGTCGAAGCGCCGCAGGCTCAGGTCGGGCCCCACCCAGTCGGTTGCCCGGATGACGCTGGTGCGCTCGACGCCGAGCAGCCGGAATCGCATGATCGCCTCGCTCTCGAGCACGTACTCGTCCTCGTTCTCTCCCGGGCGGATCTGCAGGTGGCTGAAACCAACCCGCGCGTCGTTGAATGCGATGTCGCTCCAGTGCTCGGAGAACGGCAATCGACCCAGCTCATAGGTGAGAGGCGTCGCGGGCTTCGTTACCGCTTCCTCGAAGTACCGCTCGGTCGCGCACCCCGCCAGCGCGGCAACAATCGCTCCCAGCAGCACCGCGAGTGCGGGTCCGAGCATCCCCCGACGCTCGTCCCGGACGTGCTCTGCTCTCCCCGGCCGGCGCTCAGACGACACCGGCGGTTTCCATCATGGCGTGGAGGAGCACGTCACAACCGGCCGCCAGATCGGGGGCGGTTGCGCTTTCGGCTTCGTTGTGGCTGCGGCCACCGGCACAGGGCACGAAGATCATCCCGCT
>JBFHLI010000058.1:0-15617 GCA_041594935.1 Gammaproteobacteria bacterium | reverse complement strand
GCCAGCGACTCGGGATCCCCCGACCCAAGAGCAAAGCCTGACCCCTTGCGAGGCGGGTCCGCGATCGGACGATGTGTTACCCAACGTAACGCCGCCGCCGCAAGAGAAGGCCGCTTTCCCCTTGCCGACATGATGCCCAAGCCAGGAAAACACGAGCGTTCGGGCTCCACCCGGTTGCACGCGTGCTGGGAGCGTACTTGGATTCTCGACCCTGCCCGATACGTTACGTTTCGTAACGTAATGACCCAATTCGTAGGTACGGACTACCCCGGTAAATACTCAACCGATTGATAAATTTATGAAACTTGTCCGGGGCACAAATCTTGCAGCATAATGCCCGCGTCGGTGAGGGGATCGACACTGCGTGGCCGTGACGAGAAGGTCACAACTTTATGGGGTCGCTGGGTGGTAGACGACGATTCCGCTAACTACCTGAGTTGACATTTGGGGGACTGAGAGATGAGCGCAAAAGTTGTCTGGCTGTTCGCGTTCGTCGTGCTGTATTGGGCCTACTGCATATTCTGGGGCATCAAGAGCGCACGAACCGCGAAGACGGCTACCGATTACTTCCTCGCCGGGCGTCGGCTTTCGCTTTGGGTATTTGTGCTCGCGGCAACCGCGACCTCGTTCTCCGGCTGGACCTTCATGGGTCACCCGGGGCTCGTTTATCGGGATGGTTTTCAGTACGCCTACGCGTCCTTCTACACCATCACCATCCCGTTCACCGGCGTATTGTTTCTCAAGCGTCAGTGGATGCTCGGCAAGCGATTCGGGTACGTGACCCCCGGCGAGATGCTCTCCGACTACTTCCAGGGAGACGCGATCCGGATCCTGACGGTGCTCGTGGCCCTGCTGTTCTCGATTCCGTACCTCGGGGTCCAGCTCGGCGCTTCGGGCTACCTGTTCAACGTCCTCACCGACGGTCTGGTTGGCGAGGCAGTCGGGATGTGGGTGCTGTCGCTGGTGGTGCTGATTTACGTCGCCTCGGGTGGGTTGAGGGCGGTGGCCTACGTGGACACTCTGCAGTGCATCCTGCTAGCGCTCGGCATCGTGATCACCGGCATGATCGCGCTCAACGCCGTGGGTGGCTGGGACGCTCTGAACGCGGGGTTCGCCGACATGGGCAAGAATCCCACCGTCGGCAAGTGGGGGGCGACTCCCGACGGCCACAACGCCTATCTCGCCATTCCAGGCGTCATCCAGTTCACCGCAGGGCTCGGTAAGGAGACCCCGGTTGGCGGGTTGTGGACCGGAGTAATGTGCCTCACCTACATGTTCGCGCTGATGGGGATCCAATCGGCCCCGGCGTTCACCATGTGGTCCTTCGGCAACACCGACCCCCGGCCGTTCGCGCCGCAGCAGGTGTGGGCCTCCTCACTGTGCATCGGCGCCATCCTGTTCTTCTTCACCGCCTTCCAGGGCATGGGCGCTCACCTGCTCGGCGCCAACCCGGCCATGAACGAGGCCGGCATCGTGCTCTCCAACATCCTGCCCGACGAGGTGGCCACGAAGCCGGACTCCCTCGTGCCGCACTACTTCAATCTGATCGCGGACTCGATGCCGTGGCTGGTCGGGTTGCTGGCGGTCTGTGCGCTGGCGGCAATGCAGTCGACCGGGGCCGCCTACATGTCGACCGCGGGCGGAATGCTCACGCGCGATCTGTACAAGCGCTACCTGAACCCGACCGCGAGCCACTTGACGCAAAAGCTGTTCGGACGCATCGGGGTAGCGTTCATCGTGCTGTCGGCTCTCACCGTCGCCACCTTCTCCAAGGATGCGCTGGTGCTGCTGGGCGGCCTGGCGGTGGCGTTCGGGTTTCAGATGTGGCCGTCGCTCGCCTCGGTGTGCTGGTTCCCCTGGCTCACCCGCCAGGGGGTCACGTGGGGGCTCGCGGCCGGATTGATCGGCGTCATCTTCACCGAGACCTTCGGGGCGGCGATTGCCGGATTCTTCGGAATCGACCTGCCGTGGGGACGCTGGCCGCTCACCATGCACTCGGCCTTCTGGGGTATGTTCTTCAACCTGCTGGTTTGCATCCCAGTATCGATGGTCACCCAGAATGAGAAGGACCACACGCACCGCATGAAGTATCACAACTTCCTGCGCGAGCATGCGACCCTGCCCGCGAGCAAGCAAGGCTTGAAGCCGCTCGCATGGGTCATCACGCTGGCCTGGATGTTCTTCGGCATCGGGCCCGGCGCGGTCATCGGCAACACCATCTTCGGTGCGCCGGACGCGGGGGTCGCGGGCTGGACGTTCGGGATTCCTTCCATCTGGGCCTGGCAGATCCTCTTCTGGATCCTCGGGGTAGGCATGATGTGGTTCCTTGCCTACAAGATGGAGATGTCGACCATGCCGGATCGAGAGGTCGAGGCGCTGGTGGAGGACATCGGAGACGCGGTTCCCGACAAACGTTAACCACGTTGCCGATGGCGGTATCTGCTTCGGGGGAAGGGTGAAACCTTCCCCCTTCTTCTTTTAGAATCCCACGACGGTCGGCCCTCCGGGCAAAGCGTGTGGAAGCTCTGTTCACCCGAGATTACTACCTCGTCTGGGCCCTGGCGCTCGCGGGCCTCTTGTTCTTCCCCGTTCGCCACCTTCTCTGGGTGCTGTACGTGCGGCGGGCGAGCCGCACCGGTACGATCGATTCTCTCGAGCAGCAACGATTGAAGCGCCGGGCGGCAATCACCTCGGCGCTGCTTTGCTTCGTGTTCTCGGTGCTCTACACCGGTCACCTGTTCGAAGGGACGCCTTGAGCCCGCGAGTTCTCAAGCGGTTCATCATCCTGCTCGCAACCCTGACGGTGGTGATGGTCATCGCCACCGACGTCCTCGACGGCTTCCTCACCAAGGAGCCGGGAGACTTCGAAACGGAGCGGGGCACGCACCGGCTCGAGGACGGGGAGCTCGACGAGGCGATGGCGCATTTCAACCAGGCCCTCGAGGAGTCACCGAACCACCGCGGCGCCCTGATGGGCCGCGCGTTGGTCTACATCCAGCAGGAGCGGTACGGCCACGCGGTCCGCGAGCTGGATCATCTGATCGATTTCCTGAACGAGACGCTGGTGCCGGACGACCGCACCGGCAGGGATGTGCTCGCCGCTGCCTACGCCAACCGGGGAATCATCCGCGACCGCCGTGGCGAGTACGAACGGGCGCTCGAGGACTATATTGCCTCGCTCCGGGTCGACGACGACACCGTGGCCGGGCCCGGGGTAGTGCACAAGATTCTCTATGGGTCGTCGCACGTTTCCACCGTGCGCGATCGGGCTCGCTACCTCTACGAGCAGCTGCAGCTGCCCGAGGCGCAGCGGGTGATGCGCGTGCCCGAGATCGATGCCCAGCAGCGAATGCACCGTCCTTGACAGCCCGCCTATCCGACGGTGAATTTGCCAGCGCGAGGAGACCGACTGGACCGGATGAGATACTGCCGCGTCAGCCGAACGTGACGATCTTGAGGACGTCCTGAAACAGGACCAGGAAAAAGAACGTTGCGGCAATGCTGCCGAAGAGCAGGCGAACGAAATCGGTCTCGCCGTCCTCGGTGCGGAACCGGATGCCGTGGATCGCGATCACCGCGGTCACGAGCAAGAACAGATAATTCAAGGGAGTTTCCCATTCCCCGGCCACTTCGAACACGGCGCGGACCCTAGCGTGAAGGAATCATGAGGGTGGGGATCCCGGGTCGGATGGGGCCAACTCGAGGCGCGCATGCACGATCCACCGCGCGCCCTCCTCGCCGCTCGAACACGGCGGTCGCGCAAGCCCGTAGTCTCGAGGGGAGCGGGCCCGTGTCGGACTCGAGACCAGCCGACTCACCGCTCGCCGGTTTCCCTGTCGAAGTACGGCGGGAATCTCGATCCGCCCTCGCTGGCGGTCCTTTCTCCGAGCCAGATCGAGCCAAGCAGGACCAGCGCGATCACCAGACAGGCGCCCAGAAATCGCCTGCGCCCGTCGTGGACGTGGCTCACGTAGTCGTGATCGTAGCGATGCAGATGGGGGTCGTTGATGTCGACTTTCCCCTGTTCGTGGGCATCGAGGATCGCGCGCGCGTAGTGCCGCATCCACGGCGTCACCCGATTGCGCAGCATGTAGGCGGCAAACAGGCGGTCCAGATCGCCCGGACCCATGTCTTTCCCGAACCAGTCGTGGTAGGCAAGCTGCAGCAGCTGAAATTCTCCTACCTGCAGGATATTCGCAGCGCTCGCGATGAGTGCCTTCTCCGGATCGTCGTCATGATCGGGGCGCAGCAAGGTTCTCCACAATGACGACACGTTGCGCAATCACCTCCATCGGCCAGTCACACCAACGCGAGAGACACCCGGGTCCTCACCCGTGCCGATGATACCCTACTCCTCGCGCCTCGGCTTGCAAGGTCACGTTGCGTGTCCGAAGCGCGCGGAGGTTGATGGGCGGCGCGAAGCACCGCGACGCAATGCGCGCTTATCCCTTCTTCTTGCGCTCGCGCGGAGTAAAGCTCTCCAGAAACGCCTTTTGGAACGCCTCCATCGATTGGAGGTTGCTGGGAAGAAAAGGTTTCATCAGGCTCATGGGATCGTAGCCGCTCACCCCTTCGCGCATGTTTTGCCCGATCCGCTCCATCATCTCGTCCTGCAGCGGCTGCACGTTGGGAAGGCCAAAGAACTCACGCGCCTCGTGGGGAGATACCTCAAGTTCAATCTTGATCTTCATGGTGGATTCTTCAAGTCAAAAAAAACCCAGCGACCGGGTTTCCGATCGCTGGGCTCACTTCGCACGTTGGCGACCGCGTTATATCAGGCCGCTTTCTTGGAGCCCCTGCCGCTAGCCGGCTTGGCCACCGTCGCGCCCTGGGCGCTCTGCACGCTGTCCTCGAACCACTCCTTGAGCTCATGTCGGCTACCGACCATCAGCTCCGTCAGCTGCTTGGCCCGGTCCAGCGCCTTCTCGTTGAACTCGGTCGCGAGACGCACCTGTCCGGCCATCAGGTCCTGCGGGCTCTTCGCCTCGGTCATCATCTTGACCTGCTTGACCCCGGTGGACATGTAGTCGCGGAGGCTCTCCATCTGTTTCTCGGTCATGGTCTGAAAGATCCGGGCATTGATCTCCATCACTCTCTCCAAGGACTCGAGCGAGACCTTGTTCCACTTCTCCAGGTTATTTGAAAAATCGCTCTGCATGCTCATTACTCCATAAGGTTTTCCGAATCTCCATATTGTTGCAGTGCAACATATGTTGCAGTGCAATATAGGCAACTGCACCGGGCGTGTCAAGCCCCTCAGTACATATGCTGACCACCGTTGATGGACAGCGTCGAACCGGTGATGAAGCCCGCCTCGTCGGCTACCAGGAACACCACCGCCCGGGCGATCTCCTCGGCCTCGCCGAGGCGCCCGACCGGGATCCGCTGAACGATCTTCTCGAGCACATTCGGCGGCACCGCCCGCACCATATCGGTGGCGATGTAGCCGGGCGCGATGGCGTTGACGGTGATCCCCTTGGCCGCGCCCTCCAGGGCCAGGGCCTTGGTGAACCCCTGCATCCCGAATTTCGCGGAGGCGTAATTCACCTGCCCGAACTGCCCGGCCTGGCCGTTGACGGAGCTGATGTTGACGATGCGCCCGAACCCGCGCCCCCGCATGCCCTCCAGCACACAGCGGGTCATGTTGAAGCACGAGCTCAGGTTGGTGCGGATCACCTCGTCCCAGTTTTCCGGCGACATCTTGTGCATGGCGCCGTCGCGGGTGATGCCCGCGTTGTTGACGAGGACCTCGACCGCACCGACCTTGTCCTCGATCTGCTGGACACCCGCCTGACACTGCGCGAAATCCCCGACATCGAACTTGAAAGTGGCGATCCCGGTGGCGTCGCTGAACTTCTTGGCGGCCTCATCGTTGCCGGCGTAGGTGGCGGCGACGGAATTGCCAGCCTCCTTCAGAGCGACCGAGATCGCCTCCCCGATCCCACGGGTACCCCCCGTTACGAGCGCAACACGTCCCATATTTCCTCCCTAATTCATTTAAGAATTCTTTATAAGTTACTGAAATTAGCCTCTCTCAACGCACATCGCGATGCCCATGCCGCCGCCGATGCACAGGGTCGCCAGACCCTTCTTGGCATCACGGCGCTGCATCTCGTGCAGCAAGGTGACCAACACCCGTGCCCCCGATGCCCCGACCGGGTGGCCGAGCGCGATGGCGCCGCCGTTCACGTTCACCTTCTCGACATCCCACCGGAGGTCCTTGTTGACCGCGCACGCCTGCGCCGCGAAGGCCTCGTTCGCCTCGACCAGGTCCAGGTCATCGGGGCTCCACCCGGCCTTCTCCAACGCGGCCCGGCTCGCGGGAATCGGGCCGGTGCCCATGACGGCGGGGTCGACCCCTACCGTCGCCCAGGACACGATGCGGGCCAACGGCTCGATGCCGCGTCGCTCGGCTTCCTTGTGCGTCATCAGCACCACTGCGGCCGCCCCGTCGTTGATACCCGAGGCATTGCCCGCGGTAACGGTTCCTTCCCGGTTGAACGCCGGCCGCAGCTTGCCGAGAGACTCCATGGTGGTTCCGTGCTTCGGATACTCGTCGCTTTCCACCACCGTGTCACCGCGCCGCGAGGTGATGGTGACGGGGGTGATCTCGTCCTTGAACCGGCCCGCCTTCTGAGCCGCCTCGGCTTTTTGCTGCGACGCGACCGCAAACGCATCCTGCTCCTCGCGGGTGAGCTGCCACTTCTGGGCGACGTTCTCGGCCGTGTTGCCCATGTGATAGCCGTTGAAGGCATCCCAGAGCCCGTCACGGATCATCGAGTCCACCAGCTCCGTATGCCCCATCTTCTGACCGTTGCGCAGATGGATGCAGTGCGGGGCCTGGCTCATGCTCTCCTGCCCCCCCGCGACCACGATGTCGCTGTCGCCGACCGTGATCGCCTGCCAGCCGAGCGCCACCGTGCGCAACCCCGACCCGCACAGCTGGTTGATGCAATACGCCGTCCGCTCGACCGGAATGCCGGCACCGATAGCGGCCTGCCGGGCCGGATTCTGGCCCGCACCGGCGGTCAGAATCTGACCGAGCACCACCTCCGAGACTTCCTCTGGCGCCACCTGAGCTCGTTTCAGCGCCTCCCGCACCGCGACCTCACCTAAGTACGAGGCGGGCACCGCGCTCAATGCTCCGTTGAAGGAACCGATCGGGGTGCGGCACGCACCCGCTATGACGACATTCTTCATGGCTAAACTCCCCTGTTTCGCTGACTTGGATATGGCGCACCGCCCTCGTTACGGCGGCGCGAAAAGAATCCACTGTAATACCGACCGAGCCCGGACCGCCCGAGCGCCCGGGGACCGGGCTCGACCTTACCGCTTCTTGTCCTCGTCCGCGCGAGCGCCCCGGGTACCGGTGCCCATCGCGGCCTTGAAGAAATCCTCCTGCATCTCTCGCCAGAGCCTGAGATTCTGCTCGGTGACCTCCTGCACGACGTTGAGCGCATCGCCCCCCCCGAGCAGATTCTGCACCTGCCGACCGACCCGGTCCTGCTGGGCGACGAAGAGGTCCATGCTGCGCTCGAGGTAGGTCGAGATCATGCCTTGAAAGGAGCCGCCGTAAAACCGAATGATCTGCTCCAGGACGCGGCTCGAGAAGATCGGTTCCCCGTCCTCCTCCTGCTCGAGAATGATCTGGAGCAGGATGCTTCGTGTGAGGTCTTGCTTGCTGCGTGCGTCGACCACCCGGAACGACACCTCGTCGAGCACGAGCTGGCGCACGTCACCGAGCGTGATGTAGGAACTCTTGGCCGTGTCGTACAGACGCCGGTTCGGGTACTTCTTGATGATTCGCGGCTCGTCCAAGACGATGCTTCCCCGGGGACGTTAGCCAGAACGCCGGCTGACGTAGCTCCCCGGCGCGTTCTCGATGACCTCGAGCTTGCCGTCGCCGGGCTTTCGCGCCGGCACCTTCTTGCCATTGTACTTCGAAACCCATTTCTTCCAGTCGAGCCACCAGGAGCCATCGTGGAAGTCGGCCCCGCCGAGCCACTTCTCGGGGTCGTCTTCGGGCTGCGGGTTGACCCAATAACCGTACTTCTTGGCCACCGGGGGATTGATCACGCCCGCGATGTGGCCCGACGCCCCGAGCACGAAGCGCAGCCGCCCCTGAAAGATCCGGGTCGCGGCATAGGTCGACTTCCACGGCGCAATATGGTCGTCCTTTGTCGACAGAAAATAGCTTGGGGTGTCTACCACCCGCAGATCAATCGGCTCCCCCGCAACCTCGATTCCGCCCGGCTCGACCAGCCGGTTCTCCAGATACATCTTGCGCAGGTAGAAGCTGTGCATCCGTTTCGGCATGCGGGTGGAGTCCGAGTTCCAGTAAAGCAAGTCGAACGGAAAGGGCTCCTTCCCCATCAGGTAGTTGTTCACCACGAAGCCCCAGATCAGATCGTTGGCCCGAAGCGAGTTGAACGCCTCGGCCATCGCCGCGCCCTCGAAGTAACCCTCACGCTCCATCTGCTCGTCGATCAGATTGAGCAGCTCCTCGTCGATGAACACCCCGAGCTCGCCCGGCTCGGAGAAATCGGTCATCGCGGTGAGAAACGTTGCTGCCTTGACGCGCTCGTCGCCGCGGGCCTTCATCCAGGCCAGCCACACCGCAAGCAATGTGCCTCCGAGGCAGTAGCCGATCGCTTTGACATTGCGCTCGCCGGTCGCGCGGGTGATCGCGTCGAGGGCCGCCATCGGTCCCTCGAGCATGTAATCGTCGAAGCTCTTCTCGGCGAGCGACCCGTCCGGATTCACCCAGGAGATGACAAACACGGTGTGGCCGTTGTCGACCGCCCACTTGACGAAAGAATTTTTCGGCCGCAGGTCGAGAATGTAGTACTTGTTGATCCAGGGCGGAATGATGAGCAGTGGACGGCGGTAAACCGTCTTGGTGGACGGCTCGTACTGCAGCAGCTGCATCAAATCGTTCTGGAAGACCACCTTGCCCGGCGTCACCGCGACGTTCTCCCCGAGCGAGAATCGGTCCTCGTCGGTCATCTTGATCCGCAGCTTGCCCTTGCCGCGCTCTAGGTCGTCGAGGAGGTTGCTCAGTCCCTGCAGCAGATTCATGCCGCTGGTCTCGCGAGTCTGGCGCAGCACCTGCGGATTGGTCAGTACAAAGTTGGTCGGCGCGATCGCGTCCAGGAATTGCCGTGTGTAGAAATCGAGCTTCTGCGCGGTGTGCTCGTCGAGGCCCTCGATGTCGCGGGTAGTCTCGAGAATGTGGCGCGAGGTGAGAAGGTAAGATTGCTTGATGAAGTCAAAGATCGGGTTGTGCTCCCAGGCATCATCCTTGAATCGACGGTCCCCCTCCGACGGCGTTGCCACCGGCGAGGTCGCCTGGCCGAGAAGCCGCTGCCCGGTGGAGGTGCATAACGCCAAATAGTCCTGCCACAAGCGCATCTGCGTCTCGAGGATCTTAGCCGGGTTCTCCACCATCTTCGGCGCCGCCTCGCTGAATGCCTGCATCATCAACTTCGGGTCCAACACGCTGAAGTCTTCCTTGCGATCGCCGCCCTGTCGCTGGACAAACTCCGCGGCGACGCGGCGCACCTGCTCGGCGATCTTCGCCATCATCGCCGCCACCTCCTCCGACTGCGGCAGCGCCGCCGGAGGGTGAGCCTCATCGTTCATCGTGCCTTCCTCCTCCCTTGGTGATGCTGCATTGCAGCATCCAGGAGACCTTAGCCTCTTTGCATTTTCGGTGCAACTGTGCTGCGTGCCCAGTCGAGCACACGCCGGGTCCGATCGACCAGTCGTGAACGCGCCGACGGGTAATCCAGCCAGCAGAACTCGTGGTGCTCCGGGCGTCCGATCTCGGGATTGACGCCGAGTCGAACCTCCCCCGTGCACGACTCCGCGACGTAGTATCGTGCCACCTTGCCCTTACCGTACACCGGGGTCTCCCGGAAGTCCCGACCCCAACGGAAGGAGAGATCGGTGAGCCCGGTCTCCTCCGCGACCTCACGCACTGCCGCCGACAGCGGGCTCTCGCCCGACTCGACCACCCCTTTGGGGAAATCCCAGTACCCGTAGGTGCGCAGCAGCAGATAACGCGGGCCGCGATCGGCCCCGCGGACCACGACCACCCCGGCCGAAAGTGTCCTCGTTGGTGTCGTGCCGCCGGCGCCGTTGCGAAGCATTGGTCAACTGCCTCCGGTATTCGCTACGCTAGCCGCCATGGACTACTCGCAGGCGCCCCGGGGCGACGCGTCAGTTTCATGAGGCCCGAAATGGAAACGCATACGTCCGGCAAGCGGAGTCGGGCCCGAACGGTCGCCGTGGGGAGGCTTTCGGCAGAGAGTGCGCGCGCAGCGCCCCCGGACCTTCGCCATCCCCCCAGGTGGCAGAGACCGCGAACCTGCGGGCTCCTGCTCGCCGTTCCGACCCACCAAGCCGGCGTCACCAAGCCGGATCGTTAGCACGGCGCGAGGTCTAGGCAAATGACGCGGCTCGATCGACCCCACGTGATCATGCCGGCGGCCGGCTCGAGCCGGCGAATCGCGCACCTCACCCGCGACAAGCCCAAGGCATTGCTCAAGATCGGCACCCAGAGCATCATCGCCCACAGCCTCGACATCCTCGCAAGTCGCGGCTTCTCGCGCGTCACCTTTGTCGTAGGCTACAAGAAGGCGCTGTTCATGAACACGCTGGGGCCCCGGTACGGTCGCCTGCGTCTCGATTACGTCGTCGCCGATGACTACGAGACTACCGAGCACGGCTGGAGCCTCTACCTCACGCGCGACATGTGGTGTCGCGACCGCCCGCCGGTGATGCTGATGGACGCCGACAACCTCTACGATCCAAGACTGCTCGATCGGGTGCTGGAATCGCCCCGGGAAAATGTCATTCTGGTCGACGAGCGTTTCTCCCCCGCCGCTCGCGAGGAGGAGCTGGTGCTGGGGCGCGACGGACGCGTCAACGGACTCGCGCGCGGCCTCGCCGCGAGCTACGACGACTACGCCGGAGGGTTCGTGGGCATCAATCGTTTCTCGAGCGATTTCATGAATGCGCTCTACCCCTTCATGGAGAACCTGTTGGCCGAGCGGGGCCGCTTGCAGAAGTACGAGCGCGTGCTCGATGCCTTCCTGCGGCAGACCGGGGCCGCGGTGCACTACGTCACCACCGATGGGCTCGAATGGATCAACATCAATCACGAGGAGGATTATGCACTCGCGAATGCGCTCGCCGGCAGGATGAGGCTCGGGGCAAGACGAGCCGCGGCGGACCGACGCGATCACGCAACCCCGCCTCGGCCCCGGATCCGCAAAGCACGTTAGGACCGCGAAGGCCCGCCGGCGCGAACAGCGGACGCGGCCACGGCGGGGGTTAGAGATTTCACGCGTGAGCGCGGTCTGCTAGAGTCGCGGACCTCCAGCCTGTTCAGCGATACACCGAAGCCATGGCAATCGATTCCGAGCCGCGAGCGAGTCCCCAGTTCCTGAGCTTCGTGACCGCCGAGGAGGAAGCGCGACTGTTCGCGCGAGCCACGCGAGCGGCGTTCGAGCCCGATGCGGTGATTCTCGAGGAGGGCGATGTCAAGCACGCCATCTTCCTCATCCGCGAAGGTGTGGTACGGGTCGAGCTTGACCACCCGGAGTTCAATATCGAGGTAGCCCGCCTCAAGCGCGGCGAGCTTTTCGGCGAGATGAGCTTCCTCGAAGGAATGACCGTGAGCGCCAACGTCATCGCCGACGATCACGTCGAGGTGGATATCGTGGACGCCGACGTGATCGCCGAGCTCACCGCGAAGGACCACGGCTTTTGCGGTCGCTTTTATCAGTCGTTGGCCCAGATCCTCGCGCGCCGTCTGCGCGAGACCACGCTGCGCGGGTTTGGCTGAGCTCGACTTCTTCCCCCGCGAAGGATCGGCCCCGAGCGGGTTCTGACGCGCATCGCATCGCATCGAGTCGATCCGAAGACCCCCGGTGGGGACCACCATCAGCCCCACGTGACGCCGCGCGCTGGCAAGGCGGGCCGCCGCGTCCGCCGGCCCGGGCGTTCACCCCCGGGCCCGAGGTGGCTAAACTTAAGCGGTGCCGTGCGGCGGGAGCCGGATGAACATCGGGGGCAGAAGCGCCCGCGGGGGACACGATGAGCGACAAATCGAAATCCAAGAAGAAAACGGCGGCCCCGCCGAAATCGGGACGGGAACTGAGCCGGGAGCAGGCGAAGCTACTGCGGGCCCGTGCCGGCATTCAGATCGATCGAGGACTTTGGGACGACCCGCCGGAGCCCGAAACCGCCACCGACACCGGATTGGTGTGCGCGTTCTGCGGCGCCGATCGCGGCGCATTCCGCGAGATCTTCGACGGCAAGCACGATGTCATCATCTGCCTCGATTGCCTTGAGGCGAGCGAGGAGTCGGGCACCGACCGAATTCAGTAGCGCTCCCACGGGGGACGGGCCGGCTCCTGGAACGGACGGAGGCCGTCCGCCGCGGCTACCGGGCGCACGCGTTAAAGTGCGGGAGTGCCCGGTTCGGAGTTCACCCCGCAGCGCTAGCCCTCTCCAGGTGCGCGGATGGCGAATGCGATCCCTACTTGCGCAGTGCGGGCTCGGCCAAGGGCCCGACCACGGCAACCTCCCGAATCGGCCAGTGCACCGTGGCCGCCGCCACGCCCAACGCGACCCCCAGCCACCAGAGCGCGTCGTAGCTGCCGGTGCGATCAAAGAGCCAGCCCCCCAGCCAGACTCCGGTGAAGCTGCCAAGCTGATGACCGAGGAAGACCAGGCCGTAGAGCGTCGCCAGATAGCGGGTACCGAACATCACCGCCACCAGCCCGGAGGTGGGTGGCACCGTCGCCAGCCACAAGAATCCCATCGCCGCGCTGAAGATCAGGACCGAGGCGAGACTGAACGGAATCAGCATGAACAACGCGATCGCCAGCGCCCGGGCGAGGTAGATGACGACCAGCACCTCGCGATTGGGCCGGCGCCCGGACCACAGCCCGGCGAGATAGGCACCGAAAACGTTACACAGCCCGATGATGGAGATGCTCCAGGCCCCGACCACCGGATCGAAGCCCGCGTCGGAGAGGAATGCCGGCATGTGGGCAGTGATGAATGCCACGTGAAAGCCGCAGACGAAGAACCCCACCACCAGGAGCACGTAGGAGCGGTGCCCGAGCGCCGCCCGCAGGGCCGCGGCCGGCGACTGATCGCGGACCAGTCGAGCCGTTTCGCCGGCTCCCGAGTACGGCGCGAGCGGCATCGCGAGCAGGGCCATCAGCAGAACCGCGACGGCGAGAATATTGAGCGCGCTCACCCACCCGTAACCCGCCAGCAACCACGCCGCCACCGGCACCAGAGCGAACTGACCCAGCGAGCCGGCCGCGGTGCCTAGCCCGAGCGCCCATTGCCGGCGCTCCTCGCCCACCGCCCGCGCCATCGCCGGCAGCACGATCCCGAACGAGGTGCCCGCGACGCCGGCCCCGACCAGGACTCCGGCTGACGCGTGCAGCCGCCACTCCGTCTCGACCCCGGCCATCAAGGCGAGGCCCGCAGCGTAGAGCAGGGTTCCCCCGAGCACCACCTTCACGTTGCCGAAGCGGTCGGCCAGCCCCCCGGCGAACACCGCGACCACCCCCCAGACCAGGTTTTGGATGGCGAGAGCGAGGGAGATCACTTCGCGGCCCCAGCCGTTGGCCTCCGAGATCGGCATCACAAAGAGACCGAAGCCGGAACGGAATCCGAACGACATCATCAGCAGCAGGCAGGCGCTGAGAATCAGTATTCCGCTCGAGGCGGCGGGCGAGCTCATCCGCACCTTTCAGCTCATCATCCTGCCGAGGTCGAGCCGCGACCGAACGTCATCCAGGCACCGGCACGCCCCGCGCTGTGATGTCCGGATCCAAGGACCATGCGGGGATCCTGAATCAGTCACCGCGGCGAGGAAAGGGCCGCCGCGCGCCGTGGCCCGATCTTTGCTCACCCGTTCGCGGGGAGACTTCGGCAGCGTCTGCGCGATAACATCCGCCCTCGGAAATTCCCCCGATATTCGGGCCAAGTTGTCGAAGCCGCGCACGGCGGTGCCGGTGGCTGGAATTCTCAACGCGGAGCGCGCCTCCCCATGAGCTTCAGCGGTCGCATTATTCTGCTCGGGTACGGCACCATCGGCGAGTGTGCCCTACCGATGCTGATGGACGCTCTGCCTCTCCCACCCGAGCGCTACCGGGTCATCGACGGTGAAGATCGTGCGGACCGGTTCGGCTCGTTTCGCGATGCCGGCATCGATTACCGGGTGATGCGCCTGGACGCGGACAACCTGGACCGATCGATGTCCGAGCTCGGCGCCGCCGGTGACATCGTGGTCAACGTCTCGGTCGGGGTCGATTCGATCTGCCTGTCCGACTGGTGCCAATCACACGGTCTTATGTACATCGACACCGCGCTCGAGCCCTGGGAGGAAACGCTCGCTCACCCCGGGCCGGTGCCATGGCGCACCGAGTACGCACTGCATCACCTCGCGCGGGAACAGGCGGCGCGCTGGCGAGCACGGGGTCCCACCGCGGTGTTCACCCACGGCGCCAACCCGGGACTGGTCAGTCATTTCGTCAAGGCCGCTCTCACCGACATCGCGCGAAAGATGAAGCTCGAAATCGACCCGCCGGGCTCACGCGAAGAATGGGCGGCACTGGCCGAGCGGACCGGGACGCGAGTCATCCATGTCAGCGAGCGCGACACACAAATCTCGAATGCCCCCAAGCGGCCGGGGGAATTCGTCAACACCTGGAGTATTCCCGGCTTGATCGAGGAAGCGGCGATGCCGGGGGAGATTGGCTGGGGTACTCACGAGAAGCGAATGCCCGCGCGCGCTCAGCGCTTCGACTTTGGACCCGGAAATGCGATCTACTTCCCCTATGCCGCCGCCCTCCTGGTGCTGCGCTCGTGGGTACCGCTCGGTGGGCAGATCGCGGGCCTCGCGCTTCCCCACAGCGAGTGCATCACGGTAAGCGACTACCTGACGGTCTTTGAGAACGGTACCGCCCGCTACCGGCCGACGGTGGCGTTTGCCTATCTGCCGTGCGATGCCGCGCTCGCGAGCCTGCATGAGACGATGATGGGCGACTGGGCGATACCCCGCGAGCAGCGAATCCTGAAGGATGCCGACATCGTGAGTGGTCGGGACGAGCTCGGGGTCTTGCTGCTCGGGCATCCCCTCGGGGGATGGTGGTTCGGCTCGCAGCTCGACATCGCCCAGGGTCGGCGCCTGCTCCCCGGAACCAACCCCACCGCCATCCAGGTCGCGGCCGGGGTTCTCGGCGCGACGCTGTGGGCGGTGCGCAACCCCGAGCGCGGATTCTGCGAGCCCGAGCACCTGCCCCACGAGGAGATCCTGGAACTCGCGCGCCCCTATCTGGGCACGGTCGTGAGTGAGCCCACGGGCTGGACGCCGCTCGATGGCCGCGGCCGACTCTTCGACGAGCCCTGGGTCGACCGGGAAGATCCGTGGCAGTTCGCGAACTTCCTGGTGCGAGCGTAACCGGCCCGACCCTGGTCGGTCCGGCCCCTGGGTCTCGTGTTGCACCCCGGCGCGCACCTCTTCCCGTCTGACCCATGACCGGCCACTGGCTCGCACGGATGCTGGCGCCGCGATCGGTAGCACT
>JBFHLI010000057.1:0-15763 GCA_041594935.1 Gammaproteobacteria bacterium | reverse complement strand
TGATGACGGGTCTCCCCTCGACCACCGTGCTGGCCGACGACACCGAGATCTACCTCGGCGCGAGCGCCAATCAGGGCGGGGTCCGGCCGAACGTCATGTTCATTCTCGATACCTCCGGCAGCATGAGCGCCATCGTGGAAGGGACCGGCAAGGACCGGCTCGACAACATGAAGGAGGCGTTCAACCTGATCATGGACAGCGTCAACAACATCAACGTTGGCCTGATGCGCTTCACCGATCCGGGCGGGCCGGTGCTGTGGCCGGTTTCCTACATCAACGGCGATGCGACTGCCATCGAGCAAGCTGGTTCCGGGACCGGCTTCCCCGTGAACGTGCGCGTCACCAACAGCAACGACGACGCCGAGCAACGCATTTCGACCGGCGGTATGGATCTGACTGGCACCGAGCTGGAGATAGTTCGAGATCTCGGTGCCTCCGGCGCGCCCGTGACGGTGACCGTCGCGGACGACCCGGGCCTTCGGGTCATCGACCAGTCCAATAACGCCGAGCAGTCGGATAACAATATCGTCACCGGGAATCACCTCGATTTCAGGTCGAATCAGACCAACGCAGTGCGCTTCGCAAGCGTGCCCGTGCCGGCCGGTGCCACCATCACCGACGCACGCGTCGTGTTCACGGCGTGGCGCGCGGACAGCAGCTCTCCGACCTTTACGATTACCGGGGAGGACAGCGTCAGCCCGGCGGCATTTCCGACCTCGTGCTCCAGCTGCCCCGTCGGGCAGCTGCCGAGCGGGCGCGCGCCGACCGCGGCAAGTGTCACCTGGGCGCCCAGCAACTGGAGCAGCGGCGAGAAAGGGCCCGACACCACCACCCCCAACCTGAGCGCCATCGTGCAGGAAATTGTCAACAAGCCGGGCTGGGCAACCGGAAACCCGATGGTCTTCGTTATCCCTCCGAGTACCTCCGGCGGTGAGCGCCAAGCCTATTCCTTCCAGGGTGCGGGCGGGACCGCGTCCAGACGCCCGGAGCTGCAGGTGACCTACGGCACCGCGCCGGCGGCGGCCGAGAACCAGCTCCTCGGACTGCGGTTCGACGAAGTGCCCATTCCCCAGGGAGTTACGATCACCAGCGCCTTGCTCGAGTTCCACCCGGCGGTGACCTCGAACAACGACATTCTTGTGAACATCACGGGCGAGGACACGGGTGACGCGGCGCCGTTTACCTCGGGGGCAAGCAACATCAGTAACCGCACCACCACCACTGCCTCGGCCGAGTGGAAGGAAAGCGACAACTGGGACGACGTCGACGCCGTTCATCAGAGCGTCGATATCTCCAACATCGTGCAGGAGATCGTCAATCGCGGGGACTGGTGCGGAAACAACGCGATGGCGCTCATTGTCCGCGATTCGATCGCTATTCCGAACGGTGCGACCGGCCCGCTCTCGGCCGAGTCCTACGATTCGGATCCCTCGCGGGCGCCGATACTCCGCGTCAACTACAACCAGGCGGCGGTGCCGGCTAATGCCTGCATCAACAACATAGTGTCTTCTCAGGTGTTCGCCTCCACCGACGACGCCGAGGAGACGCTGAGCAGCGGCTCGGTGGCGCTCACCGGCAGTCAGCTCGACATGAACTCGAATCAGGTGAACGGCCTGAGATTCGACAACATCCCGATCAATCAGGGTGCAACCGTGGTCGAGGCAACGCTTACGTTCGTCGCTCGCAACATCGACACGAGCGCCACGACCCTCACCTTCAAGGCCGAGGCAGCCGACGATTCAGCCCCTTTCTCCTCTTCGGATGACGACATCTCCGATCGCGACACCACCGTTGCGTCGGTCAACTGGGTGGCGCCCGACTTCGACGTCGCCGGCGAGCCTCATGTCACCGTCGATCTCAGCTCGATTGTCCAGGCGGTCATCAATCGCTCGGGCTGGGAGGCGTTCAACGCACTCACGATCATCCAGTCACATGCGGCCGGCGGCCAGCGCCGCGCCCGGACTTTCAACGACTCCCCCATCGATGCCCCGATCCTGACGATCAAGGTCCAGGGGGCAGGCGCGACCGCGACGACCACGGTCCGGACAAGGCTCAAGCAGATCGTCGACGGCCTCGACCACAACGGCTTCACTCCCACCATCGATACCCTGTACGAGGCGGCGCTCTACTACCGCGGGGACGACGTCGACTGGGGCGCGCAGCGCGGGTTCGACAACGACTCGGGTAACCCCGCCTGCAACAGCCCGCCACACCTGTGTAACAGCAGCTTCAGCAACCCCTCGGTACGCCGAAACACCCGAGTCAGTCACCCCGGCTCGTGGACCGGCGGCACGATCGTCAAGCCGGCCGGCTGCACCGATGCCAACCTGAGCGCGGCCGAGTGCGAGGACGAGGTCATCATCAATAACCCCACCTACGTCTCGCCGATTGAGCAGAGCTGTCAGGCGAACTACGTCGTGCTGTTGACCGACGGCTTTGCCAACCACAACGACTCAGTGACTCGCATTCAGTCGAATTTCGGGTTCGGCTGCCAAGGCAGCACCAATGGTGATGAGACCTGCGGAGTGGAGCTCGCCAAGTTCCTGAACGAAAAAGACCAGATCCCGGGGCTGCCGGGCGACCAGACGGTAACCACCTACACCATCGGCTTCAACTTTAACACCCAGTTCCTCCAAGACGTGGCAACCGCGGGCGGGGGCGACTTCTACAGTGCGAACACCGCGGCCGAGCTCGCCGATGTATTCCAGAACATTCTTGCCGACATTCTGAGTCGCTCCACCTCGTTCGCGACCCCGTCTCTTTCGGTGAATGCGTTCAACAAGCTCTTCGATCGAGACGATGTTTACTTCTCCTTGTTCATTCCGAACTCGCGCGCCCGCTGGAAGGGCAACGTGAAGCGTTATCAGATTTGCTCGAACTCGACGTTATGCGACCTGGGCGAGATTCTCGACGTCGACGGCAACTCGGCCATCAGCGACGTGAACCAGCTGATCAAGGACTCCGCGAAAAGCTTCTGGAGCTCTGTGATCGACGGCGCCGAGGTCGAGCTCGGTGGCGCGGCCGAGAACGTTCCCGCGGCGGCGTCGCGGAAAGTGTACACCCTGGCCGCGTTCGACGATGCGGACGCAAACGGTGAGCTCGACCTGCTGAGCCCGGCGTTGCTCGATGAGAATCTGAGCCTTACCGTCAACGCGGTAACCGACGCCAATGATGACGGCATTCTCGACGGTCTGGTCGGCCACTCGGATCATCCCGATCCGCTTGCCGACACCCGGGTGCTCCTGGGCGATCCGGCGGGCTTGATGTCCGATCAGGAGCGTGCGGACCTCATCGACTGGATCCGGGGACAAGACGTCGACGACGAGGACGAGGACGGCAGCACCGCGGACAACCGGTTCACGTTCTCCGACGCGCTGCACAGCAGCCCGGTGGCGATCACCTATGGTGGTACAGACGCGGCGCCGGTCGTCAAGCTCTTCGTCGGCACGAACGACGGGGGGTTGCAGATGATCAATGCCGCCACCGGGGTCGAGGAGTGGGTTTTCTACCCGCAGAGCATGCTCCAGCAGCAAGATACGCTGCGTGCCAATCCGAACGGAGAGCACCTGTACGGCCTCGACACCGTGCCCTCTCCCTGGATCTATGATGCCAACGAGGACGGCATCATCGATGAGGCCGATGGCGACTTCGTGCGGATCTTCATCGCTCAGCGCCGCGGCGGCAACCATGTCTTCGCCCTCGACGTGACGCCCGACTCGGTGCTCACCAACCCGAACGCGACCGGCGGGATCGACCCCAAGCTGATGTGGCGTATCGACGGCGGGACGGCCGATTTCCCGAATCTCGGTCAGACCTGGTCACGTCCGGTCGTGTCTCAGGTTCGCGTCGGCACGACCGAGGTTGGCGAGTCCGAGTTCATGGACGTCGTTGCCTTCGCCGGTGGCTATGACGTCACCCAGGACAACGGGTTCTTCGGACCGGGCGGCCAGGGCAATTCAATCTACATCGCCGATGCGCTGACCGGCGAGCGGCTGTTCACCCTGAGCAGTGACGATCCCGGCACCGGCGACTTCCTGGTGGTGCCGGAGATGAACTGCCCGATCCCATCCGATCTCGCGTTCTTCGACTCCGACGGCGATGGAGGCGAGGACCGGATGTACGTCGGGGACACCTGCGGTCAGCTGTGGCGGGTCGACCTGCTGCCGGATCTGACCGCCAGCACCGGCGTGAAGGCCGTGGTCGGCAAGTTTGCGGAGCTCTCGGACCTGTCAGGCGGAGCGGACGTGGAAGAGAAGCGAAAGGTCTTCTATCGACCCGACGTGGTGCAGGTTCTCAACAGTCAGTTCTCTGACACTGCCCGGTACGACCTGGTGGTGGCGGTCACCGGCCGTCGAGACAATCCCCTCAACACAGAAGTCGAGGACCGAGCGTTCGCGCTTCGCGACTTCCACGTGGAAACCCTCACGGATGCCGATAGCGACGGCTTCGCGGACTTCGGCACCTACCCGACCATCGATGGTTTCGGGCCATCGCCGACCGACCTGTTCGACGCCACCTCGGCCGTCAACGACCCCGAGGATGCCGACCTCACGCAGCTTCAGACTTCGTCGGGCTGGTTCATCAATCTCGAGCAGCCCGGTGAGAAGGCGCTCGCGGCGCCAGTGGTTCTCTCCGGCAAGCTGTTCTTCACGAGCTACCTGCCGGAGGGAGTGGTCGACGCCTCGACCTGCGCCCTCGCCGAAGGCAGCGGCCTGCTCTACGGGGTCAATGTTCTCACCGGCGGGGTCGCGCTCAACTGGGACGACGCCGACGGCACCGAGAACCTGACGCTTTCCGACAAGACCTACACCCTCGGGGCGGGCATTCCGTCCAGCGCGGTGCCGATCTTCCAGGAAGAGGGCGTCACGCTCCTCGTGGGCGGCGGCGGCGGCGCGACGACGGTCGATCCCAACATCGATCTGCCGCGTGGGAGGTCGTACTGGTATCAACAGTAACTCAAGGCTAGCCCGGGTGACGCGCGCCTGCGCGTTCACCCAGGCGCGCTCGATACCCGGCACGGCTCCGACCGTCCCAACGAGACGATGGAAAAGGCAATGACGACAATGCGCAAGCAGCTTCGCGGTATCACTCTGATTGAATTGATGGTGGTGGTGGCAATCATCGCGATACTGGCCGCAATTGCGGTGCCCAGCTACCAGAACTATGTGCGGGAATCCCGGCGCGGGGTTGCCCAGGCACAGATGACAGAGCTTGCAGCGGTGCTGGAGAGATTCTTCTCGGACAACAACACCTATGTCGGCTTCCCGCTCGGCGATGCGGCCGGCAACATGTTCCCCGACCACATGCCGATCGATGCGCCCCATGCCAATCGGAGCTATGACACGCAGCTGCAGGGTGTCACCGCAACCGGCTACACCATACGAGTCGATCCGACCGGCTCACAAACCGGTGACGGCTTCATGACCCTGACCTCGACCGGTGCCAAAGCATGGGATCGGGACGACAGCGGTGCGATTGGTGGCACCGAGAACACCTGGGAGGACTAACCTGGACTCCTCACCGAGGCTCCCCGCCGCTACGACAGAAGTTCTTTAGGCAGGGCGCCGAATGGTAACCCCGGCCACCCTTCCGGGGTGGGACGCACTCCGGGTTAACTCAGCGCCAGCCCCTTGGGCAAGGAGAATACGACCCGCTCGCTCTTTCCGCGAGCCTCGGTGGCGGTGTGGCCGCCCCACTCCTTGAGGGTCTCTAGAACCTGCTGCACCAAAGCCTCCGGCGCGGAGGCTCCCGCCGTGACGCCGACCTTGCGTGCCCCCACGAACCACTCCTGCTTGAGCTGACCCTTGTTATCCACCAGATAGGCGGGGGTCCCGAGCTTGTCGGCCAGCTCGCGAAGTCGATTGGAGTTCGAGCTGTTCGGGGACCCGACGACGATGAATACGTCGCATTGCGGGGCCAGCTGCTTGACCGCGTCCTGGCGGTTCTGCGTCGCGTAGCAGATGTCGTCTTTCTTGGGCCCGATCACCGCGGGAAAGCGACGGCGAAGTGCGTCGATGATCTCGGCCGTATCGTCCATTGACAGCGTGGTCTGGGTCACGAAGGCGAGCTTCTCGGGATCTCCCACCTCCAGAGCGTCGACGTCAGCCGGGCTCTCCACGAGATGAATACGCGGACCCTTGCCCTCGTACTGACCGAGGGTGCCTTCCACCTCCGGATGCCCCGCATGGCCGATTAGAATGCATTCCCGCCCCTCGTCGTGATATCGCCCGACCTCCATGTGAACCTTGGTCACCAGAGGGCACGTCGCATCGAAGATCCGCAGCTCCCTCTGCTCCGCCTCGTAGCGGACCGCCCTGGACACACCGTGCGCGCTGAAGATCACGATGGAGCCGTCCGGAGTCTCACTCAGCTCATCGACGAACACGGCCCCCTTGCGGGCGAGGCCATCGACTACCGACTTGTTATGCACCACCTCGTGGCGTACGAAGATGGGGGGTCCGAAAATCTTGAGCGCGCGCTCCACGATCTCGATCGCACGGTCGACCCCGGCACAAAAGCCACGCGGATTGGCGAGCACAATTTTCATTTTCTTTACACGCTTAATACTTTAAGTGAGCCGGACGGGCAATCATAATCCACCGCCAGGGCAGCGTCATCAGGCCCACTCAAGATTTCTCGTCATCGCGAAACGCGCTGAGCAGCAGCATCGCCACCCCGACGCAGATCGCCGAATCGGCGACATTGAATGCGGGCCAATGCCAGCGATCGTAGTACACATCGATGAAATCGACGACATGGCCAAGAGCGAGACGATCCCAGAGATTCCCGAGCGCGCCTCCGAGAATGAGCGCCAGGGCGCTCGGCACCCAGATGAGGCCCCTTGGCAGGCGGCGAAGCCAACTCAAGATGAACACACTCACCGCCACCGCGATGCCGCTGAAGAGCCAGCGCTGCCACCCGCTAGCCGAACCAAGAAAGCTGAATGCTGCCCCCGGATTGAAGGTGAGGGTCATGTTGAGAAACGGCAGCACCGGGATCGGCTGGTGCTCCACCAACCGGTCCACCGCGAGGTGCTTGGTAGCCTGGTCGATCACGATGACGGCGGCCGACATCCAGAGCCAGTTCATCGACGCTCCTGGCGGCTACGCATACACTCGCCGCTCTCCCGACCCGGCCACGTTCTTCACGCACCGGCCGCACAGTCCCGGATGTGCCTCATCGACGCCCACGTCGCGCCGGCGGTGCCAGCAACGCTCGCACTTGGGTTGCTCCGAGGCAACCGCCTTGACCCCGATTGGCGACCCGTCACCGAGAGTCACGGCCACGGCATCGTCCGGGCGCTCATCGATCGGATGCACCCGCGCCTCCGAGGTGATGAGCACAAACCGAAGCTCGTCCCCCATGCGCTTGAGCGTCTCCAGGGCTACGCCGCCCGCATAGAGGTCAACCTCGGCTTCGAGCGATGAGCCGATCGTGCCTTGCCCGCGAAGCGCCTCGAGCTGCTTGTTCACCGCGTCCCGGATCCCGACCACGCGCTCCCAGTACGACATTCCGCCGGACTCGTCCTCGAGCGGGAGCAAGCCGTCGTACCAGGTCGCGAGGAACACCGAGTCTTGCCGGGGGGTCCCCGGAAGATGACGCCAGATCTCCTCCGCCGTGAAGCTTAGGATGGGCGCAAACCAACGCACCAACGCCTCGGCAACATGGTACATCGCAGTCTGAGCCGAGCGGCGGCCAAGACTGCGGCGCCCGGTCGTATACAGTCGGTCCTTGATGATGTCGAGATAGAAGCCGCCCATGTCGACCGCACAGAAGTTATGCAGCCGTTGATAGACAAGGTGAAACTGATTGGTGTCATAGGCCTCGCGCAACGAAACCTGGAGGCCGTGCGCCCGCGCGATTGCCCACCGATCGAGAGCCAGCATCTCACCGGGGTCGGCGCAGTCCTCAATCGGGTCGAACCCATCAAGATTGGCGAGGAGAAACCGTGTCGTGTTTCTCATGCGACGATACGAGTCTGCCATCCGGGTGAGGATCTCCTTCGATACGCTCATCTCGGCGCTGAAATCGGTCGCGGCCACCCACAGCCGCAAGATGTCAGCTCCGAGGGTGCTCACGACCTCCTGCGGCGCGATCACGTTGCCCCGCGACTTCGACATCTTCATTCCCTGCGCATCGACCGTGAAGCCGTGGGTCAGCACGCCTCGATACGGTGCCTCCCCCCGCATCGCGACCGCAGCCAGCAGCGACGACTGGAACCACCCGCGATGCTGATCGGAGCCCTCCAGATAGAGGTCGGCCGGGAGGCGAAGCTCTTCGCGCTGCTCGAGGACCGTATAGTGGGTAACCCCTGAATCGAACCAAACGTCGAGCGTATCGCTCGCCTTCTCGTACTGATCGCTATCGTCTCCGAGGAGTTCCTCACCGGAGAGCTCGAACCACGCATCGATGCCGCGTTGCTCGACCCGCTTTGCCACCGCCTCGATGAGCTCGAGCGTGTCGGGGTGAAGCTCCCCCGTGCCCTTGTGCGTGAATAGCGCGATTGGCGAGCCCCAGCTGCGCTGTCGCGAGATACACCAGTCGGGCCGGTTCGCCACCATTCCCTCGATCCGCGCTCGTCCCCAGCCCGGCTGCCACGCCACCCGCCCGATCGCCTTCAGGGCCAGCTCGCGCAGACCGCCGGTGTTCAACCGAATGAACCACTGCGGCGTGGCTCGAAATATGATCGGGGTCTTGTGGCGCCAGCAGTGGGGGTAGCTGTGCTCGAGCGTCGCATGGTGCACGAGGTTTCCACGCTCGCGGACCAGCTCTTGGACTTGTTCGTTCGCCTCGAACACCAGCTCACCCTCGAAGAAGCGCGTACCGGGAACGAATCGGCCGTCCGGCCCAACCGGGTTGTCGATTGGCAAGTCGTAGCGACGCCCGAGGGTGAAGTCGTCGTGCCCGTGCCCGGGCGCGGTGTGCACCGAGCCGGTGCCGGCCTCGAGCGTCACGTGCTCGCCGAGCACGATCGGAACTGAGCGCTCGTAGAAGGGATGCGAGAGCTCGAGGCCCTCGAGCTCCCGCCCTAGCCCTCGCCCGACGACCTCGTGGTCCGATACCACGTAACGGCGCAGGCACGATTCGAGCAGCTCGCTCGCCAGCAACAAACGTTCGGGGCCCTGACCGCAGTCGCACTGCACGAGCGCGTACTCGAGGTCGGGGTTCAGTGCCACCGCTCGATTGGCAGGAAGCGTCCAGGGGGTCGTGGTCCAGATCACCACCGAGATCGGACCGTCGCCGGCTACCCCGCCCAGCCGGGCGCCGAACGCCAATTCGTCGAGCGCGCGAAAGCGCACATCCACCGTGGGCGAGCTCTTGTCCTCGTACTCCACCTCCGCTTCCGCTAACGCGGAGCCGCATTCGGTGCAGAACAATACCGGCATCAAGCCCCGGTCCAGGTAGCCTCGCTCCCACACCCGACCAAGCGCACGTATGATGTCCGCCTCGGTCTTGAAGTCCATGGTGAGGTAGGGGTTTTCCCAGTCACCGATCACACCGAGTCGCTTGAAGTCGAGGCGCTGACGATCGATCTGCTCGCTCGCGTACTGGCGGCAAGCCTTGCGGAACTCCCGCGGCGTGACCTTGTCCCCCGCCTTGCCAATGCGTTTCTCGACCACCACCTCGATCGGCAGTCCGTGGCAGTCCCAGCCGGGCACGTACGGCGCATCCATCCCATTCATGCACCGTGCCTTGTTGATCATGTCCTTGAGGATCTTGTTGACGGCATGGCCGATGTGAATATCGCCGTTGGCATAAGGAGGACCGTCGTGCAGCACGTACTTGGGGCTCCCGGCGCGCTCGTGACGAAGCCGTCGGTAGAGGTCCATGTCATCCCAGAACTCGACCATCGCCGGCTCACGCTTGGCCAAATTGGCGCGCATCGGAAAGTCGGTCTTGGGCAGGTTGAGCGTGTCTTTGTAGTCTGTCATGGGCACCCTAGCTCGGTACGGAAGCAATCCCGGCCGGTCTCTCGAAGAAACTTCGGGCCGTCTCGGCATCGGTGTCGATCTGCGCCGTCATCTCTTCGACCGAATCAAACCGACGCTCGTCTCGTAGCTTGCGAAGAAAGTTCACTGCCACCCGGCGACCGTAGATGTCCCGGTCGAAGTCGAAGATGTGCACCTCGAGGAGCATTTCGCGTCCGTCCACCGTCGGTCGGGTGCCGAGGCTCGCGACTCCGGCGAGCGGCTGCGCACCGATCCCGCTTACGCTGGCCACGTAGATGCCCGACAGCGGGCAGACGCGCCGTCGCGGTGCGATGTTCGCGGTGGGGTAGCCGATGCGCCGTCCCAGCTGCCGCCCCCTGATCACCCGGCCGGCCATTGCATAGGTGCGACCGAGCAATGCGCTGGCGAGCTCCAGCTCGCCGTTCGCGAGCGCATCCCGGATCCAGCTGCTGCTCACCCGGGCCCCCCGGGCGCAGTACGTCTCCCGCTTCACGACCATGAAATCATGCCGTTTCCCGTACGATTCGAGCAGGGCGAGGTTACCGAACGCATCCCGCCCGAAGCGGAAGTCCTCGCCGGCCACGATCAGCTTCGCTCCGAGCCCCGCGACCAGGAACTTCTCGATGAAATCACCAGCGGGCATGCTTGCAAGACACCGGTCGAAACGCAGCACCACCACCCGGTCGACGGGGGCCCCCGCGAGCGCGCACATCTTCTCGGTGAATCGCGTGAGCCGGGACGGCGCATTGGCGCCGGCAAAGAACTCCTGGGGCTGGGGCTCGAAGGTAACCAGCACGCTCGGCAGACGCGCCTGCTTGCCAATCGCAGCGAGCTGGGAGAAGACGGCCTCGTGACCGAGGTGCACACCATCGAAGTTGCCGATGGTCACCACGCAGCCTCGATGCCGCGCCCGCAGATTGTGCATGCCGCGAATCAGCTCCATTGTCTAAGCTAACACTCGATGTACTGAGAACAATGGATTGATTTCCTTACCGGGGAACACCGCTCGGGCCCTAGAATTATACGCGGCCCTCATCCCGCACGGCCAGGGCCCAGCAGGGCGCGCACCTTCATCCCGAGGGCCGCCAGCACCCCGAAATAGCTCATCACTCCGAGGACAATGAGCAAGGCGAGTCGCGAGATGCGCTCGCCGAGCTCGGCCGCGAACCAGCCGTCCGGGTCGCCCTTGAACCACAGCAGAGCCGCCAGCATCGCCAGGCTCGCGAGCAACACACGCAGGCCGAACCCGAGCCATCCGGCTCGCGGTCGGTAGATCCCGTCCCGACGCAGCGCACGGTAGAGCAAACCTGCATTGATGAATGCCGACAGCGAAGTTGCCAGAGCGAGACCCGCGTGCGCCAGAGGTACCACCAAGGTCAGGTTGAGGACGATGTTGGAGAGCATCGCGACCACTGCGATACGCACGGGAGTCCGCATATCCTGGCGCGCGTAAAAGCCAGGTGCGAGTATCTTGATGCCGATGAAGCCGGCCAGTCCGAGCGAGTAGGCCATCAGGCTCAGGCTCGCCATGTGGACGTCGCCCGGCCCGAAGGCCCGGTACTGGAAGAGCGTGGTGAGCAGCGGCACGGCCAACACCGCGAGGCCGAGTGCAGCCGGGATCGCAATCGCCAGGGTTAGCCGAAGAGCCCAATCGATGGTGTTGGAGAAATCCTCGGTCGAGCCCTCGGCATGCTGGCGCGAGAGGTTGGGAAGAATCACTGTCGCCAGCGCGATGCCGAAGACGCCGAGCGGAAACTCAAGCAAGCGGTCGGAGTAATAGAGCCAGGTGACACTCCCGGTGACGAGGAACGAAGCAATCAGCGTGTCGACCAACAGGTTGATCTGCGACACGGATACCCCGAATACCGCCGGCAGGATGAGCTTAAACACCCGGGCCACCCCTTCGTGACCGCGCTTGAACCGAGGCGCAACCAGCAATCGGAGCCGGTAAAGGAATGGGATCTGGAAGGCAAGCTGAATGACGCCGGCGATGAGAACGCCCCAGGCGAGAGCGACCACCGGCTGACTGAACCTCGGGGCGAGCCAGAACGCCGCCCCGATCAGTGAGAGATTGAGCAGCACGGGGGTAAAGGCGGGCACTCCGAACCGACCATAGGTATTCAACATGCCACCCGCGAACGAGGTCAGGGAGACAAACAGGAGGTAGGGAAAGGTGATGCGCACCATCTCGACGGTGAGGGGGAACTTCTCACCCTCGCCGATGAAGCCGGGCGCGAAGATCGTGACCAGCACCGGCGCACCGACCACTCCGATCAGCGTGACGAGAAACAAGGCGCCGCCGAGCGCCCCGAAGACGTGGGCGGCCAGATTTCGGACGTCCTCGTGGCCGCGGGTCGTCTTGTACTCCGAGAGCACCGGCACGAAAGCCTGCGAGAAAGCGCCCTCGGCAAAAAGCCGTCGCAGGAAGTTCGGAATGCGGAAGGCAACCAGAAACGCGTCGATCCCGGCGCTCGCGCCGAAGGAGGTCGCGATCACCACATCGCGAACCAGGCCAAGAATGCGCGAGGCCAAGGTGTTGAGCCCGACCGTCAGCGAGGATTTCAGCATTCGTCGAGTCGCCAGGCGGCGGCCGGAGGCGCCATCGTGCTGCAGTGGTCCAAGTCAAGCCGTCCGCACATCACGTTGACAAGGGATACGGCAGATTGCATAGTTCGCGAGTTCCCATCCCACTCGAGGTTTGATACTTGGCAAACTCCGCGCAAGCGAGAAAACGGGCCCGTCAGGGAGAAAAGCACCGGCAGCTTAACGCTGGGCAGAGATCCAGGGTGCGGACGTCCATCAAGAAGGTGCTCAAGGCGGTGCAGGCGGGCGATAAGGCGGCGGCGGCGAGCGCCTATCGAGAGGCGGTACCGATCATCGACAGCATGGTCAGCAAGAACTTGCTTCACAAGAATAAGGCTGCGCGCCACAAGAGCCGCCTGAATGCCAGCGTCAAGGGGCTGCCAACCTGAGGAGCGGGGGCTGCAGCGGATCCCACCCTACTTTCCGATCAGCACCAGATTGTCACGGTGGATGAGTTCGGGCTCATCGACGTAACCTAGTAACTCGACGATTCGACCGCTTGCGACGCCCATGATCTTGCGCGTCTCGCCCGCACCGTAGTTCACTAGACCCCGAGCCACCTCACGCTGGTCGGGGTCGATGCACGAGACGAGTTCTCCTCGGGCAAACTCGCCCTCCACGCCCTTCACTCCGACTGCGAGCAGGCTTTTTCCTGAGGTCATGAGCACTCTGGCCGCCCCCTCATCGAGCATCAGTCGCCCCATCACCTTGAGCTGTCCCGCGAGCCAGCGCTTGCGCGCGGCTAGCGGCGCCTGCGCGGGCTCGAGCAGGGTGCCGAGCGGCACTCCCTCGGACAGCTTCAACAGCACCCCCGCTTCGAGTCCCGGAGCTATCACCGTCGGCGTGCCCGAGCGAGCGGCGAGCGCGGCGGCCTTCAGCTTGGTTCGCATCCCGCCCCGGCCAAACTGCCCGCTCTCCCCCGCCATAATCTCGAGCGCGGGGTCACCGGCCTTGCCCAGACTCACCAGCCGAGCATCGGGGTCGCGGCGGGGGTCCCCGGTCAACAGGCCGACCTGATCGGTCAACAGGACGCAGAGATCCGCCTCGACCAGATTCGTGACCAACCCTGCCAGGGTGTCGTTGTCGCCCAGCATGATCCCCTCGGTAGAGACCGTGTCATTCTCGTTGATCACCGGGATCACCCCAAGGCTCACAAGCTTGCGCAGCGTGCTGCGGGCATTCAGATAACGAACCCGATTCGAGATATCGTCGTGCGTCAGCAAGATCTGCGCGCTGAGCACCTGCCGGGCCTCGAAGCAGGTCTCGAAGACCCGCGCGAGCCCCATCTGTCCAACCGCGGCCGCAGCCTGAAGCTCGTAAAGCGCTACCGGGCGCTGCTTCCACCCAAGGCGACTCATTCCTTCAACCACCGAGCCCGAGGATACCAGGATGAGCTCGATTCCTCGTTGACGGAGCTCGACCATCTGGTCCACCCAAGCTCGTATCGCGTCGGCGTCGATCCCCTTGCCCTCGCGAGTCAGCAGCGCACTGCCAATCTTGACGACCCAGCGCCGAGCGGTCTTCAGGCGAGCCCTTTCCGTCACGGCGCGTCGTGCTCCTCGAGTCGATTCATGATCTCGCCGGTCAAGGTCCGACAGCCTTCCCCCGAAAGCGCCGAGACCTGAAAGACGGGACCTTGCCATCCGAGCTCGTGCACGACCTGATCGCAATGCCGGTCTCGCTCCGCAGCATTGATCAGATCGACCTTGTTCAAGACCAACCACTGCTCGCGCTCGGCCAGCCCACCACCGTACCTCTCGAGCTCACTCCATACCGTCTTCACGTCTTCGACCGGGCTTCTCTCGAGCGAGCCCGCATCCACGATATGCAGCAACAACCGCGTTCGCGCAAGGTGCTTCAAGAAGGTCAATCCGAGGCCGGCGCCTTCGGCCGCCCCCGCGATAATTCCCGGTATGTCCGCCACAACGAAGCTACGATGGGAATCGACCTTGACCACTCCAAGACTTGGATGACGTGTGGTGAATGGGTAGTCGGCCACCCGCGGGCGCGCCGCCGAGACCGATCGAATGAAGGTCGACTTGCCCGCATTCGGGAGCCCCAGAAGACCGACGTCGGCCAGCAACCTCAGCTCCAGGCGTACGCGTCGAGATTCCCCCGCCTTGCCCTCGGTGGTCTTTCGGGGCGCGCGGTTGGTGCTGCTCTTGAAGCGGGTGTTGCCGAACCCGTGGGCACCGCCGCGTGCAATCAGAATCTGGTCGCCGGCGTGAAGCAGCTCGCCGAGGGAATCCCCGGAATCAGCCTCGTAGGCAATGGTACCGATCGGAACCGAAATATCGAGGTCCGCGCCGCGGGACCCGGTGCATTGCCGACCACGACCCGGCTTGCCGTTTCCGGCCCTGAACAAACGCCGATAGCGAAAATCCACCAGCGTGTTGAGACTCCCGTCCGCGACCAGACACACGTTCCCACCGTCGCCGCCGTCGCCGCCGTCCGGGCCGCCGCGCGGGATGTACTTTTCGCGCCGAAAACTCAGGCACCCGTCGCCGCCGCGCCCGGCATGCACTTCGATGGTCACGTCGTCGATGAACTTCATCGCGAGAATCGAGCCCGAACACCCACAAAAAACCCCGTCCGGGGACGGGGTTCGAGCGCTTCCCGTACCACGCGAATCCGGTGATCTCTACGCGGGCACCACCGTCACGTACTTGCGCTGCTTTGGCCCCTTAACCTGGAACAAGACCTTTCCGTCCGCCTTCGCGAACAGGCTGTGGTCGCGCCCGCAACCCACGTTCGGGCCGGGATGGAACCTGGTGCCCCGCTGACGCACGATGATGCTGCCGGCGCGCACCAGCTCGCCGCCGAACCGTTTCACACCGAGCCGCTTCGACTCCGAGTCCCGCCCGTTGCGTGTGCTGCCACCCGCTTTCTTATGTGCCATGGTTTGATTCTCCGAATCGGATCAGCTCGCAGCACCGCCTGCAATCTTGACGATCTTGACCTGGGTATAGTCCTGACGATGACCCTGTCGACGCAGGTAGTTCTTGCGGCGTTTGAACTTGATGATACGAATCTTCTTGTGCCGACCGTGCGCCTCGACCATGGCCGAAACGCGCCCGCCCTCGACAAACGGCGTGCCGACCGCCAGGTCCGCGCCGTCCCCCACCGCAAGGACCTGATCGAATTCGACCGTCTCACCCTCGCCGGCCGCCAATCGCTCCACTCGCAGAGTTTCGCCCTCACGAACCCGATATTGCTTACCACCTGTCTTG
>JBFHLI010000056.1:0-15769 GCA_041594935.1 Gammaproteobacteria bacterium | reverse complement strand
GATCGCCCCGGGCTCGATTTCAGCTTCAGCGGGCTCAAGACCCACGCGATGGTGACCATCAAGCGCAGCCCGGCCGATCCGCAGACCAGGGCCGACATTGCGGCTGCGTTCCAAGCCGCGGTGGTCGACACGCTGGTCATCAAGTGCCGGCGCGGCTTGGAGGCGACGGGGCTGGGAACGCTGGTGGTGGCCGGCGGTGTCGGCGCCAACCGCCGCCTCCGAGACCGACTTCTCGAGCTCGCCCGGGAGACCGGTGCGCGGATTCATTACCCTCGCGCCGAATTCTGCACCGACAACGCCGCGATGATCGCATACGCGGGCTGGCGACGACTCGAGGCGGGAGAGCGAGAGGGGCTCGGGTTCGTCACTCGGGCGCGCTGGCCCCTCGAGGGCCTGCGCGCCGTCGAGCCTTGATGCTCAATGGCAGCGCGTACCCTTCGACCGCTCGGGCCTCGGGCGCGCTTCATTCTCCTCGCTCTGTCTGTGCCGGCGAGGGGCCGCCTCGCGGGGAAGCGCACGGACGGCTGGGCGAGCCGCCCGGTGGCGGCCGTTTCCGGCCGATGCGGCACCCCGAGCGCCAACCTGTCCTCTCAGGCCGTGCGACCAGCGCCAATCCTGCTCTCGGTGCCCCTTAAGAGCCGCTTGATGTTGGCGCGGTGGCGCAGGATGAGCAGTGCGCTCATGGCGCCGATGCCGATGACGTAGGCGACGGGAAGGTGCAGCCAGGCGGCGCCGATGGGCGCGCAGACGGCAGCAGTCACGGAGGCGAGAGAGGAGTACCGCGACACCAAGGCAACCAGCGTCCAAACCGCGCTCAGGGCGAACCCTAGCGGCCAGGTGAGGGTCACGATCGCGCCGAGGGCGGTGGCGACGCCTTTGCCGCCGCGGAACCCGAAGAAGACCGGATAGAGGTGCCCCAGGAACGCCAGGAACGCCACTGCCGCGAGGACCGCCGGACCGGCGGCGAAGCTCTTCGCCACGAGCACCGGTACCGCCCCCTTGAGGATGTCGCCGACAAGCGTGATGGCGGCGGCGGTCTTGCTCCCGAGACGCAAGACGTTGGTGGCGCCGGGGTTCCCAGAGCCGCCGACGCGGGGGTCGGGCAGCCTCATCGCGCGGCAAACGAGAACCGCGCTCGAAATCGAGCCGATCAGGTAGGCTCCCAGGGCCAGAAGAACATTGGTCAGCATCCCGCTATTGCAATGCTACCAGCGGTAGCGGTCAAGCGCGCCTCCGGGATGCGGGGCGATTCGATTTCGTCTAAGGTCACGAGTTGACCGCGAAGGGGCCGAGACCTATGGATATCGTGTATCTGCGCGAGCTCACGGTGGAGACCGTGATCGGTGTGTACGACTGGGAGCGCGAGGTCAAACAGATCGTGGTCCTCGATATCGAGGTTGCGACCGATGTGGCGGCCGCGGCCGCCACCGACCGCATCGAGGACGCGATCGATTACAAGTCCCTCGCCAAGCGGGTCGGTCAATTCGTGGGTGAAAGTGAGTTCCGGCTGGTGGAGACCTTGGCCGAGCGCACCGCGCAGCTAGTCCTCGAAGAGTTCGGCGCATCCTGGCTGCGATTGAACGTCAACAAGCGGGGCGCGGTCACCGGCGCGAAGGACGTTGGCGTCGTTATCGAGCGCGGTCGATAGAGCGAAGATGGTCCGTGTGTACGTCAGTGTCGGGAGCAACATCGAGCGTGAGGCGAACGTCGCCAGAGCGTACCATCTGCTGGGGGAGCGCTTCGGCGGGTTGACGCTCTCGTCGATCTACGAGAGTGAGGCGGTGGGCTTCGCGGGGGACCCGTTTCTCAACCTGGTCGCCGGCTTCGATACTTCCGCGCCGGTGCGTGAGGTCATCGAGGCGCTGGGTGAAATCGAGCGTCGTTGCGGAAGAGTCCGCAGCATGGAGGGTCTTGCCCCGCGGACGCTCGACCTGGATCTGTTGCTCTACGGCCAGAAGGTGATGCGCGGAGGGGGAATCGAGCTACCCAGCACGGAGGTGACCACCCGTGCGTTCGTGCTGCGCCCTCTCGCGGAGCTGGCGGGGGATCTCGTGCACCCGGTGCTCGAAAGAACCATTGCGGAGCTCTGGTCCGAATTCGATCCGAGCGCACAGCCTACCTGGCTTGCCGACTTCCAGCTCGACGAGAGATCGGCCGCCGCGCGCCCCGGAAACGCGCTCCGGCGATGAAGTACTGCAGCGCGTGCGGTGATCCCGTCAGCCTGCGAATTCCTCCGGGCGACGACCGGCCACGCCACGTATGCGGCGCCTGCGGCACTGTGCACTATCAAAATCCTCGTCTCGTGGCCGGCTCGATCCCGGAATGGGGCGGGGGGGTGCTGCTGTGCAGACGCGCGATAGAGCCAAGATACGGTCTGTGGACGCTACCGGCCGGATTCATGGAGAACGGCGAGACCACGCTGGAAGCAGCGGTGCGAGAGACTCTCGAGGAGGCCAACGCACGCATCGAGGTGCGCTCGCTCTTCTCGCTGATCAACATCCCCCGCATCAACCAGGTGTACTTGTTGTTTCGCGCGAGCCTTCTCGGGGCCGATTTCTCGGCTGGCCCCGAGAGCCTGGAGGTGGGCGTCTTCGAAGAGGCGGAGATCCCGTGGGATAGCCTTGCCTTCCCGGCGATCGAGAAGACGCTGGGCTGGTACTTCGAGGATCGCCGCGATGGACGGTTCGGACTGCACGTGGGCGATGTCCACGCGCGGCCGGGTGAGCGGGATGCGGCGAGAGCGGCGAGCAGTCTGTCCCGTGAGGTCTAGCCCCTATGTTGCACCAAGGCGCCCCGCCGCTATGCGTTAACCTACTGAGCCGGCGGAGACTAATGACCGTGTCCGGTAACCTTGGGTCCGTGCACTTCGTCGCCGCGTCGAGGCTACCCGGACGCTGGCTCGGCAACGCGGGCTTGGCACTTGGGCTTCGCCCAAGCGATAACTATGGCTATCTCTTGCGCTCCAGCCCGGCGTCCAATCCCACCTATCCGTCGCCATCGCCCCGGGTCCTTGGTGCAACATAGGGGCTAGGAGTCTTTCGGATTTAGGGCGGAAACAGACAAATTGGCATCAATCTCCGAGAAAAGCGCGCTCTCACGCGAATCTAGGCGCAGCTTGCCCATGCAAAGTGACTTAACATTTCACGTGAGAGCGCATACTTTCTTCATTCCGGCAGACTGCTAGCCGGCGTGAAGGCGGCCGCCGTCGACGGTGATCAGCTCGCCGGTCGTGAACCGGGCCTCGCGAACCAAGAAGGATACCGCCTTTGCGACCTCTTCGGCCTGGCCCTGTCGGCGCAAAGGAGTGCTCTCCACCACGCGGCGCTGGGCGTCCTCGCTCGCACCGCGCTCGGGCCACAGGATCGCCCCCGGCGCCACCGCGTTCACCCGGACCTTCGGGGCAAGCTCACGGGCGAGCGTGCGGGTCAGCATCAGCAGCCCCGCCTTGGCGACGCAGTAGACGGGATGCGCTTCGAGGGGTCGTACCGCATAGATATCGGCGATGTTGACGATACATCCGGTATGGCGCGCGAGCTCGTTCGCGGCACGCTGACAGATGAAGAATGGGGCCTTGAGATTGGGGCCCACCAGGTCTTCCCAGTTCGCCTCGGTCACGCCGCCGACCGGGGTCGGAAAAAAAGTCGAGGCGTTGTTGACGACCACGTCGAGGCGGCCGTGCGCGGAGATGACGTCGTCGACCATTCGCGTCGCCATCTCGATATCCTTCAGGTCGGCGCCGATGGCGGCGGCGCTCGAAGGGCGTCGAGCGTTCAGAGAGGCGCACAGGGCGTCGGCCTCGGAGCGGGAACGATTGAAGTGAATCGCGAGGCGCATGCCGTCATCGTGAAGCTGGCGGCTGATCGCCGCGCCGATGCGCTTGGCACCCCCGGTCACGAGTGCGACTTTGTCCGCGGCGCTCGTAGAATCGGCCGACATGTCTTAGCTTCGTCCCCGAGATTTCAAGGTCTCACTGTAATGGATGACAGCCGGGCCTGCATCCGGCACTACGCATGAGTCGATGAGAGAGTCCTCCGCGCTCGAGCTGCCCATCCCATCGCGGGATGCGCGCGCGCACCACGACCGGGTCGTGGCGAGAATTCGGGCCGATATTGACCGCCACGGTGGCTCGATCCCCTTCGATCGCTACATGGAGCTGGCCCTGTACGATCCGGGCCTTGGCTACTATGCGGCGGGGCTGCGAAAATTTGGAAGTGAGGGCGACTTTATGACCGCCCCGGAGATCTCGCCCCTGTTCTCACGCTGTCTCGCTCGGCCAGTGGGCGATCTGCTCGAGTCGCTCGGCGGGGGCAGGATCGTCGAGGTGGGGGCGGGGCAAGGCAGCATGGCGGTCGAGCTGCTCAGGTCGCTCGAGGGTCAGGGCATGACCTTGCCTCCCTACCAGATCCTCGAACGTAGCGCCGCGCTTCGAGCGGTGCAGCGGGCGCTGATCGATCGGGAAATTCCGTCGGCTCCGGTCACGTGGCTCGAGGATTTCCCCCCGCACGGTTTTCGCGGCGTGGTGCTCGCGAACGAGCTGCTCGACTCATTTCCGGTGCGTTTGCTTCAGGTCAGTGCGGACGCATCGCTGGTGGAGCTCTCGGTCGGCTGGGAGTCCGGTCGATTCACCTGGCAGCGGGCAGCGCACGAGCGCGATGAGGACCGCGACGCGGTGCGCCGCATCGAGCGAGACCTTGCGCAGCCGTTCCCGCCCGGTTACCTGGTCGAGCTAGGTCCGTCTAGGGCCGCCTGGGTGCGCGAGGTGATCGAGCGTCTGGAGGCGGGCGTCGTCTTGCTTTTCGATTACGGTTACCCGCGCCGAGAGCACTATCACCCGCAGCGTGGGCACGGTACGTTGCTCTGCTACTATCGACATCGAGTGCACTCCGACCCCTTGATTCTTGCCGGCCTGCAGGACATCACCGCGCACGTGGAGTTCACGTCGCTTGCCGAGGCGGCTCGAGCGGCGGGAGCGGAGGTGGTCGGGTTCACGACCCAGGCGAGCTTCCTGCTGTCGTCGGGATTGGCCGAGATGATGCCGAACGACCCGCCCGGTACCCCCGCGTATCTCGCGGCCAGCCAGCAGGTCAAGCAGCTCACGCTACCGGGGCAGATGGGGGACCTCGTCAAGGTGATGGCGCTCGCGCGAGGCTTCGACCCGCCCCTCACCGGCTTCTCGGGGCTCGATCTTCGCGCTCGCCTCGGTCTCCAGCGCTGAGCGGATCGGTGGAAACCGCGCAGGTCCTAACCCTCGCCCTTATTCAGGGTTTGACCGAGTTTCTCCCGATATCGAGCTCGGGCCACCTCGTGCTCGTGCCCAGCCTCGTGAGCTGGCCCGACCAGGGCATTGCGTTCGACGTGGCGCTGCACGTGGGCACCCTGGCCGCGGTGTTGGCCTACTTCCGGAGCGAGCTCGCCGGCATCACTCGCGATTGGATTCGCTCGGTGCGGGGCCGTCGCCAGGTCGGGCAGAGCATGCTCGGATGGGCCGTCATAGCAGGCACCGTCCCGGCTGGGACGGCGGGAATCGCACTGGAGGCGTACGGCGTCGACGGACTGCGCGCACCGGAGGTGATCGGAGTTGCGAGCATCTTCTTCGGCCTGTTGCTTTGGTGGGCGGACCGGCAGGGTATTCAGGCTCGAGACGAGCATCGGCTTCGGTGGCGCGACGTCATTATCATTGGGCTGGCCCAGTCTCTGGCCCTCGTGCCGGGCACCTCACGGTCCGGAATCACGATCACCGCGGCCATGGCGATGGGACTCACGAGAGCCGCTGCTGCCCGGTTCTCCTTCCTGCTCTCCATTCCCATCATTGCTGCGGCGGGTCTGCTCGAGGGCGTCAAGGCAGTGTCGAGCCCGGAGGTCGTGCGGTGGGGTGATCTGTTGCTCGGGGCGTCGGTTGCAAGCGTGAGCGCCTACCTGTGCATACATTACTTCCTGAAGCTGGTGACGCGGGTCGGCATGACGCCGTTCGTCGTCTATCGGGTCGTGCTCGGTACGGTGATCCTGGTCGCGCTCTGAGGCGCGCCCGGCTCGATCGGCGGGTCAGCCCCTTCTCGCGGCGCTGCGATATCGACTGTAACGCCGCGCTCGGCTCGGGGGACGCAGATACTCGGGCACCACGGTCTCGAGCGCGGTCGCCTCGATCCCGAGCGCGGCAAGCCCGTTACTCTCGCAGATGCTGTCCACCTGCAGGGAGAGGTAGTTGTCGGTGGAAAACGGCGGGCCGGGCAGTCGTTCCAGCGCACGCGCCTGCAGCCGGGACAGGCGGTCGCTCAGCGGAATGACCTTCCTCTTCAATCCCGCGACCTCGGCGGTGTACTCGACCAGTTCCTTCAACGTGTACGAGTTGGGCCCGCAGAGGTCGTAGCTCTCGCCCCAGGTGCTCTTGGAAGTCAGCGAATCGGCAAATGCGCCCACCACATCTTGGACGTAGACCGGGGCGAACCGGGACTCGGGGCAGGCGAGCGGGAACACGAATGGGCTCAGGCGCAGCAGGGACGCAAATCGATTGAAGAAGCTGTCGTCCGGCCCGAAGATTACCGACGGGCGGAAGCTCGTTACCCGAAGATCGGCGCCGGCCGCCTGCATGACGGCGGACTCTCCCTCGGCCTTGGTCTGAAGGTAGTGGCTCGGCGCGGACGCGGAGGCGTTAAGCGCGCTCATGTGGATCAATCGAGAGATGTGGTTGGTAGCGCACGCTTCCGCGACCTTTCCGGGGAGGTCGGCATGCACCCGCACGAAGTCACCGGGGCGGTTCTCGTTCAAGATGCCGACCAAGTTGACCAGCGCATCGCAGCCATTCGAGGCGGCGGTCAAGGTCTCATCGTCGCGCAGGTCGGCTTCGACGAGCTCGAGGGTCGGCAACACCAGGAGCTCGCGGTGGCGCTCGCGACGGCGGGTGAGCACGCGGGTCGCGTAGCCCCGCTGAGTCAGCTCGCTGACGAGGTGCCGACCGACGAATCCGGTGCCCCCCAGGACACAGATCTTGCGTAGCCCCATCTGGATTCTCGGTCTCGAACCGTGCTTCCGCGTGAAGATTGGCCCTGATTCTCGCGAGCCCAACCGCCGCGGTCAAGCAATTGCCCGGCGAGCAGCAAGCCGCGGGATCCTGCCCACGGCGATTGCATTGGGTGTATCATTCCGCTTTTGCATAAAGGTCGGAATCGCTCGAAAACATGAGCACGGTGTGGCTAGATGAAATTGCGTGGACACCAGATGGCCTCGTGCCGGCGATCGCCCAGGACGTCGGGAGCGGCGAGGTGCTGATGATGGCGTGGATGAATCGCGAGGCGCTCGAGCACACTGTGTCGGGGGGGCTGGCGGTCTACTGGTCGCGTTCCCGCGGCAAGCTCTGGACGAAGGGCGAGCAGTCTGGTCACCACCAGGTGGTGCGCGATATCCGTCTCGATTGCGACGGTGATACGGTATTGCTGCGAGTGGAGCAGGAGGGCGGTATCGCCTGCCACACCGGCCGGCGTCACTGCTTCTTTCGCCGACTTCAGGGTGAGAGTTGGAAGGCGACCGAGCCCGAGCTAAAGTATCCTGCCGAGATCTACTCCCGAGTGGGCGGGGGCGCCGCGCCCGCCCCGGGGCGGCGGCGGTGACCGACGGGATGCCAGGCCCATCGAGAGCAACGTGAGCTCGACGCTCAGCCGGCTGGCCCGGGTCCTCGAGGACCGCAAGTCCGCACCGGCTCGTACATCCTACGTTGCCTCACTGTACGCGGGTGGGCTCGAGCGGATTGTCGAGAAGATCGACGAGGAGGCGGGCGAGCTGTCCGTCGCGGCGAAGTCGAAGGACCGGCGGGCGATTGTGCACGAGACCGCGGATTTGTGGTTTCACACTCTGGTGCTGCTGGCCGAAAGAGGGCTGAAGCCCGAAGATGTTCTCGCCGAGCTCGAGCGGCGCTTCGGCCGATCGGGTCTAGAGGAGAAGGCGTCCCGAGCACGGCTCGGGGAATAGGCGCTGAAGACAACGAGAATATGCGAGTGCCCCACACCTTAGGATTGAATTTCGGAGGAAAGAAATGGGTATCAGTCTCTGGCAGCTGTTAATTGTTCTGGCCATCGTGCTGCTGCTGTTCGGCACGAAGAAGCTTCGCAACATTGGAGGCGATCTCGGATCCGCAATCAAGAGCTTCAAGTCCGCGGTGCGGGACGGCAACGAGAAAGCCAACTCCGACGCGGAGCAGCTCGAGCAAGATGGCGGGCAGGTGGTAGACGGTGAGGTCAGCAACAAAGAGCGCGACAGCGCCTGACCGGCGAGGTCTCGGCTCGCCCTAGCCCCGCAAAATGTTCGACGTCGGATTCTGGGAGCTTTCTCTCATCGCCGTGGTGGCGTTGCTCGTGGTCGGCCCGGAGCGCCTTCCCGGTCTCGCGCGCTCGGTCGGCCTGTGGGTCGGAAAGGCGCGTCGTTACGCCGATCACCTGCGGCGCGAGATCGAGCGCGACGTGCACGCAACGGAGCTGAGGGAGATGCTCCAAAAGCCCGCCCCGCTCGACGATGTGTACGAGGCGCTCGACGATACCAAGAAAGACCTTGCCGAGACGCGCGATGCATTGAAGAACATCGAGGCGTCCGCCTCCTCCAGCGACGGCGGGTCGCGCGATTCGGAGGTCGAGACGACCCGGCAAGCGATCGCTTCCGCGGGCGAGGCAATCACCGCAACCAGCCGGGCGCCGGTCGAGGGATCAACCGACGATCGGAGCAGCGCGTCAGATCGCGGCAGCGATGGCCAAACCAGAGAACGATCCTAGCGCTCCGGCCGAGATGAGCTTCGTGGAGCACTTGGTTGAGCTCCGCGACCGGCTTCTGCGTGCGCTCCTCTCGGTGGTCGTGTTCTTGTTGGTTCTGTTTCCGTTTGCGAACGATCTCTATCATCTCCTGGCGGCACCGTTGCTACGCCACCTGCCACAGGGCGGGAGCATGATCGCGACCCAGGTCGCCTCTCCGTTCCTGACGCCTTTCAAGCTGGTCCTCGTGCTGTCGATCTTTCTCTCGATGCCGGTGATCCTCTACCAGGCCTGGGCGTTCGTTGCGCCAGGGCTTTACAAGCACGAACGCAAGCTGGTGTTTCCGCTGATGGTGACCAGCACCCTGCTGTTCTACCTGGGGATGGCATTCGCCTACTACGTGGTGTTCCCGTTGATGTTCGCGTTCTTTCAGGCGGTCGCCCCGGAGGGGGTGGCGATCATGACCGACATCAGCAGCTACCTGGATTTCGTTCTCAAGCTGTTCTTCGCGTTTGGCCTGGCGTTCGAGGTGCCGATCGCCACCATCTTGCTGGTATGGGCCGGATTCACGACCCCCGAGGAGCTGTCCGCCAAACGCCCCTACGTGATCGTCGGGGCATTCGTGCTCGGCATGCTCTTGACTCCGCCCGACATGATCTCGCAGACCTTGCTGGCAATTCCCATGTGGGCCCTGTTCGAGCTCGGGGTGCTGTTCTCCAAGCTCTACATCAAGCGAGGAGGGGCAGCCGGGAATGCGGTTGGCGACGAGGGAAAGCCTTCCGCTTGAGTGCCGTCGTTGTTTCCTCTTGCCTTCGGGCGCGGTCTTCAAGGCGCAAGACCCGAAGCGTCGTTTAGAGCCGCCGGCGCCGCCACCAGATAGTCATCCCGATTCCAAAGAGCAGCAGCGGCATCGCGAACAAGCTCCCGAAAGCGATCGCAATTGCGGCGCGGCGCGACAGGTTCAGTGACCGGTCCGGCCCGGTCCGGGTCGGGATGGCAATGAAGCTGTCATCGCGACTGAGCCAGTTGATCAGGTTGAGGCCGAGGTCCAGATTGCCTCCATTACCGAGATATGCGTTGGACAGGAAGTCCCCGTCCCCGATCACGACGATTCTTTGCTGACCCCCTTCGCGGTCGGTATCGGCGGCGCGTTGCGCAAGGGGGCGAGTCAATGAAACGCCGACCACGAGAGGACCTGGTCGGTCATCGCGCGGATTGAAGGTGACCTCTCCCGCCAGGGGCTCGGTCTCGGCCCAGGTACGCTCACTGGTGGTGAGCAAGCTTTGCGATTCCCAGCCGGGTGGCGATCGTGAGTCGATCGCGCCCGCACCAGGGTACAGCGTGACGAGCTCGAAGCCCGCGGTGGCGGGATGCGGTCCGTACCGGGATACGACGGTCACGGTGGGGTGATTCACTCCGAGCAATGGCGAAGTCGGATCGACAATCGTCCCCGGCACGAATGCGAGGCCGAGGCGGGAGGCGATCGAGGCCGGCGCGTGCTCGGAGTCGGGCTCGGTGAGCCAGAGCAGATTGCCGCCGGCGTCGAGAAACGACTCGATTTGCGCAATCTCTCGGGGCAGGAGGGAGACTTGCGGGTCTGCGAGAATCAGCGCCGCGGTGTTTTCCGGAACCTCCTCGACGTCGGTGAGCGTGAGTGGTTGCAGCCGAAAGCCACGCTCGGTGAGGTGGCGACCCCAGTCGCCGAGATCATGGTTCGCCTTACCCGATAGGTTACGCTCTGCGTGCCCGGTGATGAATGCAATCCAGCGTTGCCCGGCTCGCGCGACCCGATTCAGGGCGTTGCTCAGGGCCTGCTCGCTCGGCTCGCGGACGCTCTCGGCGCGTCCCGAGAACTCGATGCGCAGCTCACCCTCGGTTGCAACCCCGAGCCTTCGAGCCTCCTCCGGCACGGCGTCAGGGTCGACCAGGCGCAAGGAGATATCCGGCTTGTGACGCTGGTATCGCTCGACCAGACGGGTGACCCGTTGCCGCAGTGCTCCGTCCCGGGACACATAGGCGGTGACCGTCACCGGACCCTCCACCCGCTCGAGCAGCGCCTGGCTCGCCTCCGACAATGTGTTGCGGCTCTGGGCGGTCCAGTCGAGCTGGATACGGTACCGCGCGCTGAGGCCGCCGAGCAGGACAACCGCAGCGCCGAGCGACACCCAGACCAAGAGCTCCCGCAGACGCGGCGCGAGATGGAAGCGGCGGGCGGTGGGCATTTACGGGCCTCAGTACGGCCGTCGAATGCTCGCCAGCCGTCGGGTGCTGAGCACGAGGAACGAGGCGATGATTAGCAAGAAGTACGCGATATCGTAAGTGTCGATGAGCCCACGCAGCAGCGCGTCCAGGTGGCGGGTCAACCCGAGGTGTTCCAGCAGCCGGCCCGTGCCGCGCGTCTGTCCTGCGGTCCAGTCGAGGATCCAGAGCCCGAGGACGAGACCGAAGGTGCTGATCGCGGCGATCACCGGCTGGCTGGTAAGGGTCGAGAAGAATAGCCCGGCGGCGGCGACGCTCGCACCCAGCAAAGCGAGACCCAGCATGCCGGCCGCGAATCGTCCGAAGTCGAGGGTACCGCCCGCTAGCAGCATCAGCGCGAGGGCACCGATCAGCGCGAGGATGCAGGCCAGGTACGCGAGCAGACCCAGATACTTTCCGAGGATGATTTCACCCATCGAGATCGGAGCGCAGAGCAGCAACGCGAGGGTTCCCTGACGCCGCTCTTCGCTCACACATCGCATCGTCAGAAAGGGGATCACGATGAGCAGGACGAACGCCCCGGTTCTCAGCATCGGTGTGACGACGAGCTCGGTGATCCCGGGCGCGCCCGGAATGTTCAAGATTCGCGACTGCCATTCGGCGAAGCGCTCCATCTGGATGAGCAGAGCGTACGAGAGGATTGCCTGAAGAACGGCCAGCAACGTCCAGGCGAGCGGCGAGAGAAACAGGCTGCGAAGCTCCCGGCCCGCGATGGTGAGAATGCTCAAGCGCGCGGCTCGAGGAGCGCCGCGGGCTCCTCTTCTCCCGCGATGAGGCGCACGAACACCTCCTCCAACGAGTGGCGCTCGGGGGTCAGCTCGCAAAGACCCCAGCGCTTGCCGAGAGACTCGCTAAGCAGCTGCTCGCGCGCGCCGCTGTTGGGGATGCAGCGCAATCGGAAGCGGCCCGACCCGAGCGATTCGACCGATTCGATGCCGGAGATTGCCTCGATCTCGTTGATACCGGGGGGGGCCTCGAATGCCACCTGCACCGAGCCCCCCGGCCGGCCACCGGTAACCCGGTCAACCGTCTCGCTCAGCATGATCTGTCCCCGGTTGATGATCTGCACCCGGTCGCAAACCGCCTGGGCCTCGGCCAGGATGTGGGTCGACCAGATGATGCTGTGCTCGCCGGCGAGCTCGCGAATGAGGCGTCGAATCTCGCGGATCTGGATCGGGTCGAGGCCGACCGTGGGCTCGTCGAGGATGACGAGCGGCGGGGAGTGAATGATCGCCTGCGCGATCCCGACTCGCTGCTGAAAGCCCTTGGAGAGGTTGCCGATGAGACGACGACCGGTGTCCTCCAGGCCGCACTGTTCTCGCACCCGTTCCACCGCGGCCGGGACCCGGGCCCGGCGAAGTTGCCTGAGTCGGGCGCAAAACCCCAGGTACTCATCGACCGTCAACTCCGGATAGAGCGGGGGATGCTCGGGGAGATAGCCGAGCAGGAGCTTGCACGCTCGGGGCTCGGCGATTAGGTCCTTGCCGCCAATCGAGACTCGCCCCGAGCTCGGGGTCAGCGCGCCGCTCAGGATCTGCAGGGTGGTGGTCTTGCCCGCACCATTCGGGCCCAGCAGCCCGAGCACTTCCCCGGTCTGGAGTTCGAAGCTCAGCCCACGAAGCACCGCCAGCGGCCCGTAAGTACGGTGCAGGTCCCGAACCTCGACGAAGGGTATGCCGACCATCGGGCCGGTATTATTCGGGGTGCAATCGGTGCTGCCAAGTCACGGCGGAAACGGCAGAGCCCGTTCGGGCCCCGGGCTGGCGGCGCAGACGGCCAGTCCGAGGGCTCCCCGACCGCGCGCCGAATTCTCTAAAGTATCGCGTCCGCGGCACCGCTAGACCTGGATAGCTCGCCAAGGAGCCCGGACGATGGCGATGCCGCCGCGGGGCTATTGGCCATGGTTCGAAGGATCGTGCGTGCGATGACGATTCGATGATAGACTGGCAGGCTATTCGCCAGCGGTTCGGTGCAATTTCGCGAGGTTCACGATGGATTTTGGTCTGATTGATTTCCCGGTGTGGGGCCTGTTCCGGTTGCCGGTGTGGGGCTACGTGCTATTTATCCTGGTGGCGACCCATATCAGCATCGCCAGCATCACCATCTTCTTGCATCGATACCAAGCCCACCGGGCGCTCGATATGCACCCCGTCGTCAGCCACTTCTTCCGCTTCTGGCTGTGGTTGACCAGCGGCACCGTGACCCAAGAGTGGGTGGCGGTTCATCGTCGTCACCACGCGCGGGTCGAGACGGCCGAGGATCCTCATAGCCCTCAGGTGCACGGCATCAAGAAGGTGCTATTGGAGGGATACGAGCTCTATCGCGGAGGTGCCGCAGACCCCGAGATCATCGCGAAGTACGGCCACAGCACGCCCGACGATTGGCTGGAACGCAATGTCTACCAGAAGCGCTCACACCTGGGTCTCATTGCCCTGTTTGTGATCTATGTGGTCCTGTTCGGATTGCCCGGAATCACGCTCTGGGCGGTGCAGATGCTATGGCAGCCGGTGATGGCGGCCGGAATCATCAACGGCGTGGGACACTGGTGGGGTTATCGTAATTTCGAGGTGCCGGACGCCTCCACCAACATCGTTCCCTGGGGCATATTCATCGGCGGCGAGGAGCTCCACAACAATCATCACGCATTTCCGAGCTCGGCCCGGCTCTCGAGCCGGTGGTGGGAGTTCGATATCGGTTGGATGTACATCAGGCTGCTCGAGTCGCTCGGCCTCGCCCGGGTCAAGAAGGTCCCGCCGCAGCTCAACTTTGCGCCCCACAAGATGCGAGCCGATCTCGATACGTTGAAGGCGCTCATCACCAATCGGTTCCAGGTGATGTCGCAGTACGCCAAGACGGTGCTGGTGCGGGTTCACGCCGAGGAGCTGCAGAAGGCGGACGTCTATCGACGCCGGGTCTTACGGCGGGCCAAGTCACTGCTCGCCCGCGAGGAATCCCTGCTGACGACCGAGGCTCGCGGAAAGCTCGAGCGCGCCCTCGCCCAGAGTCATCGCCTCGAAACCGTGTACGAGCACAAGCGCCGACTGCAGGCGATCTGGCAGGAGCGTTCCATGAGCCAGGAACGGCTGCTTCGATCCTTACAGGATTGGTGTCGGCAGGCCGAGGCAAGCGGTATCCGGGCGCTGCAGGAGTTTGCGAGGACCCTCCCGACCTACTCGATGAACCCGGCCCTGTCCTAGCTGGTTGAATTGCACCGCCCGGGCCGGCAGCTCCGATGCGGAGGCCGCACCGGACGAGGTTCGCACGGCGCATGCAAAAAAAAAACCGCCGAATGGCGGTTTTCTCAGTCGGGGTGGCAGCGTTTCCCGCTATTTTATCTTTCCTTCCTTGTAAATCACGTGCTTGCGGGCAACCGGGTCGAATTTCTTCATTTCCAGCTTGTCGGGTGTATTGCGCTTGTTCTTCACCGTCGTGTAGAAGTGACCGGTCTCTGCGCTCGAGACCATCCTCACCTTCTCGCGAATCTTGCTCTTTGCCATTGGCAGCTCAGACCTTCAGGCCGTCTTCTCGAAGCCGGGACAATACTCGCTCGATCCCCTGCTTGTCTATGATGCGCAGGCCCTTCGTCGATACCCGCAGCTTCACCCATCGCTTCTCGCTCTCGACCCAGAACCGATGGGTATGAAGGTTGGGCAAGTACCGCCGCCGGGTCTTGTTGTGCGCGTGCGACACGTTGTTGCCGGTTTGGGGGCGTTTCCCGGTGACCTGACAGACTTTGGACATCGGCTGGCTGCTCTCGCGGTTAGTATTGATGGTGCCGATCATGACCGGCAAACCCGACCGACTTATATACCAGCGTCAAGGGTCGCACGCAAGGTAGCCGGGCCCGCCGGGCCTCGCCAGATCACGCCCTAGAGCAGGCCCCGCTCCGCGAACGAGGCGCTCTCGCCGTCGCCGATGACGAAGTGGTCGAGCACCTTGATGTCGACCAGCGCCAGGGCATCCTGGAGCCTGCGGGTCAGCGCCCGGTCGGCGTCGCTCGGCTGGGCGACCCCAGAAGGATGATTGTGAGCCAGGATCACCGCTGCCGCATTCACGCTGAGGGCGCGCGTGACGACGACCCGTGGATGGACGCTCGCGCCGTCAATCGTACCCTGGAACAATTCCTCGAAGCCGATCAGCCGATGGCGTCCATCGAGAAACAGACAGGCGAAGACCTCGTGCTGATAGCCGCGCAGTCGAGCCGTCAGGTAATCGCGCGTGTCCTTGGGGCCGGTGAGGGTCTCCCCCCGAACCAGGGCCGCTTCCAGATATCGTCGGCCCATCTCGAGACACGCCCGCAACTCCGCATGCTTGGCGCGGCCGAACCCGCGTGCCACGCAGATGCGCGCCTCGGTGGCGTCGAGCAGCGGCCGCAGACCACCGAAGCGCTGCAGAAGCTCGAGCGCGAGATCGAACGCGGTGCTTCCGGGTGGGCCGCTTCTGAGGAAGATGGCGAGCAACTCGGCGTCCGACAGCGAGCGCGCACCGCGCTCGAGCAGCTTCTCGCGCGGACGCTCGGATTTCGGCCAGTCCGTGATAGCCAAGGGACCTCCGTGTCACAGGGCAGGGCGGCGTGTACACTCTAACGCATGATGGACACGCCCATCAAAGTGGTCGTGGGAGTCACCGGGGGGATAGCGGCGTACAAGAGCGCCGAGCTGATCCGGCGTCTGCGAGAGAAGGAGTTCGAGGTGCGGGTGGTGATGACCCGCGCCGCCCGAGAGTTCATCACTCCCTTGACGTTGCAGGCCCTGTCCGGTTACCCGGTGCGACACGAT